>DATBSD010000019.1:0-4620 GCA_036559965.1 Candidatus Limnocylindrales bacterium
GCGATGTGCTCGAGCGAGAGGTCGGCCCAGTAGTGGAGGACGACGACCACTCGCTCATCGGGATCGAGGCTGCGCAGGCCGTCGAGCAAGGCATCGCGCTCGGCGATTGCCCGGAGGGGGTCGCCGGACGCCGCCGGATCCATCGTCGGATCGAGCGCGATGAAGCGGATCGTCTTGCGCCGGCGCAGGCGATCGCGGCAGCCGTTGACCAGGATGCGGTCGAACCAGGCCTGGAAGCCGTCGACGTCGCGGAGGCTCGATGCCGCCGCCCAGCCACGCAGCAGGGCGTCCTGGACCGCATCCTCGGCTTCGATGGCGTCGCTCAGGATGAGCCCGGCCAGTCGGTAGGCGCGATCCATGTCGCGATGGGCGAGCCGCATGAACCGGACGCGGGCATCGTCAAGGCCCAGTTCGCGCTCCGAGCCAGTGGCCGGATCGTCCCCTCCCGGGGCCGGCGCGCGAAGGACGCTCAAGGTCGGCACCCCCATCCAGACGAACGAACGCCGCCCAAGGTTCGCACATCGGGTTCGCCGTGCTCCGGCCTCTGCTCAGCGCCATCCCGCAGAAGCGCGACGTCCCAACCGCGTTCCTCCCCGGAACGCAACCGACGAGGATCGCCCGCGGCGCGGCAGAACCGTTCCCGGCAGGAACGAAAGCGCCGAGTTCCAAGCGGAATCGCCGAGTCGGTTCTCCGGGGGAACGGATCCGACGACTCTGGCTGCCGAGCCGTCGCTTACGTTCTCCACAGGAACGCGGCGACTGAACCCGGGCCCACGCGGCGATGCGCGAAGCAGGGCATGATGGCCGCCATGGCGCGCACGCCGTCGGCCGACACGCTGCCACCAGAGCTGTTCCTGGCCCCATACCCCGACACGATCCGCGGCGCCGCCGAGACGTTGCGCCGCGTCGTGCGAGCGGCCGTGCCCGAGGCGATCGAGCGCGTCCGCTCGGGCTGGGCACTGCTCGGCTACGACCTGCCGATCGGCCGCAAGACGCGCTACTTCGCCTTCATCGCGCCCGAGCCCATCCATATCCATCTGGGCTTCGAGTACGGCGTCGCGATGGCCGACCCGGAGGGTCGCCTCGAGGGCGCCCATCTCAAGCTGCGCAAGGTCCGCTTCCTGACCTTCGAGCCAGGTGACCCGATCCCCGAACTCGCGTGCATCGACCTCGTGCGCGAGGCCGGGCGAGTGGCCGCCCTGACGCGCGAGGAACGACTCGCGCTGACCCTCGACCGCGACTGGGCTCCGGCCAGGCGGGCGTAGGCCGGTCCCTCGACCGAGTCCCTTACCAGAGCCGCAGCTGGTCGGTTCGGCGGAGCCAGAACAGTGCCACGAGACCCATCGCGATACCGACCGACAGGAAGGTCCACTGCAGCCACATGGTCTCGGGCATGATCGCGAGCTGGACGAGGATCCAGACGATGAGCCCGACGCCCAGTGCCGCCGTCAGCCAAGGCGCCGACCAGTGTCGGATGCCCGTCAGGACGGCCGCGATGACCATGCCGACGCCGTTGACGGCGAAGAGGTAGAGCCCTGGGATGAGGTAGCTGCCGAAGGGCGAACTCTCGATCCAGTCGCTCGGAAGGCCGATGCCGGCGCCCGTCGGGTCTGTCATCAGCATCCAACCGACGGGGATGGCCGTCACCGCGGTGGCCAGCTCGAGCGCCACGCCGAGCCAGGCGTACCACGGTCGCGCGATGCGGTGATCGGCTGGGATCAGGTGGGCATGCATCTCGGACACCTCGCGACGGCCGGCTCGACGACCGGCACCTGCCAGCATGCTGCGCTCCAGCGGTGAGCGCCGACACGGCCATCCGTCCTGTCCTCGGAGGCCGGTCGGAGCGTTCGGTTCCGTGACGAAGCCGTGACGCCGGCGTGACGCGGCCGTCCACGTGCTCACAGCCACTGTCTCTCGGGGACCCGGGCGGACTTGCCTGCTACGAAAGGAGCGGAGCATGGATCACCCCGACTCGGCGGTCTCGCCGGTCGAACCTGCGGCCGATGGCACCCGGCACCAGAGATCCACCACCGATCTCACCGCGCCGCGGCCTCGTCTGGGGTCGTCTCGGCGTCGGCGATTCGGCCTGGCACTGCCGGCGGCGGCGCTTCTGACGGCCCTCTCGGTCGGCGTCGCACCTGCGCTGACATCGGGCTTCCTGCCCGGCGGCACTCCCCTGACCGTCGACAACACGAGCCCCGTCGCCGGCACGGAGTTCAACGTGCCCGGCACCACCATCGACATCACCGATGCGGGCACCGCAACCATCGGCGCCGGGGTCCCGATCACGGCCGTCTACGCGGTCGATACGTCCGGCAGCATGGTCGCCAACGCGGGCGTCGACTGCACCGGTGACGCCGTCACCGATACGCGCATGGTCTGCGCCCAGGAGGGCGTCTCGGATGCCAATCAGACGGCCGCCGATCCGCTCTCGCCGGTCACCCTGACCGGCCTGGCATCGTTCGCGAGCACCGGCGCGACCCACGACGTCGACCTCGGCGCTGCCGGGACGCAGCTCATCGTGGCACCCGCCTTCGATGGCAATGGCAACGCCATCCCGGACCTCGAGGATGCTGCCTTCGCGCTGGCACCGGCCGGTCAGACGAACTACGCCGATGGGCTCACGAGCGCCTTCGCCGTCATCAACGACGCAGCCAACACGAACACCACCAACCTGCTGCTCTTCCTGTCCGACGCCGACGACCAGTCGGTCATGGTCGGCGTGAACATCAGCACGCTCGCCCTCTCGGTGCCGGCAGGCACGACCATCCATACCTTCGCCCTCGGGACCGGCCCGACGTGCATCTTCGATGGCGGGACCGGCAGCCTGAACGACATCGCAGCGCTCTCGACGGCAGGCGTCGGGACGTGCACCCAGGTGAGCGACGTGTCGCAGCTCGGGGACCTCATCGAGGAGGCCATCGGCTCGACGCTCGAGTCGCTCGAGATCTCCGTCGACGGCGGCGCCTTCAGCGCCATCCCGGCGGGCGACATCGACATCACGCTGCCGGCCAACGGCGACTTCCTGGTCAAGGTGGCGCCCTACGAGACGCCGGTCAATGGCCTCGGCGTCGGCGACCACACCATCTGCGTCCGGGCGACCGGCACCGACGCCGGGGGCACCGCCTCGGTCACCGACTGCAAGACCATCCACTTGCTCAAGCTAACCCTCGAGCCGGCGACCGAGGACAACGAGCTGGGCACCGACAACGAGCACGCCGTCACGGCGACGCTTCTGGGCGACGCGGCCTACGTGGCCGCCAACCCGCGCGTCGTCGACTTCACGGTCGGTGGCGCGAACGCCGGCGAGACGGGCACCTGCAGCCCGAACGCCGACTGCACGACCGACGCCAGCGGCGTCGTCACCTTCACGTACGACGTCCCGGTCGCACCGGGCAGCCTCGGCACCGACAGCATCGAGGCTTGCCTCGAGATCGACGGCGAAGAGGTCTGCGAGACCGTCGAGAAGCACTGGCTCGACACCACGCCGCCGGAGGTGACCTGCGTCGAGACAGTGAATCCGCACGGCCAGAACACGCCACCCGCCGGCAACACGACGTTGCCCGGACCAAGGGTGGCCAGAACGAGGACGGCTTCTACCTCCTCGAGGCGACCGACGACGTCTGGCCGACCGACTCCATCGACATCGACGTCAACGGCCTCGGGCGCCCGAACGGCGACCCGTTCCGAAGCGGCGATGTCATCAAGTACACCCAAGCTGACGGCGCTGAGCCGAGCAGCAAGAAGATGGGCAGCACCAAGGGTCAAGCCGGTGCCGTCGCGGCCCACATCGTGAGCCCCGGCGACGCCGTCGTGACGGCCACGGATGGCAGCGGCAACGCCGCCAGCGTGACCTGCCTGGTGCCGCGTCCACCCAAGTAGTCCCCGCGTCGGGGGCCCTGCTCCGCCCCGACACCACGCAGCGAGAGGGCCGCACCCGAGCGGCCCTCTCGCCATGTCCGGGCGGCGCTCGCCGTGCCTAGCCGCGGATGCCGAGCTCGGCGACGAGCGCCTCCATCTGGGGTGATGGGTCGATGTCGAGCTCCTCGCGCATCACCGTCCGGTAGGCGCGGTACTGGGCCAGCGCTTCGTGCAGGTTGCCCTCACCGGCGTGCGCGCGCATGAGCACGCGTCGCGCGCTCTCGCGGAGTGGATCGTCGGCCACCAGCGCGAGGCCGACCTCGACCGCACGACCGAACTGACCCGCCTCGGCCAGCCGCTCCCCGAATCGCTCCATGGCGTGCAGCCGGAGCTGACGCACGCGCTCCCGCTCGACGTCGAGCCAGTCGTCGTCCCAGCCGGGCAGGAGCTCGCCGGCCCCGGCCAGCTCGACGAGGCGTCGCTCGTTCGCCTCGCTGGGCGTCTCCAGGAAGTGGTGGGCGAGGACGGTCAGCTCGTGCACGTCGTCTCGCACGCTGCCACCGATGGCGACCTGGTCACCGACGCCCCGGGCGAAGCCATCGTCGACCTGGCGCAGGCGCCAGAGCGCCGTCCGCAGTCGTCCCAGCGCGTGTGATTCCGAGGTCTCCGGCCAGAGCTGTCCGGCGATCGTCCACCGCGGCTGGGGACGGTCGACCAAGGCGAGGCAGGCCAGGAGCCGCTGCTCGGCGCGCGGCATCG
>DATBSD010000020.1:0-57728 GCA_036559965.1 Candidatus Limnocylindrales bacterium
CGCCGTCACCGCCGAGCACCCAGAGACGCCGATCGGGGTGGCCGGCCTGGTCCCAGCGTGCGCGGATCCCCAGAGCGTCGGCCGGAGCGTTCTCGAACAGCGAGTTCGTCCACGGGACGAGGTAGGGGTTGAATGGGTACGTGCTGCCGTAGACCGTGTTGCAGCCGGTCGCCGCCACGATGCCCATCGACTCGGGACCGTGGATCTGTCGCGTCGCCGCGACGAGCATCCGGATGGCCGTCGCCTCGCCACAGCCGGCGCACGAGCCCGCGCCGCCGACGTAGCCGATTGCGTCCTCACCGAGCATCAGGTCGGCGAGCGCCTTGTCGTTGCGATACTCCGGCGGCGTGACGGGCAGCGAGCGGAAGAAGCGCATGTCGCGCGCGTACCGCTCGAGCGTCGGCTGGCCGGTCGCCGGCTCGACGGGTCGCTTGTCGATCATGGTCAGGGCGTCGTACCCCAGCTCGTGACAGACATCGACGCACGCCGAGCAGCCCTTGCAGTGCCGCGGGTCGACGAAGATGCCGAAGGCAGCCGGCTCGAGTCCGCGGCGGGCGGGGACATCGGCGTACTTGGTCGTCCGCGCGAAGTGGCTGGCGGCGGACGCCCGCGCGGCGGCGGCATCGGGCTCGTCGGCCGCGAAGGCGTCGATGGCCGCGGTCGCCGCCGACTCGGGCAGGGCGACGCCCAGGATGGCCGTGTCGGGACAGGCGCTGACACAGCTCATGCAGCCGACGCAGGCCTCGCGCACGAAGTCAGGGATGCGCGGCGCGAGGTGGCTGAAGTCGCGCACGGCTGCCGTGCCGGGCGGGATGAGCGAGCGGGCCACGCCGGCGTTCGCGGGCAGCTCGGCGTCGGCCACGCCGCGACGGTAGGCGGTCACGACGGATCGGTTGAAGTCGTCGACGTAGGCCTCGACGTCGAGGACCAGCTCGGCCGCCTCGAGCTCGGCCTCGTGGAGCTCCTTGGGCTGGCCCGGCTCCTTGACGAGCCGCGTCTCAGGCATCGCGCGCCGCCTCGGCCATGGCGTGCACGACGTCGCTCATCGAGATGACGCCGATGGGCGTCTCTTGCTCGTCCTCCTCGACCACGACGAGGCGGTGGATGTGACGCTCTTCCATCGACCGGACGGCCTCGTCGAGCGGCGTCGAGGCGATGGCCGTGATGGCCGGGCTGGTCATCAGGTGGCGGACGCGGAGGCCGGGCCAGCCGTCCCACATGTGCTCGGTCGTCCGGGCGCGGACGAGGTCGCTCTCGCTGAGCACGCCGACCAGGTCGCCGAGGTCGTCGATGACGGGCAAGCCGTGGACGCGGTAGAGATCGAACAGCTCGATGGCCTCGACCAGCGGGGCGTCGGCCTGGACGGTCACGGGATCGGGGGTCATGAGGTCGCCGACGGTCGGCGGTGGCCGGCGCAGGTCGTTCATCTCTCGGTCTCCAGCGTGATGAGATCGGTGGTCGTTGGCGGCACGGCCGTCAGGGCGGTCGTCGTCGGGCGAGGCACGGGCACGAGCCCGAGGACGACGCCGGTCACGTCGATGAGCCCGTCGAATGCCTCGCTGATGACGGCCAGGTTGGCGGCCACGATGCGGGCGCCCTTCTTGCCGTAGAAGCGCTCGAGCTGATGACGGACCGCGCTCAAAAGGGCGTCGCGACCGAGTCCCGCTCGGCGCGCGAAGGGCGTCACCCGCAGGAACACGCCGACCAGCGCGATGCCCTGCATGCGAACGGACAGATCGGCGCGCGGCGCGTGCCGTGCGGCGATGGCGACCGTATCGAGCGCCCAGAGGTGCAGGCGCCGGGCGATCATCTCGGCCCGGACGGCGGCGGGCAGGGCGGCCCAGATGGCCTCCGGGTCGGGCAAGCTGGTCTGAACGAAGACGTCGGCCTCGTCGGCCAGCCCTCGCAACGGGTCGCCCTGTTCGAACGCGTCGAGGCCGTGGACGGGCACGAAGTCGACGGTCGGCAGCTCGGCGTGCTCGCGGATGGGTCCGTCGGCCACGGTCAGGTAATAGGTCGTCGGCAGGCCCTTCTTCTCCGACCCGTATCGCGGGTACGCCTGGACGTGGAGGCCGAACAGCTCGCCGACGACCGTCGCCACGACCTTGTTCGTCGTCACCGAGCCGAAGCCGCCGATGGAGTGACCACGCATCGAATAGGCACCCTCCGGGCGCAGATCGACCGGCGGGGCGCTGATGGCGAGCGGATGACGGATGCCGAGCACGGCCCGCGGCTGGGCACGGACGACGGCCGGCTCGGCCAGTCGGTCGAAGACGGCGATGAGGTCGGCGCCCGAGATGTCGCGCGACCCGAGCCCGGCGGCGACGGTCAGCACGGCGGGTCCGGGGCGTCCGTGCGTGGCCGCGTGGTCGTAGAGGGCGGCCTTCGTCTCGCGGGTCAGCGGGTTGTCGGCGGCCAGCGGCTCGTCCGCGCGCTCGACGACGGCGACGGCTGCAGCGCCCATCAGCAGAGCGGCGATCTCGGCCGCGGGGAACGGCCGATAGCTGGTCACGGCCAGGGCCCCGACGCGGCGGCCCTGGGCACGCAGGTGGTCGACGACCGAGATGGCGGTGTCAGCCATCGTGCCCATGGCCACGAGGATCGCCTCGGCGCCGTCGCAGCGATAGGGGGCGACGAGGCCGTAATGCCGGCCGGTCAGCTCGCCCCAGAGCGTCATGTCCCGGGCCAGGAGGGGGGCGACCCGGTCGGTGAAGCCGCGCTGGGCGATGCGGCCCTTCATGTAGCTGTCCTGGTTCTGGACGACGCCGCTCATGAGCGCCTGGGCCGGGTCGAAGAGGTCGCGCAGGTGAGCCCGTGGGTCGCCCACGAACTCGCGTAGCAGGTCGTCCTCGGGCAGGAGCACGTTCTCCAACGTGTGCGTCGTCAGGAAGCCGTCCTGGCAGACGAGGAATGGCGTCTCCGTCGCCTCGGCCGTTCGCCGCGCGATGGCCGTCAGGTCGGCTGCTTCCTGGGCGTTGCGCGCGAAGACGATGCCCCAGCCGGTGTCGGCGACACCGTAGACGTCGTCATGGCCGGCGTGGATGTTGAGCGCCTGGCTGGTCAGCGCGCGGGCCCCGACGTGGAACACGGCCGGCAGCCGCTTGCCGGCGATGACGTAGAGGACCTCCTTCATGAGGATGAGGCCCTGCCCAGCAGTGAAGTTCGTGACGCGGCCACCGGCCAGTGCGAAGCCCTCGGCAGCCGAGGCAGAGGAGTGCTCCGACTCCGGCTCCGCGAAGGCGAGCGGCGTGCCCCACAGGTTCCGAGCCCCATTCGCGACCGCGGCCTGGAAGACGGCGGCCATGGTCGTCGACGGCGTGATCGGATAGGCGCAGGCTGCCTCGGCGATCCGCGTCTCGACCTCGCCGATGGCCTCGGAGCCGTCGATGATCGCCGGCACGCCCGGGAAGCGGGGGACAGGCTCGGCAGCGCGCTCAGGCGCGGCGCCGGACGCATGCACCGTAGTCATGCGTCTAGCGTGCCGTGCAGCCCCTCATGTCGTCAGGGGCATTCCGCCCGCGATGGGGGGCCGCTCGGCCCGATGCGCGATCCCGACATCGACCTTCGAGTTACGATCGTCGGGTGGTGACGGACAGGGACGGCGAAGGACGAACCGTGCTCGTGACCGGCTCGACGTCGGGCATCGGGCGGGCCCTCGCTGAGATGCTGGCGGCCGCCGGGGCGACCGTCGGGATCGTGGCTCGAGACGCTGGCCGGGGCGGACATGCCCAGGCGCAGATCGTATCGGCCACGGGCACCGCGACCGTTCGGGTCTTCCTCGCCGACCTGTCGAGCCAGGCCGACGTCCGGCGGCTCGCGCGGGAGGTGATCGCCGGCTTCTCGCGACTTGACGTCCTCGTCCATTGCGCCGGGCTGTTCACGTCGCACCGGACGCTCACAGCCGACGGCCTCGAGACGATGTTCGCGACCAACCATCTGGCGCCATTCCTGCTCACGAACCTGCTGCGCGACCACCTGGTCGCCAGCGCGCCAGCACGCATCCTCATCCTCTCGGCGCCGTCGACCGTCAAGCTCGACTTCGACGACCTCCAGGGGGAGCGCCGGTTCCGCGCCCTGACCGCCTTCGGCGCCTCGAAAGCGGCCGATCTGCTGTTGACGTTCGAGCTCGCCCGCCGACTCGATGGCACGGGCGTGACCGCCAACGCCATCCATCCGGGCCTCGCCCGGACCGATCTCATGCGTCAGGCGCCGGCGCCCCTGCGCTGGGTGACCCGGCTCGCCTCGGCGCCGCCGGAACGAGCGGCGGAGCCGATCGCGCGACTCGGCCTATCGCCTGAGTACGCGGGCGTCAGCGGCCGCTTCTTCAAGGGTGGCCGTGAGATCGACGCGCCGCCGTACACCCAGGACCCGGAGGTCGCGCGTCGACTCTGGGACGTGAGCACCACCCTGACCAAGGTCGATGAAGGGATGTCGCTCGGCGGGTAGGGGCGGCAGCGACGCCGACGACGCGAGAGCCGCGGGTCGGCCGTCGATGCGCTCAGGCGGTGGTCGCCGCGAGGGCGACGGCCGCCCCGTTAGCGGCCTCGAGAGCCGCGTACCGGTCGAGCGTGAGCACATCGCACGCCCAGCCCCAGTGGACAGCGACCCAGTCGCCCGGCTGGGCGTCGTCGACGAAGCCGCGACCGTCGATGCCGGCCAGGATCCGCTCCGGGCGCTCGTTGCCGAAGCGGAGCACCCCGTGGTCCACGACGAGGGGCCGCGCCATGACGAGCACCTCGTCGCCATCTCGCGCGGTCACCCGCGCAGGACGGATGAGGCAGCGCTCCATGGTCGCGAGGATGGCATCGCGCGAGCCGTCGCCGGTCAGCCCGAGGCGCGGGTAGATCTCCAGGACGTGGAAGGCGTGGTGCGGCGCGGCGCCCTGCGTTGGCTTGCCAGCCAGCCAGCGCCAGTCGTCAGTCGTCGCGCGTGGCCGGACGCGGCGCTCGAGGTCCGCCTGAAACGCCTGGGGGCTGAGCGCCTGGAGCAGGGGGCTGCCGACCCAGTAGGCCTCGACGACCTGGGGATCGAGCGGACCCTGCGCGCCTGGTGCCTGAGCGAGGAGCTCGAGGTACGGGCGCGCGCCGGCGAACTCGCCACACAGCCGGCGCAGGTCCGGGTCGTCGGCGCCGGCTACGACCCGGTCGAAGAGCTCGCCGGGTGCCGCGCCGCCGCAGTACCCGAGGGCGTTGGGTCGGAAGGCGAAGCGCGCGAATTGCAGAGCCCCGCGTGAGGCGGCGTCGTCTCGGCATGGGGCCGCGGGCGCCAGCCGAGGCGGCGGCCACTGCGGTGGCGCCATCACGTCGAGGGGACGCGACGTGGACATGGTCGAGCTCAGGTCCCGGACGTGACGGCCGCGCGAGCGGGCCGGCGCATCGAGACGAGCGCCACGACCCCGGCGCCCGCGGCCAGCAGGAGCAACCCGGCCAGTCGCTGGTCCGTCGGCAGGGTGCCGGCCGTCAGTGCGCGCAGGGTGGCGGTGATCACAGCGCCGATGACCAGGATGCTGGTCACCGTCGAGGCGGGCGCGCGCTCCAGGGCTCCATACCAGGCGCCGACATAGCCCGCCAGGAGCACGGCGGTGAGGGCGACGAAGCCCCACATCTCGGGCGTCCAGGAGGCGATGCCCGAAAGGCCACCGCCCCAGGCCACGATGCCGAGCAGGACGAGGGATCCGATGGCCATCCGGGCCGCCGCTCCGCGACCCGCGCCGACACGCGGCAGGAGTCGACGCGCGAGGATGGTCTCGCCGGTCCACAGGAGCGTGGCTGCGAGGATGAGCAGCTCACCCACGCCGAGGCCGGTGCCGGCGGGCGCGTCGAGCAGGAGGGTGCCGAGGAGCAGGACAACGAGGGCCACGACAGAGGCGGCCCCGGGGCGCTCCCCGAGGAGCGGCCAGGCGGCGATGGCGACCCACAGGAAGAGCGTCTTCTGGAGCACGGCGGAGCTCGGCGAGGCGGCCAGCGCGAGGCCCTCGAAGAAGAGGGCGAAGGCGATCCCGCCACCGACCACGCCGAGGGCCATGAGTCCGACAGCCTCACGGCGCCCGAGCGCACGGGACGGGGTCTGGGTCGCTGCCGCCGTGGTCTCGGACCCGGGGGTGCGCGCGGACCGGACGACGAGCACGCCGAGGACGGCCAGGAAGAGGATGCCGACGAGGCCGTTGCGGACCCCGGCCAGGAGCGTCGGATCGGGGAAGCTCTTGACCATCAGCCCGTTCAGGAAGATCGACAGGCCGCTGATGCAGCCAGCGACCAGGGCCAGGCCGAGGCCCCATCGGGTCGTGCGGGGGACGTTCATGCGAGGACCTCCAACAGAGCTTCGGGATCGTTGACTCGGGCATCGACGACGGCCGCGGCCTCGTCGGGTGTCAGACGGCGGAGGATCGCGCCGAGGCCGACGAGGACGTCGTCGCCGGGCAGCGCCTCCGGGACGATGAGGGCCGAGCAGCGCAGCACGCCATCGTGCGTCCGGACGATGGCTTCATCGCCCTCGCGGGCGAGGACAGTGCCAAGGGCCGTCAGGCACATGGCGTCAGCTCGCGGAGCGCGGCTTCGATGGCCCGGGCGGCGCGCGGCACGGCTGCTCGGACTGGGGCCGAGAGCGGCTTGCCCATGCCGAACCTGGCACCGGCGATACCGACGAAGCGGCCTTCGAGCGGTCGGCGCCCGAGGGCGGCAGCCAGCGTGAGGACGGCCGGCAGGGGCAGGCCGTGGGTCGAGGCGGTCGGCGCCGTTGGCAGCTCAGCGACCTCGCGCAGCGTCCAGACCACGACCGTCCCGGGCTCCGGGCCTCGGATCGCGTCGGCGACGACGATCGGCCCGCGGCCGATGAGCGCCTCGACGTCGAGATCCATGGCACGGATGACGTCGACGGCGGTGAGCACCTCCGCCGAGACCTGGGCCAGGGCGGCCTCGGCTGCGGCGTCGTCGCCACGGTCGGGATGGCCGATCACGAAGAGGGTCGGTCGGATCGCCCGACCGCGCGCCGTCGGCACCACGTCGCCATCTGCGGACCGGATCGGGAACGTGCTCATGGCTCGCGCTCGACGGTCACGTCGAGGAAGTGCGTGGCGCAGGAGATGCATGGGTCGTAGGCGCGCACGAGCTGTTCGATTCGCACCCTGGCCTCGTCGTCGGGCAGGTCCAGGACGCGCGGTGCGTAGCCGATCAACGCGGCCTCGATGGCGGCCTGGTTCTGACTCGTCGGCGGCACGATGCGTGCCCAGGACACGCGTCCGCGCTCGTCCAGTCGGTAGTCGTGGAAGAGCAGCCCGCGCGGCGCCTCGGTCGCCCAGCTGGCCGAGCCGGCCCGCGGGTCGAAGGGCACCGAGGCAGCGTCCGGCGGCCGATAGCCGGCCACGATGTCGCGTGCCTCTGCCGCGGCATGCACGAGCTCGATGGCCCGGGCGACGATGCTCCTGAACGGGTTGACGCGAATCTCGTCGGCCAGGCCGGTCTTCTCCAGGGCCGCACCTGCCAGCGGGTGGAGCTGGTCACGGGCGAGGGTGATGCGGGCGCTCGGGCCGACCTGGTACGGCTGGCCGTCCCGCGTGTGCGACTGGAGGGCATTGGTGCCTTCCACCTGACGCTCCTCGAAGGTCGTCGACCAGTCGGTGTTGGCGATGTCGATGCGCTTGTCGGTCGAGACGATGCGACCCTCGTTCATGGGGTAGTCGGAGGCGTGACGGAGCGCGACCAGGCGGGCGGGCTCGTGGCAGGCGGGCGTCTCGAAGCCAGCCACCCAGTCGACGATCTCGAGCGACTGCTTCACGGCGGCGTCGAGGGCGACCTTGAGCGTCTCGAGCTCGACCACGCGCGGGGCGCGGCTGAAGCCGCCGACCTTGACGCTGACCGGGTGGATGGGCCGCCCGCCGAGCAATGCGACGATCTGGTTGCCGGTCTTCTTGAGCGCCAGGCCGCGCTCCACGGCCGGTCGGTCGATCGCCGCCAGCGCGATGCCGCTCTCGACGCCGAGGTAGTCGGGCGCATGGAGGAGCGTGACGTGGAGGGCATGGCTCTCGATCCACTCACCGCAGTAGAGCAGCCTCCTGAGGCTGCGGACGACGGGGTCGATCTCGACCCCGAACGCCGACTCGAAGGCGTGCACCGCGCTCATCTGGTAGGCCACCGGGCAGATGCCGCAGATGCGCGCCACGATGTCGAGCACGTCGTCCGGCCGTCGCCCGACGACGAGCTGCTCGAAGTAGCGCGGGGCCTCGAAGATGTTCAGCCGGGCCTCGACGACGCGGCCCTCGCGCAGTCGCAGCCGCAGCCGACCTTCGCCTTCGACCCTTGTCAGCTGGGTGATGTCGAAGTCGCGCTCGACCGTGGCCGTGCCGCCCGCGGCGTGACCCTCACCGCCGTGCATCGTCGACCTCTGGGCGTGCGGCCTTATCGGTGCTCGGCCTGACGACCGCACCCTCGCGATAGGAGAGGGCGGCCGCGCTGGCGGACGGGGCGAACGCCGGCGCCATGGCGGTGAAGCCGGCGAACCGCTCATCCACCTCAGCCTCGGTCAGCAGGCTCGCGGCGACGAAGCCCTGCCGGAGCCCAGCCACGTTGGCCGATTCGCGGGGGCCGAAGCAGGCATAGCAGCCGCGGGCATAGGCGGGGCACAGGGCGCCGCAGCCGGTCCGTGTCACCGGCCCCAGACAGGCTTCGCCTGAGGCGACGACCACGCACACGCGGCCCGCCCGCTTGCACTCCATGCAGACGGCCTCGTCGGGCAGCTGCGGCCGGCGGCCCACGAGGCTGGCGACGAGGAACTCCTTGAGCTGGCCGGGCGCGATCGGGCAACCGCGGAGCTCGGCGTCGACGGTCACGTGGTCGGCGATGGGGGTGGCCGTTGCGAGCGATTCGATCCACGCTGGCTCGGGATAGATGGCGGCCCGCCAGGCGTCGTGGTCGGCCACGTTGCGGAGGGCCTGGATGCCGCCCGCGGTCGCGCAGGCGCCGATGGTCACGAGCTTCGCCGTCTGGCGCCGCAGCTCGACGATCTCGTGCGCCTGTTCGGGCGTGCTGATGGAGCCCTCGACGAGCAGCAGGTCGTAGGGGCCCGACGAACGGGCCGACGTGGCCTCCGCGAATTCGACGATCTCGACTCGGTCGGTGATGGGCAGCAGCTCGTCCTCGAGATCGAGCAGCGTCAGCTGACAGCCGTCGCACGAGGCGAACTTCACGACACCCAGGCGCGGCCGTGACATCGCGCGGTCCTGCGCTCGGTCGGTCGCTGGCATCAGCGGCCCTCCCGCCCGAAGGCGTCGCCGAGCTCGGCAAGGCTGAAGACGGGGCCGTCGCGGCAGACGAAGAAGCGGCCCAGCTGACAGTGGCCGCAGAGACCGACGCCGCAGTCCATGTGCCGCTCGAGGGTCACCAGGATGCGATCGTCGGTCAGGCCGCGTGAGCGGAGGACGTCGGCCGTGGCCTCCATCATCCGCTCCGGACCGCAGACCGCGGCGATGGTGCCCTCGGGGATGCGCTCGCTGTGGTCGAAGAGATGGGTCACGACACCGACCCGGCCGAGCCAGTCGGCACCGGCGCGGTCGACGGTCTCGTCGACAAGCAGGCCGGCCTCCGTCCAGGCGGCCAGCTCCGCGGTGAACAGGCGATCCCGCGGTGTGCGGGCGCCGAGGAAGATGCGCACGGCGCCGAACTGCAGCCGATCAGCCGCGATGCTGTCGATGAGCGGACGGAGGGGCGCCAGTCCGATACCGCCAGCGACGATGACGATGTCGCGGCCGACCATGCGCTCGACGGGCCAGCCACGTCCGAGGGGTCCTCGTCGTCCGACCTCTTCGCCCGGTCCCAGCCGGGTCAGGGCCGTCGTCGCCGGCCCGGCCGCCCTGATGGTCAGCTCGATCGCCGCGTCGTGGACGCGCGAGACGGAGATCGGCGCGGCTGGGTAGCCCGGCAGGCCGATCATCACGAACTGGCCAGGACGAGGACGGGGCGCGTCGTTCCAGGCGACGGTCATGGTCACCACGTCGTCCGTCTCGCGGCGGCTATCGAGGACCCGAGCAGCGCGCAGCCACGCGTCGTCGGGCACCGGCGAAGGCGCGATGGGCAGGACAGGCAGCGCCTGGCGTGGCGGTGGCGCGATGGCTGCCAGTTCCTCGCGGACGTCGATGCCGACCGGGCACCAGGTCACGCAGCGGCCGCAGCCGACGCAGCCGGAGGTCCCGAACTGATCGACCCAGGTGGAGAACTTGTGCGTCAGCCATTGGCGGTAGCGGTCCTGGGGGCGGGACCGGAAGGTGCCGCCCGCGACAGCCGCGAATTCGGCCGAGAAGCACGATGCCCAGGCACGGTTCGTCGTCGTTTCGGTGCCTTCGAGGTCGGAGACCTGCTCGACGCTGGTGCAGAAGCAGGTCGGGCAGACGAGCGTGCAATTGCCACAGGTCAGACAGCGCTCGGCGACCTCTGCCCAGCGTGGGTGATCGAGGGCGGCCCCGAGGCGTCCCGGCAGGCCCGTCGTGGCGACACCGGCATTGGCGCTCACGGCCGCCCGAGCCTCGGCCACGCCGCCGGCCGCCTCGTCGCGCTCGAGGTCGGTGGCCGGCCGGACCGGCAGTCGGGCGAGCAGGTCGCGTCCGCGCTCGCTGCCGGTACGAACGACGAAGCCCGCGGTCGTCTCGGTCAACACCAGGTCGGCACCGTCGCGCACCTCGGGCCCCGTGCCCATCGATGTGCAGAAACAGGTCGTGGCGGCGGTCGTGCACTCGACGGAGACGATGAGCGCCGATCGACGCCGGGCGTCGTAGTCGTGATCGGCGACGGGACCGCGAAGGAGGACCCGGTCCTGGACGTCGAGCGCAGCCAGCTCGCACGCCCGGACGCCGAGGAAGGCGAGCGGCCGGGCGTCAGGGGTCGCGGCACTGAAGGTCGCGCCGTCCGGTGTCCGACGGGCGGTGCCGATGGGCACGCGAGCCGGGAACGTCCAGCCCTTGGGGCTCATCGGGCCGACGGTGAAGTCGAAGATGCGATCCGGGCGCCCGTCGCCGAGGCGATAGTGGCCGGGCGCCTGCGTCTCGCGCACGCCGACCGGGAGCTCGTCGACCGACGTGATCTCGTCGAGGATCACCGCCCCATCCCGGACGGTCGGTCCGATGACCGCTCGCCCATCGTCTCGGAGGGCGACGACGAGGGCCGCCAGGTCGGCACGCTCGAGAAAGGCGGGCTCCAGGCTGTCAGGGTCTGGGTGGGACGCGGGGCTGAGACTCGCGGGCAGGGCCGTCGGTCGCGCCGTCGTCATCACCAGGTGCCCTCGCCCTGGCCGGAGAAGAGGTCCAGGAGCTGCAGGCGGGTTCCCTGGAGACGGCGGGCCACCGACTCCAGCAGCCGTGGATAGAGCGAGGCCGCCAGGGCGTCGTCGGCGCGGAGGGCGTCGCGCAAGGCGACAGCATCGACCGCCAGGGCCTTGACGACGCCGACGGTGACCGCCGTTGACGTCGCCCGGTACGGCGGTACGACGGCCGACCAGCCGACGATGTCACCGGGCTCGACGGTCAGGATCGTCGCGCGGCTTCGACCGGGCACGCGGAGCTGCAGCGCGACCCGTCCCGAGATCACGACATCGAGCTCCGTCGTCAGCTCGCCTTCGCGTGTCAGCTCGTGGTCGGCCGGCAGATCGACGACCCGAGCGAGATCGAGGAACGCCGCTCGAGCGTGCGGTGGGAGGTCGGCGCCGAACCACGACGTGGCCAGGCTCGCCGCCAGATCTCGTCGTTCGGTCATGGTCCGACGTTAGGATCGAGGCCGCGCCTGGGACAGTGCCATGGGTCGTCGGCGTGGCCCGCTGACCGACCTGCGGACAGGCCGAACACGGGCCATTCGGCCCTACGGGGTCCTTCGGCAGGCGGCTATGGTGCCGTTCGAGAGCGGATGTCGCAGGGGGACGCGCGGCGTCCGCTCTGCTCGTTGTGTCGAGCGGTCAGCCGCCCGGGATCCGGTGTTTGGCGACGTAGGCGGCGGCCTGGGCACGCCGCTCCAGGTTGAGCTTGCCGAGGATCGAGCTGACGTAGTTCTTGACCGTCTTGTCGGACAGGAAGACCTCGCCGGCGATCTCCTTGTTCGTCTTGCCCTCGGCCACGAGTGCCAGGATCTTCTGCTCCTGCGAGGTCAGCGAGGCGAGTTCGTCGGTCGTGCCGCCGGCGGCCAGCCGGCGGACGCGCTCGAGCACCTTCTCCGTGACGGCCGGGTCGAGCAGCGACTCGCCGCGCCCGACGGCCTCGATGGCGGCGACCAGGTCGCGGCCCCGGATCTGCTTGAGGAGGTAGCCGCTGGCGCCGGCGATGATGGCCGAAAGGACGGCCTCCTCGTCGGGGTACGAGGTCAGGATGACGATGCGCACCTTGGGCATCTCGGCACGGATGTCGCGGCAGGCCTCGATGCCCGAGCCATCCGGCAGGCGGACGTCCATGATCACGAGGTCCGGCTGCATCCGCCGCACGACCGTCATCGCCTCGTCGACCGAGCCGGCTTCGCCGACGACCTGGAAGCCCACGCGGCGATCGAGCAGGGCGACGAGGCCCTGGCGCACCACCTCGTGGTCGTCGACGACGACGATGCGCAGCACCGACAGTGGCGCGTCGGTCATCGGTCGGTGGCCTCCTCGGACGCCGGGGCACCCGCCGCGGGCACGATGCGGGTAAGCGGCACGGTCACGATGATACGCGTGCCGCGCTGCCTGCCGCTCTCGATCTCGAGCCTGCCACCGAGATCGGCAGCTCGCTCCCGCATGTTGCCGATGCCCTGGTGCTCCGGCCCGTGCTCCGATGACGCCGGCATGCCCCGACCGTTGTCGATGATGGTCATCGCGAGCTCATCGCCCGCGACGCGCAGCTCGACCCGGGCGCGCGACGCCTGGGCGTGACGCGAGACGTTGGTCAGCGCCTCGCGCGCGATGCTCAGCAGCTCATGGGTCGCGTCAACGCTCGGCGCCAGGCCGTCGGCGGCGCCGCTGTCGACCTCGATGTCGATGAGCGTGTTGACGTGGACCTCGTTGGCCAGGGCGGCCAATCCGCCGGCCAGTCCGGCCTGGAGGAGGAGGTATGGTCGGAGCCCGAAGATGTAGTTGCGCAGGTCCCGGATGGTCAGGCCCAGGTCGTCGATGGCGCGATCGATGCGTGCCCGTGTCGCCTCTGGATCGACGGCGGCGTCCTCGGCGGCGTCTTCGAGGCCCAGCGACACGGCGTAGATCGACTGGATGATGCCGTCGTGGAGCTCGCGACCGATGCGCTCCCGGTCCTCGACGACGGCCAGCCGGGCCAGCCGATCATGGAGCCGGGCGTTCTCGACGGCGACGGCGGCATGCCTGGCGAAGGCCTCGACGAGGTCGCGGTCGGCGTCGCTGAATGGCCGGCCGTCGAGCCGGTCGGTCAGGTAGAGGTTGCCGACGGCCACGCCGCGCACCACGACGGGCACGCCCAGGAAGGTGTGCATCGGCGGATGGTGGGCGGGGAATCCCGATCGTCGCGGGTCCTCGGCGATGTCGGGCACGAGGATCGAACGGCCCTCGCGGATGATGACGCCGAGCAGACCATGGCCGTGCGGCAGGTCGCCGATGCGGACCCGCTCGGCGGCCGTCATCCCGCTGGTGATGAACCGGTCGATGTGACCCTCGGCGTCGACGATGCCGAGCGCCGTATAGCGCGCCGCGACGAGGTCGCGCACGCGATCGACGATGAGCTGCAGGACGGCCTCGACATCGAGCACCGACGTGATGGCGCGGGCGGCCTCGTCGAGCGCGGCCATGCGCTCTCGCGCCAGGCGCGCCTCGGCCGCCGACCAGGCCGCGTCGAGGCAGAGCTCGATGGCCCGGGCCGCAAGGCGACCATCCGCTGCCGGGCCGTCCGGGTCGGGCTCGATGACGAGCTCGCCGAGCAGCTGCCCGGATGTCGAGTGGAGCGCGACGACGTCACGATGCCGCCCGACGTCGAGTGGCCGGCGGGCCAGCGTGCCCACGCCGCATGCGAGCGGTGCGAGCGGGGGCGCGTCCGACGTCAGGTGGGCGCCGCGCAGGCCGTTCGCCGTGGCGACATGCTCGAGCGCGCGTCGTACCGCCGACGTGTGGCGAGCATCCGGCGAGCGAGCCCAGGCATGGAGCGCGTCGATCGCCTCGTGGAGCGGCAGCCTGCGATCGGTCACGCGGCCGAGCGTAACAGGCGCCGACATGACGGACGGCACCCCAGATCCGGGCCGCTCGTCACCGCCTCGACAGCCGCGCCGGCGGCTAGCATGCGGGCATGAGCGAACTGCCCGTCCCGACCGATTCCTCGACCCTCCACGCAGCGCCCGCTGATAGCCCGACCGGCCTGCCCGACGTCCCGGGCGCGAGCGGCCTGCCGGGCCTGCCCGGACTGTCACGCCGCGGATTCCTGCGCGCCTCCGCCGTCACCGGTGTCGGTGTCGCCGCCGCGGCCGTCGCCGCCTGTGCTCCGGCGCCCGGTTGGACGTTCCCGCCAGCGGCCGCCTCGGCGATCCCGTCAGGTGGGCCCGAGCCATCGTCGCCGGCGGCCGCCAGCGCCTCGCCCGACGCCGGTCATTCGATGGCGCCGGGAGCCAGCCCGATGCCGAGCATGTCGCCCGGTGCACTGCCAGGCGGCGTGACGCTGCCGCCGGGATGGAGCGATCACGACCTCGCGGGTCAGGTCAAGATCCGCCGCTTCGTCGGCAAGCTGGCCGAGCCGCTCGGCCTCGGGCCGTTCCTGAACGAGCCGCTCGGCCCGCCGACCAACGACCCCGAGTTCATGTCGATGCCGCAGGGCAACGTGCCGCTCGAGCCGCGCATCGACGGTGACGCGAAGGTCTTCGAGCTGACCGTCGACGCGATGTCGTGGCCCATCGACGGCGAGCTGCCGCCGGTCGATGCCCTCGGCTACAACGCCATGTGGCCGGGGCCCGTGCTGCGGGTGACCCAGGGCGATCGCGTCCGGGCCGTGTTCAAGAACAACCTCGAGGAGTCGACCGGCGTCCACTTCCACGGCGTCCAGTTCACGGACTTCTATCAGGACGGTGTGCCGTTCGTGACCCAGCTCCCGATCGTGCCCGGCGAGACGTACACCTACGACTTCGTGGCCCCGAACAGCGGCTCGCACATGTACCACTCACACCACAACGCCACCGACCAGGTGGGCCGTGGCCTGCTGGGCGCGTTCATCGTCGACCCGGCCGATCCAGCCGAGCGCTACGACCGCAAGCACGGCGTGACGCAGGAGGTCGTGTTCATCCATAACGACGCGTTGGGCGGCTTCACCATCAACGGCCACGGCTTCCCGGCCACGACCCCGATCCTGGCCAAGCGAGGAGAGCGGGTGCTCATCCGCTTCATGAACGAGGGCACGATGATGCACCCGTGGCACACCCACGGCTTCCACATGGAGGTCGTGGCCCGGGACGGCGAGCCGCTCGGCACTGCCGCCTTCCGGTGCGACACGCTGGGCGTCAACCCGGGCGAGCGCTGGGATGCCATCGTCGAGGTCGACCGCAACGGCGTGTGGGCGTTCCACTGCCACATCCTGCCCCACGTCGAAGGGCTCAACGGCATGTTCGGGATGGTCACCGCCATCGTCGTCACCGACTGACGGTCAGCGGCCGCCTCATGCGGCCACGCTCAGGCGTCGGTCAGGAAGGCGAGCCCCGTCGCCGCGCCCCGACGACCAGCGCACCACCGAGGAGGATGAGCCCGATCGGCCAGATGAGGTCGAAGTCGATCTGCGGGAAGACCTGCCCGACGAAGGCGACGAGCCCGATGATGACCAGGATGGCGCCGAAGACGAGCGGCGCGTTGCTGCCTCCAGCCTCGCGTCGGGCCGCGCGTCGCGCCTCGCGGGCCGACACCGCGGGTGTCGCCGCCGACGCGGCCTCGGGCACCGTGCCGGTTGACGGCTCGCCCGGGGCGCCCGACGCCGGCGCTTCGGCCGATGATGGGGCCGGTGTCGCCGCCGCGGCCGTCGCGCCGCCCGCCGGCGGCGCCGACCAACCTGCGGCGGCCGTCGCGCCGTCGAGCGGTTCCTCTGGCACGACGATGGCCATCACGATGTAGAGCAGGAAGAGCAAACCGCCGGTGCCGAGGATGACGAGCGCCCAGGCGATGCGCACGAGCGACGGATCCAGGTCGTAGCGGTCAGCCAGGCCGCCGGCGACGCCGGCGATCATCCGGTCTGATCGTGATCGGTAGAGACGATCGTCCATCACTCGCAACCTCCGACGCGTAGCTCGGCCGAGCCGAGATTGACGCTCAGCGTCATCTCAGCGCCCTCGCCCGCGGCTATCCAGGCGTCCGTCGCCCAGCCATCCTCGGTCTCGTTCCAGCCCTCGCCGCCGTCGACCGAGCCGAGCGCAGCGCTCGTGGTCACGCGGGCTGCCGCCCCGGCCGGCACGCAGATGGCGATCGAGCCGGCGTTGGCGCTCGCCGAGCCGCTCCACGAGGTCGCCGGCAGGGAGAGCGTCGCGCTGCCGGCATTGACAGAGGCCGAGAAGCTCTCGAGGGAAGCCTCGGCCAGAAGAACGGTCGCCTCGCCGGCATTCACGGACATGTCCAGGCTGTCGATCGTCGTGCCGCTCAGTGTGGCCGCGACCGATCCGGCCGAGGCATCGATCTCGAGGTCGAGCCGCGGCTGCGTGGGGAGTGCCACGTCGAGGCGGCCGGCCGTGCCCTGGCCCCAGAAGTTCGGACCGCCGCTCCGCTGCACGGTGAGGGCGTCGTCGTCGGCGTCGACCGCGATCGTGCCGGCGTCGATGCCCGTCCCGGTCACCGTCCAGCCGCTGCCCGTCGAGCTCGCGATGACCACCTCCGCGCACGGAAAGGTGATGTCGATCTCCGCCGTGTCGCTGGTCAGCGTGCCGCTCTGCTCGAAGGGCGTGCCGGAGGCCGCCCCGCTCGGCAGACACGAGAGGCCGGTATTGATGGGTGTGGCGAGGACGCCGCCGATCATGAGGCCGAACGTCAGCCCGACGATGAGGTCGCCGAGCGCGGCAAAGGCGGTCCGGCGCAGGATGAGCCCGACGCCGATGCCGACGAGGATGAGCGGCCAGAGCCGCCAGATGCCCTCGAACCAGGCCGGATCGACCCAGCCGAAGCGCACGGCCAGGGCGACGACGCCGACGGTCACGAAGAAGACGCCCCAGCCGAGGCGCCCGCGATCGATGGTCATGCCGCGCCCTCCTCCGCGCTCGACGCGATCGTCGACCAGCCCGCGGCATAGATGTCGCTGCGCACCGGCAGATAGCCCGGGTAGGCCAGCCGCGCTTCGGCGATGACCGCGTGCTCGAGGCGCACCACGGCGATCGTCTCGGTCGTCTCGAGGATGACCTCGCCGTCCGGCGCCACGGCGATGGACGGACCGCCGAGCGGGACACCGTGCTCGGGCGACGGCCGATTGACCGAGAGCACGTACGTGGCGCTGGTCAGCGCGTTGGCCTGGAAGACGACGCGCCACCGATCGTACGTGTCTCGCTCGGAGGCGCGTGGTGCGACGATCACCTCGGCGCCCAGTGCGCCGAGCAGATGGCAGCCCTCAGGGCGGTTGATGTCCGAGCAGATCTGCACGCCGATGGGCAGCCCGAAGGACCCGATGACGGCCGGCGGACGCTCGCCGGGCCGGTAGTGGCTGGTCTCCCAGAAGCCGGGCTCCTCGGGCAGGTGGACCTTGGCGTAGGCGTCGATGAGTCGGCCGGTCGCATCGAACGTGAGCGCCGTGTTGCGGCGCTGGCCGTCCCGTGGGTCGCGCACGATGGCCCCGCCGACGAGTCCGATGCCGACCTGCCGGGCCGCCTCCGCGAGCACCTGGTGGCGCGCGCCGCCGGGTGGTTCGGCATCCTCATCCCGCATGGCTCGTGTCGCCGGCGACCACGGGTCGAGGGGGATCTCGGGCAGCACCGCGAGCTCGGCGCCCATCCCCTTGGCAGCTTCGAGTCGCATCACCAGACGCGCGTGGTCGGCCGCATCGACGAAGACGTCGCTGATGAGCGCCACGGTCAGGGAGCCGGGGGAGCCGTCCATCGACCCAAGGATACCCGCGCCCAGGGACTCCGAACGTGCCGCATGGACGGGTGGTACCGTGCCGAAGGGCTCGATGAGCGGAGAGGGACGATGCGACTGAGCGATTGGCAGGCGACGCCTCGGGGACAGCAGGTCATGACCGAGAAGGTCAGGGCAGCATACGGACCGGCCATGGCCGTCCTCGGCGCTCCGGCCGATCCCATCAGCCACCTGGTCTGGGGCGACGATGCCGAGCATCGCTACCTCATCTTCGCCGTCGCCGACGCGGGCCTCGTCATCGTCAACGTGCGTGTCAACGTGCCCCAGGAGGGTCCTCGGGCGTCGGCCAAGCTCGTCCGCTGGGGTCGGCTGACGGTCGGCGAGCTGTCGGTCGAGGCGCACCACGGCCATCGCCACGTGACCAGCCAGATCGAGGGCGTCGTGCTGCAGGGCAGCGACGACGACGCCGACGAGATCGGGGCGTTCGTGGCCGAGGTCCTCGCCCGCATCGATGGCCGAACGACGAGTCTCGCTGCGGCCGCTGAAGGCGGCAGCCGGCGCAGCGGGCGCAGATCGAGCGCGAAGGCGCCCGATCCGAACGCCCGTTCTGTTTCCTCGATGGTGCCGATCGAGCTGCCGGCACCGACCGAGCCGGCCTGAGGCGGGTGGGGGCGACCGGTGCGTGACGGCGCCGACCGGCCAGCGGTCGTCGACGCGACAGCGGACACGCTGCCAGCCTGGCGCCGGACGATCCGCTATCAGCTCACCCGTGCGGTGCTCTGGTTCCTCATCCGCTGCTGGTTCAGGCTGCGCGTCGAGCACCTCGACCGGCTCCCGCCACCGCCCTACGTGCTGGTCATCAACCACCTCAGCTGGCTTGACCCGATGATCCTCTTCGCCGTCTGGCCGGCGTCGGCGCGCATCCAGATGTACGGCCCCAAGGAGGCCGACATGTCGAGCGGCTGGCGCAATCGACTCATCGCCTGGATCGGCAGCGCCGTGCCCTACGATCCTGACAAGACGCGGCTGCTGACCTCGGCCAAGCGGGCCGTGGCGGTGCTCAAGGCGGGCCGCATCCTGGCCATCGCCGGCGAAGGCAGGCTGACCGAGGACGAGGACGTCGTCCTGCCGCTCAACGAGGGCGCCGCGTTCTTCGCCATCCGCGCCGGCGTGCCCATCGTGCCGGTGGCCATCAACGGCACCCGCTGGCTGGCCTGGGGCAAGGTCGTCCGGATCCGTGTCGGCGAGCCGATCCCGACGGTCGGTCTGCGCGCCGATCGCGCCACGCTGGGTGAGCTGACTGCCCGGCTCCAGCATGATCTCGGCCGGCTCGTGCTCGGGTACCCCGATCGCCGCGTGCCCGGCCCGGTCGGCCGCTGGCTGACCGAGGCTTTCGCCGACCGACCATGGCGCGAGGCCGCCGACGCGGCCGAGCAGCCGCCCGAGGGCGACCTCGTGCGATAATCGCGCCGCCCGATCATCCGCGCTCCACGAGGGCGCGCCAGGAGGAGCGACCGTTGGCCGGCTCGGGACTGTCCGCGAACCCCAAGGAGTACCGCTCCCGGCTCGACGAGCAGCCGGACGAGCAGATCGATGGCTGGGCGATCGAGCTGATGCGCGATCTGTCCATCAGGCTCGGCGTCCGCCGCGTGCTCAAGGACTTCCAGCGCGCCGCCGGACTCGACGATCGGGAACTCCAACGGGTCTATGCCGGTGGGGGAGGGCCGCCGGCCTCATTCGGTCGGACGGCGACGGGCGAGATCATGGTCCCGGCCATCACGCTCTACTGCCTCGTGCCTGGCCTTCGCCGCTACGTGCCAGACGCTCGCGAGCGACTCTCGACCTACCTCGTGGACAACTTCCACGAGCTCGTCTACATCTGATCGCCGGCCAGCCGACCCGCCGCACGGCGTGCGGCTCGGCCGCCTCGCCCTGCTCCATCCCTTCCCGACGGTCCTCGTGGCGGCCGCCACCGGCGTGCTCGGTCTGGTCGCCGGCGCGGGCGTGGAATCGGCGGCCATCATGGCCGTCAGCATGGCCGGCTTCCAGGCGGCCATCGGCACCGTCAACGACCTTGTCGACGCCCCCTCCGATGCCGTCGGGCAACCGTGGAAGCCGATCCCCGCTGGCCGGGTCTCTCGACGGGTCGCGGAGATCGTCGCGCTCACGGCCGCGGCCCTCGGTGTCGTCGGGTCGGCCGCCCTCGGTGCGGGCACGCTCGTGGTCGGCCTGGCGGGTCTGGGCCTCGGGCTGGCCTACGACATGTGGGCCAAGCGAGCCGGCTGGGGCTGGTTGTGCTTGACGCTGGCACTGCCACTCGTGCCGGTCTACGCCTGGCTGGGGGCCGGCGCCGGCCTGCCGCCCGACCTTGGCCTGCTCGTCGTCATGGCCGTGCTGGCCGGCGTCGAGCTGGCCATCGCGAACGGCCTCGTCGACCTCGCGGCCGACACGGAGAGCGGCAGCCGGAGCATCGCCGTGCGCCTCGGCCCGAGCCGCGGGCGGCTCGTCATGGTCGTCGCCGCGGCCGCCCTCATCGGACTCGCGTGGCTGACCGGCGTGGATGCGGCGGATCGTGCGCTCGGGCCGGCGCTGCCGCTCGCGCTCGGCCTCATGGCCGTCGGCAGCGCGCTGCTCCTGCTCGGGGTCATCTGGTCAGCGCGGCGGGGCGAACGGGGTGCGTGGCGCGGATGGCACGTCCAGACGGTCGGCGTGGCCGGCCTCGCGATCGGCTGGTTCGTGCTCCTGGCTGCCGAGCCTGTGGCCGGGCTGGCGGCCTAGGCTTCGCGGTCGGCCGTTCCGGACCGGACGAGGGCGATCGCGTTCTCGAGCTTGAGCTTCGAGATGGTCAGGTACTTGGCCAGGTTGCCGCGATCGACGTCACCGATGGTGTCGAGCGCTTCGGGTGAGCGAAGGACCAGGACCAACTCGTCGAGCGCCTCGGCCAGGTGGCCCTTGGCACTGATGAGCGAGTCCTCGCCGACCGGCGCCGAGCGGACGCCCGTCCAGGCCGCCGTGGCCTCGGCCGCATCGGCCGTCGACGTGGAGGCACGGCCGCGGCGACCGGTCGGTGGCGGGGGCTCATCAGCCTCCGCTGACCTCGTCCGACGACCTTCGATCTTGTCGCGCAGCCGGACCAGGCTGAGCTCACCCGCGGCGACCTGGGCGGCGAGCCGCTGGCGCTTGCGCGGGTTCTCGACCTTGAGCAGCTCGTAGGCATGCGACAACGTGTCTTTGCGCAAAGACACGAGCTGCTTGATCTCGGGCGGGGCATCTGCCAGCCGCAGACGGTTTTCGATGTAGCCCTTGTCCTTGCCGACCTTCTGGGCCAGCTTGCGGATCGAGTAGCCATGGTCGGTCGTCATGCGCTCGTACATGATCGCCTCGTCGAGCGGTGACAGGTCCTCGCGCTGGAGGTTCTCGATGATGGCGATCTCGAGGGCCGTGTCGTCGTCGATCTCCTCGATCATGGCCGGGATCGTCTCGAGGCCGGCCAGCTTCGCCGCTCGCCACCGACGCTCGCCGGCGATGAGCTGATAACTGCCCTCGCCACGCGGTCGGATGAGGACCGGCTGCAGGACGCCATGCTCCTTGACGCTCGACGCCAGCTCGGCCAGCGTCGCCTCGTCGAACGTCAGCCGGGGCTGCTCGGGGTTCGCCTCGATGCGGCCGAGCGGGACCTGGCGGATGGTCGTCGGCTTGACCCCGCCGTCGGGCGAGAGCAGGCTGATGATCGATGGCGAGAGCTCGCGCTCTTCGGATAGTCGGCGTGCAGCCGTGCCGCGGAAGTCAGGCCTGGCCAAGGTCGATCACCTCCCGTGCCAACTCGCGGAAGGTGCGAGCGGCATCCGACGTGCTGGCGTAGGCGGTCACGGGTCGACCCGCGAGCGGCGCCTCGCCAAGCTTGACCGTCTGTCGAACGATGGAGTTGAAGACGTGGTGGTCGCCCAGCTCGCGCAGCTCGTCGAGCATCTCGCGGCCGAGGATCGTGCGACCGTCGTAGAAGGTCGGCAGCAGGCCGAGCACGCGGAGGTCGCGATTGAGACCCTTGGCGCGGATCTGGTTGATGACCTTGACCAACGCCGTGAGGCCTTTCAACGCGTAGTACTGGGTCTGGACGGGGATGATGACGCTGTCGGCCGCCACGAGACCGTTGATGGTCAGCAGGCCGAGCGTCGGCGGGCAATCGATGAGCACGTAGTCGTACGTCTTGTCGACTTCGGCGAGTGCCTCGCGCAAGGCATGCTCGCGACCGATGGCGGTGAACAGCTCGACCTCGGTCGAGGCCAGCTCGAGTGTCGACGGCGCCACGTCGATGCCGGCCGTCTGGGTCGGGATGATGACGTCGCTCATGCTCGCGCGCGAATCGGCAAGCACGTCGGCCATCGATCGATCGACGGTCCCGAGATTGATCCCCAGCCCGACCGTCAGGTTGGCCTGTGCGTCCATATCGACGCACAACACGCGGGAGCCCTGCTCGGCGAGCGCGCCTGCCAGGTTGATGGCGGTCGTGGTCTTGCCGACCCCGCCCTTCTGGTTGGCGATGGCGATCACATCGGCCACTGGTACCTCACCTCATCTGGTCGGTCGTCGAATGTCGGGGCTACGCCTGCTGTCGGCGAGCCTGCGGATGCTACACCGCTGCGCAAGATGCGACCAGCACCATTTCGATCACCAGATGGCGATCGCCTTGCGTGACCCGGTGGACCGTCGTCGCGTCGCCGGGGTCGATGGCGACTCGGTGCCGCCCAGCGAATGGTCGACGACCGACGAGGGTTTTCCACAGATTCGGCGAGTTGTTCACTGGTTTTGTGGATATCCGTCGGATGGCGGTACACAGTCCGACGGGCCGCCCGGGACCATCGAGCCGCGGTTCATCGGGTCGTCGATGGCGATCCGCGGACCGATCGATGACCGCCGCCGAGTGATCGGCGCCTCGGCCGGGCGGCGGCGCGTTACGATGGACGCAACCCTGCGCGACGACGTGTCTTTGCGCAAAGACGCCAGCTGAGGTGACGTGTGCCGACCAACGACGAGCGCATCGAGGAACTGCACCGGCTCCGCGCGGCGTCGCAGCGAGGGGGTGGCGAAGCGCGCGTCGAACAGCAACACGACAAGGGCAAGCTGACGGCACGCGAGCGCATCGAGCTGCTGCTTGACCCGGATTCGTTCGTCGAGCTCGACGCGTTCGTGACGCATCGGTCGGTGGACTTCGGGCTCGAGTCGGAACGCTACCTGACCGACGGCGTCGTGACCGGGCACGGGCTCATCGATGGTCGTCTCGTCTTCCTGTTCAGTCAGGATTTCACGATCTTCGGCGGCTCACTCGCCGAGGCACATGCCGAGAAGATCTGCAAGATCATGGATCTGGCGATGAAGGTCGGTGCCCCCATCGTCGGCCTCAATGACTCTGGTGGGGCGCGGATCCAGGAGGGCGTCGTCTCGCTCGGCGCCTACGCCGACATCTTCCTGCGCAATACGCTCGCGTCCGGCGTCGTGCCTCAGATCTCGGTCATCCTCGGCCCGTGTGCCGGTGGTGCCGTCTACTCACCGGCCATCACCGACGTGACGATCATGGTCGACGGGACGAGCTACATGTTCGTGACCGGTCCCGACGTCGTGCGCACGGTGACGCACGAGGACGTCGATCGCGAACGGTTGGGCGGCGCGCAGACGCACACGACCATCAGTGGCGTCGCCCACCTGGCCTGCGCCGACGAAGCGACCGCGCTCGAGCGTGCGCGCGCCGTGCTATCCCACCTGCCGCTCAACAACGTGGACGATCCGCCCACGCGACCGACGAACGATCTCGACACTCGGACGGATCCGGCTCTCGATCGGGTGATCCCAGATGCCCCGAATCAGCCCTACGACATGCACGATGTCATCGGCAGCGTCGTCGACGATGGCGAGTTCCTCGAGCTGCAGCCGAACTGGGCCGCCAACATCATCGTCGGTTGGGCGTGGCTCGGCGGCCAGAGCGTCGGCATCGTCGCGCAACAGCCGTCCGTCCTGGCCGGGGCGCTCGACATCGACGCATCGGACAAGGCGGCACGATTCGTGCGCACGTGCGACGCCTTCAACGTGCCGCTGGTGACCTTCATCGACGTGCCGGGGTTCCTGCCCGGTGTCGCACAGGAACACGGCGGCATCATCCGCCACGGCGCCAAGCTGCTCTATGCCTATGCCGAAGCGACCGTCCCCAAACTCTCGGTCATCACCCGCAAGGCGTACGGGGGCGCGTACGACGTCATGAGCAGCAAGCACATCCGCGGTGACCTCAACCTCGCCTGGCCGAGTGCCGAGATCGCGGTCATGGGCGTCGCCGGTGCCGTGAACATCATCTTTCGCGACGAGATCGCCGCGGCGCCGGATGCAGACGCAGAGCGCGAACGGCTGACGTCCGACTACGAGACGCGTTTCGCGAATCCCTACATCGCTGCGGCGCGCGGATACGTGGACGACGTCATCGTGCCCAGCGAAACGCGGCCACGCCTCATCGCCGGCCTGCGCATGCTAGCCACGAAACGCGATCGCAACCCCTCGCGCAAGCATGGCAACATCCCACTCTGAACCGCGCCGCGTCGCGAGCAAGGTGTCTTTGCGCAAAGACGGAGCCCGCCAGGGTCCTCCGTTCCGTCGCGTCCTGATCGCCAATCGCGGCGAGATCGCCCTGCGTGTCATCCGCGCGTGTCACGATCTGGGCATCGAGACCGTCGCGATCCATAGCGACGCGGATGCCGATGCTCGACACGTCCGTGCCGCCGACCAGGCCATCCGCATCGGTCCACCGCCGGCGTCGGAGAGCTACCTGCGGATCGACGCCGTCGTCGAGGCCGCCGTCGCCAGCGGATCCGACGCCGTCCATCCGGGCTACGGATTCCTGTCCGAACGCCCGGCGTTCGCCGAGGCCTGCCGCGACGCCGGACTGACGTTCGTCGGCCCGGAGCCGGCAACGCTGCGCGGCCTGGGCGACAAGCTCCATGCCCGGCGTGCTGCCGCCGGCGTCGGCGTGCCGGTGGTGCCGGGCAGTCTCGAGCCCATCCCGGTCGAGCGGGCCGACGGCTTCGATGCCATCGCCGACGCGGCGTCCCAGATCGGCTTCCCGCTGCTCGTCAAGGCGGCCGCCGGGGGAGGGGGCAGGGGCATGCGAGTGGTGCTCGAGCCGCGCGACCTTCCAGCAGCGGTGGCCGCCGCCGCTCACGAAGCCGAGGCGGCCTTCGGTGACGGGGCCGTCTACCTCGAACGCCGGATCGACGCCGCGCGCCACATCGAGGTCCAGCTGCTGGGCGACGCCGCCGGGTCGGTGGTCGCCATCGGCGAGCGCGACTGCTCGGTCCAGCGCCGCCACCAGAAGCTCGTGGAGGAAGGTCCGGCTCCAGGTCTCGAGCCGGCGGCGCGCCAGCGCCTCCACGCCCTGGCCACGGCGGTCGCCCGGGCCGTCGGCCTGCGCAACGCGGCGACCGCCGAGTTCCTCGTCGAGCCCGGTGGCGAGGCCTGGTTCCTGGAGGTCAACGCGCGGCTCCAGGTGGAGCACGGGGTGACCGAGCTGATCACCGGCCTCGACCTCGTCCAGGAACAGCTCTGGCTCGCCGCTGGCTGGCCGCTCGGCGCGGACGTCCTGGCCGTTGCCGCAGATGCCGCACATCCCGCACGACACGCCATCGAGGTTCGCCTTTCGGCCGAGGATCCCGGTCGGGGCTTCGCGCCCACGGCTGGACGCCTCGGGCGCTGGCGCGCGCCATCGGGCTTGGGTGTGCGCATGGACGACTGGGTCGAGGATGGGACCGTCATCGGCGGCGACTACGATCCGCTGCTGGGCAAGCTGCTGGTCGTGGACGCTGATCGACCGCGGGCCATCGCGCGCATGGTTCGCGCGCTCGACGAGCTCGAGGTGAGCGGGCTCCAGACGACGCTGCCGTTCCATCGCTGGCTGATGGCCGACCCCGCCTTCCGGGCGGCCGAGCTGGCCATCGACTTTGTCGATCGACGCTGGCGGCCCGACGCCATGCGCGCCGCCGCCGCTGGCGTGGCAGCCGATGCCGCGGCGCGCCACCACGCCGCCGACGCCGGACATCCCGGGCAGGTCATGCCATCGCCCGACGGTCGGATGGCCACGCCGACGGGCTCGCGGTCCCCCTGGCGGGCCGCAGGCCGCGCCGAGGCGGTCGACCGGTGGCCACGATGAACGAGCCGCTGCGGGCGACCATCGAGGGCGCCGAGCCGCTCGTCGTCGACGTCCGAGCCGCGGCGGGTGGTCACGCCGCGACCGACGACGCCGAGACCGGCGCCGCTCCGCCGATGCGTCGCCCGATCGTCCGCCGGCTCGCCGGCGGCCCGGCCGGCGCCCGCTACGAGGTCGTCGTCGATGGCTGGCGGTTCGAGGTCGACGTCGAGCCGGCCGCTCGTGCGGCGCTTCGGGATCGTGCCTCGCGTGGCGGGACGACGGGACGGGGCGGTGGTCGGCACGTCGTCCGAGCCCAGATCCCCGGTCGCATCCTGGCCGTGCTCGTGGCCGCCGGCGACGTCGTCGATGCCGGGCAGGCGCTGCTCACCGTCGAGGCCATGAAGATGGAGAACGCCGTGCCCGCGCCGTGGCCCGGTACCATCGCTCGCGTCGGCGCCGTGGCCGGCCAGACCGTGGAACTCGGAGACGAGCTGGTGGAGATCGAGTGACCCGCCCGGAGCGACCGCCCGAGGGCGACCAGGCGCCGGGCGAGCGCCCGGCCGGCGATGCCGACGCTGGTCGCGAGCGATGGCGGGCGACCACACGCGCTCGTGCGCTGGCGGAGCACACCGAGCGGCAGGACGCCTTCCGAACCTCGAGCGACCTGCTCATCCGCGACCTCTATACGCCGGCTGACGTGGCCGGGCTGGACGAGGATCGGGACCTCGGGCGCCCGGGCGAGTACCCGTTCACGCGCGGCGTCCAGCCGACGATGTACCGCGGGCGCCTCTGGACGATGCGCCAGTACGCCGGCTTCTCGACCGCGGCCGACACCAACGAGCGCTTCAAGTTCCTGCTCGAGAAGGGCCAGACGGGGCTCTCCGTCGCCTTCGACCTGCCGACGCAGATGGGCTTCGACTCCGACGCCCCGGCGGCCCAGGGCGAAGTCGGGCGGGTGGGCGTGCCCATCAGCAGCCTGGCCGACATGGAGGTCCTGCTCGACGGCCTGCCGCTCGACACGGTCAGCGTCTCGATGACCATCAACGCCACGGCGCCCATCCTGCTCGCGTTCGCGGTCGTCGCTGCCGAGCGCCGGGGCATCCCGCGCAACGCGCTCTCGGGCACGCTCCAGAACGACCTGCTCAAGGAGTACATCGCGCGCGGCACGTACATCTATCCGCTCCGCCAGTCGATGCGCCTGGTGACCGACGTGTTCGAGTTCTGCTCGACCGAGATGCCCCGCTGGAACACCATCTCCATCAGCGGCTACCACATGCGGGAGGCGGGAGCCACGGCGGCCCAGGAGCTCGCCTTCACGCTCGCCGACGCCATCGCCTACGTCGAGGCGGCCGTCGCCCGCGGGCTGGATGTCGACCGCTTCGCGAACCGGCTGAGCTTCTTCTTCGCCGCCTGGAGCGAGCTGTTCGAGGAGGTCGCCAAGTTCCGGGCCGCGCGGCGGATGTGGGCGGGCATCATGCGCGACCGGTTCGGGGCCCGCGACCCCCGCTCGATGACCTGCCGCTTCCACGTCCAGACGGCCGGCTCCAGCCTGACCGCACAGTCGATCGAGAACAACGTCGTGCGCACGACGGTCCAGGCCCTCTCGGCCGTGCTCGGTGGCGCCCAGAGCCTGCACACGAACTCGCGCGACGAGGCGCTCGCCCTGCCGACCGAGGAAGCCGCTCGGCTGGCCCTTCGGACGCAGCAGATCCTGGCCTACGAGTCCGGCGTCACCGAGACGCCCGACCCGCTCGCCGGAAGCTACTACGTCGAGACGCTGACGAACCAGCTCGAGGCCGCGGCGAACGGCTATCTCGCCGAGATCGAGGCGCTCGGCGGCACGCTGGCGGCCATCGAGGCGGGCTACCAGCAGCGCCAGATCCAAGAGGCGGCCTATGCCGTCCAGCGCCGCATCGAGGCTGGCGACCAGGTCGTGGTCGGCGTCAACCGTTTCGTCGACGATCCGGCCCCATCGCCGCCGCTCCAGCGCATCGACCCAGCGGGCGAAACGGACCAGGCCGAGCGCCTCGCTCGCCTCCGGGCCGAGCGTGACGCCAACGCCTGCCGACAGGCGCTCGACGACCTGTACCGTGCCGCCGCGGGCGACACCAATCTGCTGCCCTCGATCATCGCCGCGGTCGAGGCACGCGCCACGCTGGGTGAGATCAGCGACCGGCTGCGGCTGGCCTGGGGCGAGCACCGCGAGCTGATCACCGTCTGACCGCGACCGCACCGGACCCCACGCCTCCGCTCGTACTTGGCGCGTCGGGTAATCCACGGGTGCTGCGGCCGTTATAGCGATGCCGGATCAGGCGGGCGAACGACCCGCAGCCCGGCCGACGCGGAGAACGGCAGCGTGGACAAGAAGGTCGACGACCATGACGCGAAGGGCCCCGGCCCTGCTTCTGGAGCGTCACGGCCTCGTCGGTGATGACCGAGGGTGCGACGACCACCGCCATGTGGCCGGTCCCTGCCGGTACCAGCGGTGGATGGCTGCGCCCTCGGTCGGCCACTAGCCTGCCGGACCTGATGACCCATGAGCAGCCTGGCAGCCGCCTCGATCGCGACCATGAACGGGCGCTCGTCGCCCGTGCCCGGGCCGACGCCGCGGCATTCGGCGAGCTCTACGACTTCTACCTGCCGCGCATCCACGGCTTCATCGTCCGCCGCGTCGGCGATCGCGCCGTGGCCGAGGACCTGACCGCGGTGACCTTCGAGCGAGCGCTCAACGCGGTGCGCCGTGACGATTTTCGCAACGATGCCTTCGGCGCCTGGCTCTTCCGCGTCGCGAGCAACGCCATCGTCGACCACGTTCGCGGCGCCAGCCGGACGATCCCGCTGGCGGCTGACGGTGAGCCGGAGCCCATCGGCGACGAGCGTGCCGCTCGCCAGCTCGAGGCCGCCGTCGAGCGCGATCAGCTGCGACGGGCGATGAGCCGCCTGTCCGAGCAGCACCGTCGTGCGCTGGCCCTCCGATTTGTGGACGACCTCGACGCCGAGGAAGCGGCCGCGGTCATGGGCTGCTCCCGGGCGACCTTCGCCGTCCGGCTCCACCGTGCCCTGAACGCGATGCGCGGCGCGCTCGCCGAGGAGGCCACCGATGCGGCCTGACGACCCTATCCGGCTCGATCGGCGACGGCGCGAGGACCCGGCCATCAAGGCCGCCCTCGACGCGCTGGCTGCCGAGCTCCAGACCGCCGGCCGCGATGCGCGCGCGAATGCCGCCGAGCCCGAGCGGCCGTTGGTCACGTGGGCAGCCGCGCTGCGCGACCGGCTGATCGCCGCCGCCGGGACCAAGCCATGGCAGGCATCGGCCGATGGTCTTGCGGGCGCCAAGGCGTGGGCGATGCAGGCGCCGGACGCGAGCACGAAGCCGTGGGCACTCGATGCGCCTCCCCAAGCGAGCCTCAAGCCCTGGTCAGCCGAGGCCCTCAGCGCGAGCACGAAGCCATGGGCCGTCGAGGCACCCACCAGCGCAAGCACGAAGCCGTGGGTGCTGCCCTTCCTCGCCCGTGCCGAGCGGCTGTCGGTGCGCCCGATGCCGCTGGCAGGCCTGGCGATGGCGGCGGTGCTTGTCATGGTCGCCGTCGTCGGGTTGGCCGCCATCCGCTCGCCCGGCGCGCCTCCAGCGGTGGCCGGGGTGAGCGTCGACGCCTGGCTGGTCCGCGACGGCATTCGGTCGTCGCTCGCGGACGGCATCGCCCTCCACGCCGGCGACGCCATCGACGTCGGCGCCGCGGGCGGCGCCACACTCCATCTCGGCGACGGCGAGGCCCGCCTCGCTGGTGGCGCGTCGTTGCGCATCACGGCGCTGGCCGATGGCTCGGTGACGCTGGAACAGCTGGCCGGCCGCGTCTATCACCGCGTGGCGCTGCCAGAAGGTGGGCGCTACGTCGTCGCCACCGGCCCACTGCGCTGGGTCGCCGAGGGCACCGCCTTCGACCTTCGACGCTCGACGACGTCGGGCGGCGGCGAGCAGGCGGAGCTGCTGGCCGTCGAGCACGCCGTGACCGTGCGTGGCGACGACCTCAGCGCACGCGTCGCACAGGGCAAGCTGGCGGTCGTGACCCTGACCGAGGGCGCCGCCGAGGCACTCGACATCGCCCCCGTTCCGCCGGAGCTGCTCGACGACCCATGGCTGTGGGCCAATGCCGATGCCGACCACCAGCTCGACTTCGAGCTCGGCATCCTGGCCACACGCAGGGGCGAGCCGACGCCGATCCCGACCGCCGTCGGCACGGCTACGCCGGGGGCGACCCCTGCCGAAGCGGCCGAGGCCGCCGGGACGCCGGCGCCGGCGGCCGCCACGCCGGCGCCGAAGCCGCGGGCGACCGCACGGCCGACGGCGAAGCCGACGGCCAAGCCCACGCAGGCCCCGACCAGTGCGCCGACCGCCGTGCCGACGCCGACGATGACCCTCGACCTGACCGCCTGCCACGGTGCCGTGCTCATCGAGTGGGAGGAGGTCAAGAAGGGCAGCTTCGATCACTACCTGACCCTGCGCAACACGGACAGCTCCATCCCCAAGGCCTATCCGCCGAAGAACGGCGCCGTCGATCCGGGCACCACGTATGCGAACGACCGCGACCAGCTGAGCGCGTTCGACGCCGGCGCCGACGCCGGCACGCGGACCTACTACCGAGCGATGACGTTCGACGATGACGACGAGGTCACGGCCTGGAGCTCCGTCAAGTCGGTCGTGCCCAAGGATCACGCCGACCTGGGACCGCTCGACGTCTCCGGCACGGCGCTCGGCCTGAGCTTCAGCTGGTCGTCGTACGGCGGCCCTGGCAAGTGCTTCGACTACTACAAGATCGTCTCATCGCCCGACCACGCGAACCCGAGCTACCTCGATGGCGATCAGGTGCTCGCGGCGCCGGGTTCGCAGGGCGACTCGAGCGCCGCCGGCCTCGTTCACCTGCCGGGGACGTACCACTTCATCGTCGAGGCCATCAAGCGCACGGACACCGGCAAGTTCCTGGTCGCCCACACCGAGGTCGAGACCTTCACCGTCCTGCCATGAGGTGCGACGGCACCGGGGCCACCCCAGGCCCATCACTGCGCGTACGATGCGCCGATGACGCCACCCACCGCTGACAAGCTGGCCGCCGACCACGGGCTCGGCGGCGTCCACCACGTGGCGGTGGTGGTCCGTGACCTCGACGCCGCGCTGGGCTTCTATCGCGACGTCCTGGGGCTCAGGGTCGAGCAGGTCCAGGAGATGCCGGTCGATCGGGTGACCATCGCCTTCCTGCCCATCGGCGGGACGAAGCTCGAGCTGGTCATGCCGACCGACGAGACCACGGGCGTGGCGCGCTTCCTGGCCAGCAAGGGCGAGGGCTTCCACCACGTCTGCTTCGAGGTCGCGCACCTGGCCGACACCCTCACCCGGCTGGCCATCGACGGCGTCGAGCTCATCGACACGGCGCCCCGCAAGGGCGCCGAGGGGCCGGTCGCCTTCCTCCATCCGCGCTCCTGTCACGGGGTGCTGGTCGAGCTCATCGAGGCGCCCGGCGGACCCGCCTGGAGAGCCCTCGGCTACTGACCGCCCGGTGCGTGCAGGCACCGCAGCATCGCGCGATCGGGAACCAGACCGAGCCGGGGGGCGTTCCACCGCCCATCGACGGAGCCGGGCATCCAGCCCGCCCGCTGATGGAGGTTCGATCCATGCGACGACTGATCTCCGTGGCGGCGGCCACCACCGCCCTCCTCGTGCTTGCCGCACCGACCTTCGCCTGCGGCGGCCTCATCGGTCCCAACGGCGCCGTCAACCTGCTGCGCACGACGACGTTCGCCGGCTACCACGACGGCGTCGAGCACTACGTCACGTCCTTCGCCTTCGCCGGCGGCGAAGGGGAGTTCGGCAGCCTCGTGCCGTTGCCCGACGTCCCGACGTCGGTCGAGCGGGGCGGCGATTGGACGCTCCAGCGGCTCAACCTGGAGACGGAACCGCAGCCGGTCTTCGCGGCCGAGGCGGCCCGGCTGGGCGGCGCGGACGGCGCCGAGGTCCTGCTCGAGGTGCGCATCGACGCGCTCGACATCACCATCCAGCGAGGCGGCGGGCCCGAGGTCGGCGCCTGGGCGACGGAGCACGGGTTCCGGCTGCCGCCAGATGCACCGGAGGTGCTCGACTTCTACGCCGATCGCTCGCCCATCTTCCTGGCCGCCGTCTTCGATGCCGATGCGGCCGCCGCACGTGGCCAGGCCATCGGCGACGGCACGCCCGTCCACCTGACCATCCCGACCGACGACGCCTGGGTGCCGCTGCGAATCCTGGCCCTCGGCAAGGCCGACGCCGAGATCGTCGAGGCCGACATCTACCTGCTGACCGACGAGATCCCATCACTGCTGCCGGCGCCCGGCCGGCCCTTCGGGCCCGAGGGCCTCGAGCTCACCCATAGCGCGGCCGCGAGCGACCTGTTGCTCTCCGACCTGCGCTCCGATGCCGGCATGGGCTGGATCCCCGAGCGCGCCTGGCTGACGAAGATCCGGGTCGACGGCGCCGCGTCCGACATCACGTTCGACCTGGCCGTGGCGGCGGACGGTGGGACGCCGTCCGCGGTCGATGCCGGCTTCGCCCCCGTCGGGCCGACGCCGGCGCCTTGGAGCACGCCACGGACGTGGGGGCTCCTGGCGCTCGCGGTCAGCCTGCCGCTGCTCGCCGTGTGGCTGGCCATCTGGCTCAGCCAGCGACGATCGACGCCACCGCTCGCCGACGCGTGATGACCCGGCGCTGGCTGGCGGCGTTGGCGGTCGTGGCCGTGTCGGTCGTCGCCGCGGGCTGTACCGCCTCGGCCGCCACGCAGCGCGTCGAGATCGGCATCCACTACTCCGCCTTCCAGCCCACCGAGGTGACCGTCCCACGCGGCGTGCCGGTGACGTTCGTGCTCACGAACGACGACCCGATCGACCACGAGTGGCTGATCGGTGACGCTGCCTTCCACGAGCGCCACCGGACCGGCACGGAACCGGCCCACGGCGCGCGGCCCGACGAGGTCTCGCTGCCGGCCCTTGGCTCAGCCCAGACGACGTTGACCTTCGACCAGGCCGGAGACATCCAGTTCATCTGCCACTTCCCCGGTCACGAGGCCTACGGCATGGTCGGCGTGGTGCACGTCGAGTAGCGGCGTCAGGGCGTCCAGAAGCCGGCGTGGACGGCCGAGGCCTCGTCCTCGAGGTCCGGCCCGACGATCTCGACCGGACGCTGGCCGGCGGCGAGGACCTGGCGGCAGGGCAGCGAGAGGGTCGGATTGCCCGGGTCGGCGCCGGTCAGCGTCAGGAGCGTCGTCTCGGCCTGGGCGTAGACCAGCCGTCCGATGCCGGCCCAATAGATCGCGCCGGCGCACATGGCGCATGGCTCGGTGCTCGAGTAGAGGCTCGCCGCGGCGAGCGTCTCGGCCGGCAGGTGGGCGGCCGCGCGGACGGCGTTCAACTCGGCGTGGCCGGTCGGGCCGTCGGCGGCGACGGTGTTGCGCGCCCTCACGAGGATCGCCCCGTCGGCGGCGACGATGACGGCCCCGAAGGGATGGTTGCCCGAAGCCCGAGCCTCGGCCGCCAGCGCGATGGCGGACCGCAGGTGGTCGCGATCCGCCTCCGATGCTGCCGTCACCCGCCCGGCACGCCGGCGGCGCGCAGGAGGGCCGGGATCTCGGTCGGTGAAGCAGCCACCCGGATGCCGGCCGCCTCGAGCGCCTCGACCTTGCCCGCGGCCGTGCCCCGGCCGCCCGACACGATGGCGCCGGCGTGGCCCATGCGTCGGCCCTCGGGCGCCGTGCGGCCGGCGATGAAGCCGACCATCGGGGTGCCGGCGAGGTGCTCGGCGGCCCAGGCCGCGGCCTCCTCCTCCTCGCTGCCCCCGATCTCGCCGATGAGCACGATGGCATCGGTCTCGGGATCGTCGCGGAAGAGCGCCAGGACGTCGCGGAACGAGAGGCCGTGGATGGGATCGCCGCCGATGCCAACGCACGTCGACTGACCGATGCCCGCGTCGGTCATCGCCTGGACGACCTCGTACGTCAGCGTGCCCGAGCGCGACACGAGCCCGACCCGTCCGGGCCGGTGGATGGAGCCCGGGATGATGCCCACCTTGGCCTTGCCGGGCGACGTCGCGCCGGGACAGTTGGGACCGATGAGCCGCACTCCGGCGGCCTCGACGACGGGCACGACGCTGAGCATGTCAAGGGCAGGGATGCCCTCGGTGATGCAGAACACGGTGCCGATGCCGGCATCGACGGCCTCGAGGATGGCGTCGGGGGCGCCCGCCGCCGGCACGTAGATGACGCTCGTATCGGCGCCTGTCTCAGCCGTCGCATGACGGACCGTGTCGAAGACCGGGACCGAACCGTCGAGGGCGCGCTGGCCGCCCTTGCCGGGCGTCACACCGGCCACGACCTGGGTGCCGTAGGCCTGCATCTGACGGGCGTGGAAGTCGCCCTCGCGACCGGTGATGCCCTGCACGAGGAGGCGTGTCGTGGCGTCGACGAGGATGCTCATGCCTGGCTCGCGGCGGCCGCGGCGACCGCTTTGGCAGCCGCGTCGTCGAGGCTCGTGGCCGTCTCGAAGGCGGCCGCCCGGAGGATGGCGGCGGCCTCCTCGGCGTTAGTGCCCACGATGCGCACGACCATGGGCACGTCGCGCGCCTGCTGGGCGCGTGCCTCCACGAGGCCGTGCGCGACCTCGTCGCCGCGGGTGATGCCGCCGAAGATGTTGACCAGGATGGCGCGCACGTTCGTGTCGGCCAGGATGAGCCCCATCGCCGCGGCGACCTTGTCATGCCGCGCGCCGCCACCGATGTCCAGGAAGTTGGCCGGCTCGCCGCCGGCGCGCTTGACGAGGTCCATCGTCGTCATCGCCAGGCCGGCGCCATTGACCATGCAGCCGATGGTGCCGTCGAGCTTGATGAAGTTGAGGCCCTCCTCCCGGGCGATGGCGTCGGTCGGATCCTCCTCGGCCAGATCGCGCAGGGCCTCGAGGTCGGGATGGCGGAGCAGGGCTGAGTCGTCGATGGTGATCTTGGCGTCGAGGCACTCGAGGATCTCCATCATCGATCCGTCGGGGGACGGCTGGCGAACGATGGCCAGCGGGTTGACCTCGACGAGGTCGGCGTCGCATCGACGCATGACGTCGACGAGGCCCTTCGCGATCGCGACGGCTGCCTTGAGGTGGCCGGACAGTCCGAGGGCGAATGCCATGGATCGCGCCTGGTGATCGAGCAGCCCGAGGTGGGGGTGGGCGTGGACACGGACGATGGCGTCGGGGTCGGTCCGGGCGACCTCCTCGATGTCGACGCCGCCGGCCGCCGAGCCCATGAGCAGGATGCGCCGGGCCGCCCGGTCGAGGACGGCGCCGAGATAGAGCTCGCGGACGATGTCCGCCGCCGGGGCGACGAGCACGGCCCGAACGGGGATGTCCTTGATGGTCATGCCCAGGATGGCCGCGGCGACCTTCTCGGCCTCGGTCACGCTGGAGGCCAGCTGCACGCCGCCCGCCTTGCCGCGGCCGCCGACGAGGACCTGTGCTTTGATGACCACCCGTCCGCGGCCGGCGGCCAGGTGTCCTTCGGCGGCGCGCCCCGCTTCGGCCGGGGAGCGCGCCACGGTCGCCGCTGGCACGGGCAGGCCCGCCGCAGCGAGGAGCGACCGGGCGTGGTACTCCTGCAGCTTCACGGGTCGCTCGGGCGCTCCTCGAAGTCGGGTGGGTGGGGCACCGGTCAGGATAGCGGTCGCCGGGCGCCGGTGACGGCGACCGGCGTGGCCCCGATTCGCGCTACGATTGGACGGCCGGCGCGTCCGGCCCGGCAGTCCCGTCACGCGGCCATGCTCGGCTCGTGCGGCGTCCCGATCCGATCGTCTCGGAGGTCCGATGCTGCTCCGGTACCGCGGCCGCGAAGGCATGATCGGGTGGCTCTTCCATCGCATCAGCGGCGTCGCGATCTGGGCCTTCGTGATCCTCCACGTCATCGACATCTACCTCGTCGGCGGCAACCCCGACGCGTACGACGAGCTGCTGGCCATCTACGCCAGCACCATCGGCCGGATCCTCGAGGTCCTGCTCGGGGCGGCCCTGCTCTACCACGCGCTGAACGGCCTGCGCATCGTCGTGCTCGACTTCTGGCCGCCGCTGACGCGCTACCACCGGGCGCTCTGGTGGGCCGTCTGGGTGCCCTTCCTCATCGTCGGCGTCCCGGTCGCCTACCAGATCATGGCGCCCGTCTTCGGCCTGCCTCAGTTCGAGCTCGGAGGCGGCGCATGAGCCTGTCGTCGCGCTCCGGTCGGCCGCGCCCCTTAGGCCGCAGCCGCGAGACCGTCATCTGGTACCTCATGCGGCTGACCGGCCTCGGCCTGTTCGTGCTTGCCCTGGCGCACTACCTCATCCTCCACTTCCTGTTCGACCCGGCCGAGCAGACGGCGGCGTGGATCATCGACGAGCGCTGGAACCAGCTCTTCTGGCGCGCCTTCGACTGGGCGCTCCTGATGCTCGTCCTGTTCCACGGGTTCATGGGCATGCGCACGGTCATCAACGATCACGTCGGCCGGCCGCGGTTGCGCACGGCGTTGCTGATCGTCCTCGGTCTGCTCGCCGTGACGACGTTCGTGATGGGCACCGCCGTGGTCGCCACGCTGCCGGCGCCGGGCGGCGGTTCGGCGTGACCCCGAGCGTCGGCGCTGCGCGGGCGCCGGTCATCCACGACTTCCAGGCCGTCATCGTCGGCGCCGGCGGAGCCGGCCTGTGGGCCGCGCTCGAGCTCGCCCGGGCCGGTGTCCGGACGGCCGTGCTGACGAAGCTCTATCCGACCCGTTCGCACACCGGCGCCGCCCAGGGCGGGGTCTGCGCCGCGCTCGGCAACCAGGAGGAGGACCACTGGGAGTGGCACATGTTCGACACCATCAAAGGTGGCGACTACCTCGTGGACCAGGACGCGGCCGAGATCCTCGCGCAGGAGGCCATCGAGCGGGTCATCGAGCTCGAGCGCATGGGCCTGCCGTTCAACCGGACCGCCGACGGGCGGATCGACCAGCGACGCTTCGGTGGGCATACCCGGGCGTTCGGCGAGGGGCCGGTCCGTCGGGCGTGCTACGCGGCCGACCGGACCGGGCACATGATCCTGCAGACGCTCTACCAGCAGTGCGTCAAGCACGACGTCACCTTCTTCGACGAGTACCACGTCGTGGACCTGCTCGTGGAGCGGCGCGGCGCGGGTGGCTCGGTCGCCGGTGGCGCCGTGGCGTATCGCATCGCGGATGGTGCGCTGCACGTCTTCCGGGCCGCGGCGACGCTGCTCGCGACGGGTGGCAACGGGCGCATGTTCCGGGTGACGTCGAACGCCCTGACGCTGACCGGCGACGGGATGGCGCTCGCCTACCGCCGCGGCGTGCCGCTCCAGGACATGGAGTTCTATCAGTTCCACCCCACGGGCATCGTCGGCCTCGGCATCCTGCTCTCCGAAGCGGCTCGAGGGGAGGGCGGCTACCTCACGAACGACGCCGGCGAGCGATTCATGACGCGCTACGCGCCGCGGCTGATGGAGCTGGCACCACGCGACATGGTCAGCCGCGCCATCTACCAGGAGGTGCGCGCCGGGCGGGGCATCGACGGGGGCGACTACGTCTATCTGGACGTGCGCCATCTCGGTCGCGACGTCATCGAGGCCAAGCTGCCCGACATCACCGACTTCGCTCGCGTCTACCAGGGCGTCGAGCCCATCACCCAACCCGTGCCCGTCCAGCCGACGGCGCACTACGCCATGGGCGGTGTGCCGACGACGACTACGACCGAGGTCGTGCTCGACAAGCGGGGCACCATCCTGCCCGGGCTGTATGCCGCCGGCGAGGTCGCCTGCGTGAGCGTCCACGGTGCCAATCGCCTGGGCACGAACTCCCTCGTCGACCTGCTCGTCTTCGGTCGCCGCGCCGGCCGCGCGATGGCCGAGCACTGCCGGACGGCAGAGGCACCCGACCTTGCCGCCGATGCCCACGAGCCGGTGCGCGCCGACCTCGAGGCGCTCCGATCGCGCTCGACGGGCGAGAACCCGAGCCACATCCGACGCGACCTGGCGTCGGCGATGATGGAACACTGCGGGGTCTTCCGGACCGATGAGGGCCTGCGCGGCCTGGTGCCGGTCGTGCGTGAGCTCCGCGAGCGCTACCGCCGCGCACGCGTCCAGGACCAGGGCACGGTCTTCAACACCGATCTGCTCGAGGCGCGCGAGCTCGGCTATCTGCTCGACTGTGCGGAGGCGACCGTCGCCGCCGCCTTGGCGCGCACCGAGAGCCGTGGCGCCCACTATCGGGAGGACTTCCCCGAGCGCAACGACGATCGCTGGCTGAAGCACTCGCTGGCCTATGCTGCCGAGGGTGGACCGCGCCTGAAGACGAAGCCGGTGACCATCACGCGCTTCGAACCCAAGCCGCGCGTCTACTGAATCGAGGTCCGACGATCGCATGCAGGTCCAGCTGCGCATCCTGCGCTACGACCCCGAACGCGACACCAAGCCACAGTGGGCGACCTACCGCGTGGAGGCCGGGCCGATGGATCGCGTGCTCGACCTGCTGCACACGATCAAGGCCGAGACGGATGGCTCGCTGACCTTCCGCCGCTCGTGCGCACACGGGGTCTGCGGCTCGGACGCGATGCTCATCAACGGCCGCAATCGGCTGGCCTGCAAGGTGCGCGTCGACCAGCTGGGCACCAAGATCTCGGTCGCGCCGCTGCCCGGTCTGCCGGTCGTCAAGGACCTCGTCGTCGACATGGAGGACTTCTTCGCCAAGTACCGGAGCGTCAAGCCCTACCTCGTCAACGACAGTCCGGAGCCCGAGCGCGAGCGCCTGCAGTCGGCCGAGCAGCGCGCCCGCTATGACGACACCACGAAGTGCATCCTGTGCGCCGCCTGCACGAGCTCCTGCCCATCGTTCTGGGCGGCCAAGCCGTACGTCGGACCGGCGGCCATCGTCAACGCCCATCGTTTCATCTTCGACTCGCGCGACGAGGCGGCCGCCGAGCGGCTGGAGATCCTCGCCGACGAAGACGGCGTCTGGCGCTGCCGGACGATCTTCAACTGCGTCGATGCCTGCCCGCGAGGCATCAACATCACCCAGGCCATCCTCGAGGTCTCGAGCGCCGTCGCCCGGCGGGCGTGACGTGACCGACGCCGACGGCGCGGACGGGCCGGCCGAGGACCCCGCTCCGTCCACGGTCGTTCATCCGAGGCTGGTCATCCGGACGGACGGCGCATCGCGCGGCAACCCCGGTCCGGCCTCGTGCGGGGCGGTGCTCATCGACGCCGATGGCCCCGACCCGTACGACCCCGACGCGCTGCCGGTGGCCGTCGTCGCCCGAGCGCTGGGTGTCCGCACGAACAACGTGGCCGAATACGCGGGCCTCGTGCTGGCGCTGCGCGAGGCACGCCGCCTGGGTGCCCAGGAGATCGACCTGCGGCTCGACTCGAAGCTCATCGTCGAGCAGCTCAACGGTCGCTGGCGGGTCAAGGACGCCAAGCTGCAGGGGCTCGTAGGCGAGGCGCGTCGGCACCTCACGGCCATCGGGCGCTGGTCGGCGACGCACGAGCCGCGCGCCCGCAATCGGGCCGCCGACGCACTGGCCAACCTGGCGCTCGACGACCCCGATGCCGCCGCGCTGCTCATCGCCGAGGTCGCTCGCCGTGACGGCCGCGAGCCGCCGCCGGTCCCGGAAGCGCTCTAGCGGAAGATCACTCCAGCCAGTCGAGCCCGAAGTCGCTCGAGAGCGCCCGGAACCGCACATCGTCGAGCTGGCCGTCCTGCTGGGCGGCTGCGACGGCGTCGAACCATCGGTCGAGGCCGCCGGGCACGGCGATGAACAGGTACCGGGAGGGTGCCTCGAGCGGATTGCGGATGGCGTGAGGGATGCCCCTCGGCAGTCGTGCGATGCCGCCCGCGCTCAGGACCTCGGTCCGATCGGCGAGCCGGATCTCGAGCGCGCCATCGATGACGAAGCCGATCTCGTCTTCCCGGCCATGGGCATGGAGCCTGTTGCCGGTGCCCGGATCGAAGGTCGACTCGAAGAGGCAGATCGTGCCGCCTGTCTGGCGGCTGGTCAGCTTGTGGGTGACCCCCAGGAACTCGAGCGCGAGGCCCGCGTCGGCCGGGACGAAGGTCGGTCGGTCGTCTGCGCGCATGGTCGCCTCCCTGGCTCGATCCCGCCGACGCGTAGAATCGGCCGGCCAGCGAGGCGACCGGACGGTCGCGTGTCGGTCGGGGTGACCCGGCCGGCCCGAGGAAAGTCCGAGCACCACGACGCAGGGTAGCGGGTAACCCCCGTCCGCCGCGAGGCGAGGACCAGCGCCACAGAGACGAGCCGGGCTGCCGGGCGACCGGTGGTCCGGGTGAAACGGGCAAGCTCTACCCGGTGCAAGGCCGAATAGGAGGGCGCGTCGGCGGCTTCGGCCGCCGGCACGGGCGCGTCGCCCGGGTCCTCGGGTAGGCCGCTAGAGACGGCGGGCGACCGCCGTCGTAGATGGATGACCGTCCCCGTGGCCGCGAGGCCGCGGGACAGAACTCGGCTTACAGGTCGCCTTGCTGGCGCTCCACGACCTCGATGTGCCGGTCAGTCCTCGTCGGGCCGGAAGATGTGGCTGGCCGTGCAGGACGCGCAGATCGGCCGCGCCGAGGCAAGGTCACCGAGCGGGATGGGGACCTTTCGGTCCGGGTAGAGGCACTCGGCCTCATAGACCGCGTCGGGGCGCTTGCGCACGGCGATCAGGCGTCGATAGGTGCAGCGGCGCAGGTGGTCGATCGCCTCGGCGGCGGGCGCCGGGACGGGCTTCGCGAAGGGCTGCAGGAGCGCCATGGTCGGTGCCGTGGACCTCTCATCCCGGGCACCCCGATGCCCGACTTGCCGGCCGACAGCGCCCGGACACCCCAGGCACGACCGACGACCGGGCGGCAGCCTAGCACCGGCGTCAAGGCGTGGACAAGGCGCCGGAAGGTACTAGCCACGCACGCCATCGGGATGGTCGCGCCGCCGTCATCGGGTCCCTTCGGGGCCTCGCTGAGCGCGTGCTAGACTCCCGGCCGACCGACCAGGCGACCACGGAGGCGCGGGTGATCGACGAGCCAGCCACGAGCCGCTCCGACCCTCAGCCCGAGTCGCCGGCGGGCGACGCGTCACCGGTCCGTGCCGAGATGCCCGTCGGCACCCAGCCCCTTGACGGCCCGGAGGTCGCGCGACCCGGCGGACCGGTCGCCGACCCCGATCCCGCGGTCCGTGCCGTGGCCGCGGGGGAGCTCGTGTCGGTTGACCACGCGGCGCTGCCGCTCGAGCCGCTCGACCTCGCGACGGCGACCCGCCTGGCCCTGGTCGACCTGCCCGGCCGATCGCCCGACCTGCTCGTCTGCCCATTCCTGCGCGGCCCCGACGGTGCCTCGCCGCCACGGCTCGACGGCGGCGTCCACCAGTGCGCGGCCGTGACCCCGTTCGTGATCGTCGGCGATCGCCAGCGGGCGTTGCTCTGTCAAGTCGATGCCCACGAGACGTGCCCGCGGTACAGCCGCGGGGAAGCGGTGGTCCGGGCGACACTGGCACCCGGCCTCGGCCGGCGTGGACCGGGTGGCCCCATCGCCATCGGCACCGCGCTGGTCCTGCTCGTCGTGGCGGCATCGGTCGCCGTGAGCAGTGGCTTGACGCCGGTCGGCGAACCGGCGCCGACCGTCCTGGCGGGGGGTCCCGCGGGATCCGGGGATCCGGGTGTCGCCAGTCCGGGGCCGACCATCGACGCCGGGCCGGCGACCGAGGCCCCGGCAGCGACGCTCGAGCCGGCCCCGACGGTGCGCCCGACCCTCGTCGCCACGCGCGACCTGCCGCCGGCCTGGCGTCCCCTCGAGCCGTGCCCGTCGCCCGACCGCTGCTACGTCTACGTCGTCCAGCGGGGCGACACCCTGAGCGGCATCGCGGCCCGCTTCGAGACCACGGCCCGGCGGCTGCGGCGGCTCAACCCGCAGCTCGGCTCGAACACCATCCGTGTCCGCCAGGAGGTCCGGGTCCCGCCCCCGTCCGACTGAACCTCGCGGCGGCACCTACCCGCTCTCACGCGCGCCACGGGTCCATGGCGAGGTGACCCTGTCCGCCCGCGGCCCGCCGATGAGCCGGACGTCGCCGGGCGATCGACGGACGCCGACCGACCCCCCGGATGACCCACGGTGGCCTAGGACCATGGGCTTGCAAGATCGGGGTTGACGGAGGCCGCTCGCGGTGTAAGATGCCCGCCACGTGGCACGAAGTGGCACAAAGTGGGGACCAGGGGTGATTGTCCGGTGGGGAACCCGGCGGCACGGCGCGATCAGGGAGCGCCGGCCCCGGTCCCGGGCACACCCCACCCGGGTAGTCGCACTGGAGCAGGCAAGGTGTTCACCGGCGAGTACCGGCACACGATCGACGCCAAGGGCCGCCTCGCGGTCCCGGCGCGCTTTCGTGCCCGGCTCGACGGCGGCGCCTTCGTCTCGCGCTGGATCGACGGCTGCCTGGGGGTCTTCCCACGGAGTGTCTTCGAGGACCTGGCGGACCGAGTCGCCGCCAAGCCCGTCACGGACGCTGGTGCTCGGACCTTCTCGCGCTTCGTCTTCTCGGGGGCCTTCGAGGTCGAACTCGATGGCCAGGGTCGGGTGGTCGTGCCGCCCGGCCTCCGGGAGTGGGCGGGCCTGGAAGGGGAGACCGTGGTGGTCGGCTCCCGCGATCACATCGAGCTGTGGGCTCCCGCCGCTTGGGCGACCTACAGCGTGGCGATGACCTCGCCCGATGTCCTCGCGGAGCACCTCCAGGGTCTCGGCATCTAGCGAACCAGACGCGTCTTCAGGATCCGGACGGATCCGCCGTCGAATGGCAGGACAGGATCAGGGGCACCGGCCCGTGATGGTGGAGGAGGTCATGATGGCTCTCTCGCCGCTCCCGGGCCAGCTCCATGTCGATGCCACGCTCGGCGGCGGAGGGCACGCCGTCCGGATCCTGGAGGCGACCACGCCTGATGGCCGCCTGCTCGGTCTGGATGCCGATCAGGCGGCCATCGCCAGATGCGCCATCCGGCTGGCGCCGTTCGGCGAACGCGTGGTCCTGCGGCAGGCCAACTTCGAGCAGCTCGCGGAGGTCGCCGCAGACCTCGGCCACGACGCTGTCGACGGCATCCTGTTCGACCTCGGACTGAGCTCCTTCCAGCTGGCCGACGACGAGCGCGGCTTCAGCTTCCGCTCCAGCGGCCCGCTCGATCTGCGCTTCGATGCCCGGCACGGACGGCCGGCGAGCGACCTCCTGGCGACGAGCGACGAGCGCGAGCTGACGCGCATCCTGCGCGACTACGGCGAGGAGCCGCATGCGCGACGCATCGCCAAGGCCATCGTCGACGAGCGGCAGCGAAGCCCCATCGACACCGCCGCCCAGCTTGCCGCGCTCGTCGAGCGCGTCGTTCCGGCGCCGCGCGGTCGACGTCGGACCCACCCGGCGACGCGCACCTTCCAGGCGCTGCGCATCGCGGTCAATCGCGAGCTCGAGGTCCTGCCGCGCGCGCTGGCCGCGGCCCTCGAGCTGCTGCGACCCGGCGGGCGCCTCGTCGTGCTCGCCTACCACTCGCTCGAGGACCGCATCGTCAAGCGCTTCGTCGCGGCCGAGCGCCGGGGCTGCATCTGTCCGCCGGCGGTGCCGGTCTGCGTCTGTGGCCGAGCGCCACGCCTTCGGCCGATCGGCCCGACGCCTGGCTTCCCAGCCGATTCCGAGATCACCGCCAACCCGCGAGCGCGCAGCGCCCGGCTGCGCGCCGCCGAGCGACTCGCGGCATGAGGGACGCCATCGCCTGATCGCGCCTCACGGGTCGACCGATCGGCCCGTCGTCCACGACACCAACCCGCCCAGCCCACGTCACGCCAGATGCCTGAAGGAGGGATCGATCGTGAGCCGTCACCAGTCCCGCCGCCGGCGCACCTACGGGCGACGCCAGCACGAGCTCCACGAACGCCGCGACCGCGCGGACCACGGCGAGCTGTTCGAGGCCGACGACGATCAGCTCGTCGACGACGCCGAGACGTTCGAGGTCGCGCCGCCGATCTTCGACCTCTTCTCGCCACGCATGCGCTTCCTCGAGGGGCGTGGCTGATGGCCGTCTCCGCGGGCGCCCGCCGGGCGTCCCGGGCGAGCCTGCTCCTGCCTCGGCGCAAGGGCGTCGCGCGCGAGCGGGCTCGCCGGCGCACGAATCGCTCCGGTGTCGCGCTCGCCGCCATCGCCGCCGCGTTCCTGCTCGGGCTCTTCTACCTGACCCAGACCCTGGGCACGGCCATGACCCGCTTCGACATCGAGGCACTGGCGGCCGAGAAGGCCGACATCGAACAGCGCATCCTGTCCGTCGAGGGCGACATCGCCCGCTGGGGCGCCGAGCCGGCCATCATCCATGGCGCGGAGCAGGCCGGCTTCGATCGGCTCGGCACGAGCATGCGCGTGCCGGGGCGCTGATCGCGCGATGTTGGGTCGGACCGACCGGCGCTCGCGCCTGCTCCTGCTGCTCGCCGGCTTCCTGGTCATCGCCGGGCTGCTCGCCGCGCGCCTGGCTTATTGGCAGGTGGTGCGCGGCGCCGACATGCGCGCCGATGCCATGGCCCAGCTCGAACGCTCCGTCACCCAACCATCGGTCCGAGGTGACATCTTCGATCGCAGCGGCACCGTCGTGCTCGCCACGACGACCTACCGCGATCTCCTGGCGGCCTACCCGGCGCGCATCGATCCCGATGACCGCGAGCGGGTGGCGAGCGAGCTGGCGCGCATCCTCGAGCTCGACGTCGAGACCGCCGAGGAGGTGCGCGAGACCCTCCATCGTGGCGGGGAGTACGCGGTCCTCATCCGCGCCCTGACGCGCCGCCAGAGCGACGCCGTGCGCACGGCCATGGAAGATCCCGACCCCCTTCGCCGGCTCGAGTGGCTGGACCTCGAGCCGCAGCCGGTGCGCGCCTATCCCAACGAGGGCGGCGCACCGGGCACGACGCTTGCCAGCCGGCTCATCGGCTTCACCAATCGCGAGGGCGAGGGCCAGTACGGCATCGAGCAACGCTTCCAGGAGCTGCTCGGTGGCCGGCCGCGCGTGCTGACCGCGCAGCGCGACGTCTCGGGCCGCGTCATCGCCGACACGGAGCGCCTCGTCGATCCGGGCGTGCCCGGCTCCGACATCCGACTGACCATCGACTCCCGACTCCAGCTCCAGCTCGAGAAGGAGCTCTACGCCGCCTGGGTCGCCGACAAGGCGCGCATGACCTCGGCCGTGGTCATGGATCCGATGACGGGGGACATCCTGGCCTGGGCGAGCGTGCCCGGCTACGACGCCAACGACTACGGACGGACCGCGAACGAGGATCCGACCATCCTCGTCGATCCCGTCGTCAGCGAGATCTACGAACCCGGATCGGTCATGAAGATGTTCGTCGCGGCGGCGGCGTACGATGCCGGGTCCATCGATCCGCTCACGATCATCAACGACACGCCGAACCTGAAGTTCGGCGATGAGAAGGTCAGCAACTCCGACCACCGCGGCATGGGCCCGATCACCTTCGAGGATGGCATCGCCTACTCGCGCAACATCGTGGCTGCGCGCGCCGCGCGGATGCTCGGCCGCACGATCCGGAGCTCAGCGGCCTCGCTCTACGGCATGTGGGATCGTCTCGGCATCGGCCGCAAGACCGGCGTCGAGACGTCCGGCGAGGTTCCCGGACTGGTCGTTGATCCGGCGACCCGCGCGTGGGCCGGCATCGACCTTGCCAACCGCAGCTTCGGCCAGGGCGTGGCCGTCAACCAGCTCCAGCTGGCGCAGTCGTTCGCGGCCATGATCAACGGCGGGCGGCTCGTCCAGCCACGTCTCGTCGCTGACCTGGCCGGCGAGGCGCTCGAGCCCCCGCCGCCAGCACAGGTCCTCACGCCCGAGGTCTCCAAGGACCTGCGCGACCTGATGAAGCACGTGATCATGTCGGTGCCCTGGTACCGCAAGGGCACGGCCATCCCCGAGTACACGGTCGGCGGCAAGACCGGCACGGCCCAGATCTGGGATACGGCCAAGGGCAAGTGGATGCACAACGTCTTCAACTTCAGCTTCATCGGCTACGTCGGCCAATCAGTCGATCGGCCGGCGGCCGTCATCGCGGTGCGCATCGGGCAGGCCAAGCCGCACGTCGCGGGGCAGGGCGTCCTGAACCTCAAGATCACCTCCTACGAGCTCTTCCGACGCATCGCCGTCGATGCCATCGAGACGCTCGACATCCCACCGCGCGAAGCGCCCCGCCGTGACGACGTCAACGAATGAGCGCCCGCTGGGCGCCCGTCCAGACCGTGGCTGACGAGGCGCGTCCCGACGTCACCGGCTTGGCGACCGGCTTCGGCGCGGCCGAGCTGGCGGCCGTCGTCGGCGGCCGGCTGGTGCGATCGTCCGAGCGACGCATCCGTGGCGCCGCGGTCGACTCGAGGCGGGTCGTCGACGGACAGGCATTCATCGCGCTGCCCGGCGAGCGCACCGACGGCCACCGGTTCCTGCGCGACGCCGCCGCGGCCGGTGCCGCCGCGCTCGTGGTCACGGCGCCGCCGGCGGCCGACGACCTGGCGGCGCTGGCGGGCAGCGATGTCACCATCGTCCAGGTCGGACGCGGCCTCACGGCGCTGGCGGCGATGGCGGCCGCCTGGCGCGATCGCTTCGCACCGCTCATGGTCGCCGTCACGGGCTCGTACGCCAAGACGTCCACCAAGGAGGCCGCGGCGACCGTCCTCGCGGCACGCCTTCGGACGCTCAAGAGCGAGGGCAATGAGAACAACGAGATCGGCCTGCCGTTGACGCTCCTTCGACTAGGCCCGGAGCACGAGGCCGCCATCGTCGAGATGGGCATGTACGTGGCCGGCGACATCGCCGCCCTGGCCGCGCTGGCACTGCCGAGCATCGGCGTGGTGACGGCCGTCAGCGGTGTCCACCTCGAGCGAGCCGGCTCCCTGGCGACCATCGAGGCCGAGAAGGGCCGGCTGGTCGAGGCCTTGCCGCCCGATGGCACGGCCGTCCTCAACGTCGACGACGCCGTCGTCCGCCAGATGGCCGATCGGACGGTCGCCCGTGTGCTGGGCTACGGGTTCGCGCCGGACGCCGATGTGACCGCCGACGGGATCGTCTCGGAGGGCATCGCCGGCATGCGCTTCCAGCTGCGGACCCCGGCCGGCGAGACCAGCGTGGCCACGCCGGCGCTCGGTCGCGTCGGTGTCCACAATGCGCTTGCGGCGGCCGCGGTCGGTCACGCCGCAGGCATCGCGGACGATGACATCGCCGCCGCTCTGGCGCGCGAGGCGCGGGCGCCCCATCGCATGACCCTCGTCGATGCCGGCGCCTGGCGCATCGTCGACGACAGCTACAACGCGAGCCCCGAGTCGATGCTCGCCGCGCTCGACCTGCTGTCGACGTTGCCGGGCCGCCCGGTGGCCGTGCTGGGCGAGATGCTCGAGCTCGGGTCCGAAGCCGCCGAGGGCCACCATCGGGTGGGTCGCGCGGCAGCCGGCATCTGCCGGCTGCTCGTCACGGTCGGAGCCGGTGGGGCGCTCATGGCCGACAGCGCGCGTCTGGCGGGACGCGACGACGTGGATGTCGTCGAGGCGCCCGACGCCGAAGCCGCGCTCGCCGTCCTCGTCTCGCGTCTGCGCGCAGGCGACACGATCCTGCTCAAGGGCTCGCGGGCGGTCGAGCTGGACCGTCTCGTCGAGCCCCTCGTCGTCCGCGGCCGGGCGAGGGGCGGCCGATGAACGTCCTCGTCGTCCAGGGCATCCTGCTCGCCTTCGTGCTCGTGGTCCTGCTCATGCGGCCCTACCTCGCGCTGCTCAAGCGAGCCGGCTTCGGCAAGCGCATCAGGCTGGATGGGCCCGAGGCCCACTACACGAAGGAGGGCACACCGACGATGGGCGGTCTGCTCATCATCGGTGTCGTCATCGCGGTCGCGCTGATGCTCGGCCTTGTCGACGCCTCGACCTTCGCGCCGTTGGCGACCCTGGCCCTGGTCGGCTCGCTGGGCGCCCTCGACGACATCCTGAACGCACGCACCGGGGAGGGCATCCGGGCCCGCCAGAAGATGCTCTGGCTCATCGTCGTGGCCGGCTTCGCCGCCTGGCAGATCCAGCAGACCTACGACATCGACCAGCTGGCCGTGCCCTTCGTCGGTGCGGTCGACATCCTGCCGGCGGTCTACGTCGCCTTCGCCGCCTTCGCCATCATCGCCGCCGCCAACGGCGTCAACCTGACCGACGGGCTTGACGGCCTGGCCGGCGGGACGCTCATCTTCGCCTTCGTCGCCTACCTCATCATCGCCGCGCTCAACGTGCCCCTGGCCCAGCCCAACCTGGCCGTCCTGTGTGCCTTGATCATCGGCGCCCTGCTGGGCTTCCTCTGGTTCAACGTCCACCCGGCCCAGATCTTCATGGGCGACTCGGGCTCGCTGGCGCTCGGCGCCACGCTCGCGGTCACGGCGCTCATCGCGGGCCAGATCCTCATCCTGCCGCTCATCGGCATCGTCTTCGTGGCCTCGGCCGGGTCGGTCATCCTGCAGGTCGCCTACTTCAAGGTGACGGGCGGCAAGCGCCTCTTCCGATTCAGCCCGCTGCACCACCACTTCGAGCTCATCGGGTGGGACGAAGAGAAGATCACGATGCGCTACTGGATCGTGGGCATCCTGGCGGCCATGCTCGGCGTCGTCCTCTTCCTGGCGACGGTGGACAAGCTCGCATGACCGCTGCCGCGGTCGAGCCGTTCGAGCTCGATGCTCTCACCATCGATGCCTTCGCCGGTCGTCCGGTGGCGGTCCTGGGGCTCGCCCGTTCGGGTGTCGCCGCCGCCCGCTTCCTGGCCGATCGCGGCGCCCAGGTGACGGCCTACGACATGCGCTCCGCGGCCGAGCTGGCCGAGTCCATCGATGCCCTCGGGCCGCGCGCCATCCGGCTGCTGTGCGGGCCGGGCATCGAGCCCACCGCCGCGCTCGAAGGCCAGGCGCTCATCGTCACGTCACCCAGCGTGAGCAGTCGCTACCCGACGACGGAGCCCCGCCTGCGAGCAGCTCTGGCCGCCGTCGAGGCCGAGGGCCGGGTGCCGGTCGTGAGCGAGATCGACCTCTTCCTGCGACTCTGCCCGGCACTCACGGTCGGCGTGACCGGAACGAAGGGCAAGACGACGACCGCCTCCCTGTGCGCCGCGATCCTCGGTCAGGGCAGGGCAGCCGTCAGCCTCGGCGGCAACATCGGCCGGCCGCTCGTGGAACGGCTGCCGGAGCTGACTGCCGATGAGCGCGTGGTGCTCGAGCTGAGCGAGCTCCAACTGCCGACGCTCTCGCGCGGCACGGACGTGGCCGTCTATACCCACGTGACCGAGGACCACCTCGATCGCCATGGCAGCGTGGCCGACTATCGCGCGGTCAAGCGACGGCTGGCCGAGCTGCTCGCGCCCGATGGCGCGCTGGTGCTCAATGCCGAGGATCCCGTGAGCGCCGCCTACGCCGGCCTGGGGGCGGCCAGCGTGACGCTCTACCGACGCGACGAGCCACTGCCCGGCGGTCTCGGCGTCCACGACGGCTGGCTCGTGGCCGCCGGCGTGGCCCGGCTGCCGGCGGTCGGTGGGGGGCTCGCCGCCACCGGACCCGGTGGCCGGATCATGCCCGTCGGCGAGATCCCGTTGCCAGGCGAGCACAGCGTGAGCAACGTCCTGGCAGCCGTGGCCGTGGGCCTGCTGCTGGGCATCGCACCCGACGGCATCCGGCGGGCGGTGGCGGCCTTCGAGGGCGTCGAGCACCGCCTCGAGCAGGTCGCCGTGGCCGACGGTGTGCGCTACGTCAACGACTCGCAGGGCACCCAGCCGGCTGCGGTCATCGCCGCCCTGCGCAGCTTCGAGTCGCCGGTCGTGCTCATCGCCGGCGGCCGCGAGAAGGGCGTCGACATCGGCGAGCTGGCGCCGGTCGTGGCCGAGCGAACGACGGCGACCGTCCTGATCGGGGAGTCGGCCGGCGCCTTCCGGGCCGCTTTCGAGCGGGCCGGCGCCCGCGCGGTCGAGGTGGCGCCCGATCTCGATAGTGCCGTCCGGCGCGCCGACCAGCTGGCGAGGCAGGCGCTCGCGTCCGCCACGTCACCGCGAGGCACCGCGCTGGCACCCCTGGCGACCGTCCTGCTCAGCCCGGCGGCGGCGAGCTTCGACATGTTCATCGACTACGCGGCGAGGGGCCGCGCCTTCAAGGCCGCCGTGGCGGCCGTGATCGAGCGAAGGAGCCGCCCATGAGCAACCAGCCAGCCGCGCTGCCGGTCCCGCGAACCCGTCGGCGAGCGGCCGACCCGCCGGCGCCGCGGGTGGCCGGGCGTCCGGAGGCGCGTAGTCGCAAGCTGACCGTCGCCCTGGAACGTGAGCGCCACGCCCCCGACCAGGTCCTCCTCGTGTCGGTCGTCGCCCTGACGGCGATCGGCATCCTGATGGTCTACTCGGCGTCCGGCATCCGTGCCTACGTGACCCAGGACGACGGCTTCGCGGACGTGGGCCCGCAGCTCATCTGGGCGCTCCTGGGCGTCGTCGCGATGGTCGTCGCGATGCGCATCGACTACCGGTTCTGGCGGCTCGTCTCCCTGCCCCTCTTCATCGCCGCCCTCGTGCTCCTCGTGCTCGTCCTGCTGCCGGGCATCGGCATCGTCATCGGTGGCTCGGCGCGCTGGCTCAAGATCGGCCCCTTGCCGGCCGTCCATCCGGCCGAGTTCGCGAAGCTCGCGCTCATCGTCTACCTCGCCCACTGGATGGCCGCGCGCGGCACCCGCATCGACAGCGTCGTTCGGGGCACGCTGCCGTTCCTGCTCATCGCGGGGCCGGTCATCCTGCTCGTGCTCAAGGAGCCCGACCTGGGCACGACGGGCGTCCTGACGCTGACCGCGTTCACCATCTTCTTCGTCGCCGGCGCCAACCTCTGGCAGTTCCTGTTGCTCATCCCGGCCGGCATCGCCGCCGTCGGCTACATCATCCTCAGCCACCCCTACCAGCTCTCCCGGGTGACGACGTTCCTCGATCCGTGGAGCGACCCGCAGGGCAAGGGCTTCCATACCATCCAGGGCATCTTCGCGTTGGCCCTCGGTGGCCTGATGGGGGAGGGCCTGGGGCAGAGCCGATCGGCCGGCGGCCTGTACCTGCCGAACGCCGCCAACGACTTCATCTTCGCGGTCATCGGCGAGGAGTTCGGCCTGCTCGGCGGCAGCATCGTCATCGCCCTGTTCGTCATCCTCGCCTACCGCGGCGTCCGCATCGCGCTCGGGGCACCCGACACGTTCGGCGGCCTGATGGCGATCGGCATCACGGCCTGGCTGGCCTGCCAGGCGTTCATCAACATCGCCGTCGTCGTCAACCTGCTGCCGATCACCGGCATCACGCTGCCGTTCGTGAGCGATGGCGGGTCGTCGCTCATGGTCAGCTTCGCGGCGGTCGGTATCCTGCTCTCGATTTCCCGCGAGACCAACGCGAGAGGCACCTGGAACGATGCGGATCCTCATCGCCGGCGGTGGCTCCGGCGGTCACATCCTGCCGGCCCTGGCGGTCGTGCGGTCGCTACGCGAGCGGCGAGCGGACGTTGAGCCGACCTGGGTCGGCGGACGTCGCGGTATCGAGGCGAGCATCGTGCCGCCGACGGGCATCCCGCTCGACCGGCTCTGGCTGCGCTCGCTGCGCACGGTCGATCGCTCGGTGAACACGCTCGCCGATCCCATCCGCTTGGCACTGTCCGTGCCCCAGGCCATCTGGCTGCTGGCGCGCCGTCGGCCGCGGGCGCTGTTCACGACCGGAGGTTACGTGGCCATCCCCGTGCTCATCGCGGCTCGCCTGTTGCGCATCCCGAGCCTGCTCTGGGAGGGCAACCTGGTGGCCGGACGGAGCGTTCGGGCGGTGGCCGGCCTGGCGTCGGTCATCGCCGTCAGCTACCCGCCCACGGTGGCCGGCCTGCCGGGTCGGCCGTACCTCACGGGTACGCCGGTGCGCCAGCTCGGCGGACTCGATCCGATCGCGTCGCGCGACCGGCTCGGCCTGCCGACCGCCGGCCGCGTGCTGCTCGTCTTCGGCGGCAGCCAGACGGTCCGGCGGCTCGACGATGCCGTCGCCGCCGCGATGCCCGAGCTGCTCCGCCTGGCGGTCGTGCTGCATGTGACCGGCGCCGACGCCTATGCCGACGCGCTGCGCCGGCGCGAGGCGCTGCCCGAGGACGTCCGTGAGCGCTACCGGCCGGTGCCCTTCCTGCACGACGAGATGGCCGACGCGTTGACCGTCGCCGACCTCATCCTCGGCCGCGCCGGGTCATCGACGCTGGCCGAGGCGACGACGCTCGGCCGGCCGCTCATCGTCGTGCCCTACCCCCATGCCGGAGGTCATCAGCGTGCCAATGCCGCCGCATTGGCCGAGGCCGGCGCCGCCACGGTCATCGAGGACGGCGACTTCGATGGCCCCGCGTTGCTGGCGGCGGCGGCCGTGCTCGACGACCCGTCCCGTTTGGCGACGATGGCCTCGGCCAGTCGCGCGGCCGGCCTGCCGGGCGCGGCGCGCGCCAACGCGGCCCTGCTGCTGGCGCTCGCCGAGCGACGACCGTTGCCGTCGCACGATGCCATCGCCCTGCTCGCCGCGGCACGACCGTGATCGCCGGCGGGGCGGCACGATCGTGAGCGCGACCGGGGTGAGCGCGCGCCTGAGCGATGCCGAGGCCCAGGCCCTGGGCACCGACATCCAGCGCCGGCTGGGCATCAAGACGTCGCGCCGGGAGCCCCTCGCGCGCTTCAGCACGATGCGCGTCGGTGGGCCGGCCGATCTCTTCGCGACGGTCTACAACCTGTTCGAGCTGCGCGGGCTCATCCGCTTCGCCCGTGGCCGCGACCTGCCCTTCATGCTCATCGGACGCGGCTCCGATCTCGTCATCAGCGACGCCGGCGTGGGTGGCCTCGTCGTCGTCGTGCGCGCCCAGGGCGCTCGGTTCGAGGGCCCTGAGCTCGTCGCGGAGGCCGGCCTGCCGATGGCCAAGGCGGCGACCATGGCCAAGGACGCGGGTCTCTCCGGGCTCGAGTTCGGCCTCGCCATACCGGGCACCGTCGGCGGCGCCGTGTGGGCCAACGCCGGCGCCCACGACGCCGACATCGCCGGCCGGCTGGTGGAGGCCTCGATCGTCGAGCCTGACGGCAGCGAGGCCGTGGTGCCGGCCGCCGAGCTGGCGCTGACGTACCGCGACTCGGCGCTCAAGGCGGCGCCGCCCGATGCGCCGCGCATCGCGACGTGGGCCCGCTTCCGTCTCGAGGCGGCCGAGCCAGCGGTCATCGCCGAACGACTCGACGCCATCCGACGCTGGCGCCAGGCACACCAGCCGCTCGGCCAGCCGTCGGCCGGCAGCGTCTTCCGCAACCCCGCCGACGGTCCCTCGGCGGGCGCCATCATCGACGGCCTCGGCCTCAAGGGCCGCCGCGTGGGTGGCGCGGTGGTCTCCGAGAAGCACGCCAACTTCATCGTCAACGACCGCCACGGCACGGCCGGCGACGTGCGTCGGCTGGCCGAGGAGGTCCAGGCCATCGTTCGCGAGCAGGCCGGCGTCGAGCTGCGCTTCGAAGTCGTCTTCGCCGGTGACTGGTCCGCCTGGCCGGAGGCGGAATGATCGAGCGCCGGCCGATCGCGGTGCTGCTCGGCGGGCCATCCGCCGAGCACGACGTCTCGATCGTCTCGGGCCGCGCCATCGCCGCCGCCCTGGTCGAGCGCGGCTGGCCGGTCGAGGCCTGGCTCATCGGCCTTGATGGTCGCTGGTGGCGCCTGACGCCCGATGCCCTCGCCGGCGACCGCTCGGGGCGCGACTTCGACGACCCCGGCGCCCTGGCGTCGGAGGGGCCGCTGGCGGCCGCGGCGGCACTCGAGGCGCTCGCGATCTGCGACCCGCGACCGATCGTCTGGATCGCGCTTCACGGCCCGTTCGGGGAGGACGGCAGCGTCCAGGCGCTCTGCGAATCGGCCGGCCTGACGTACACGGGCTCCGGCGTCGCTGCATCGGCCCTGGGCATGGACAAGGTGCTCTTCAAACGCCTGGCTCGGTCGCTCGAGATGCCCATCGTGCCCTTCGAGCCGCTCGACCGCGCGGAGATCGACGGTGATGAGCGAGCGACCGTCGATCGGCTGGCAGCGTTCGCCGGCCGCCTGCCGGACCCCCGGCTGATCATCAAGCCGGCCAGGCTGGGGTCGAGCATCGGCATGACGGTCGTCGAGCACCCGGACGATGCCAGGGACGTGGCCGACGCGTGTGCGGCGGCCTTCGCCTTCGACGATCGCATCCTCGCCGAGGCATACCTGGCACATGCGCGCGAGCTGGAGGTGGCCGTCGTCGGCGAGGGCGCCGGCGCCGATGCCTTCGGCCCGGGCGAGGTCTTCCCAGGCAACGTCTTCTACGACTACGCGGCCAAATACCAGCCAGGCGTCTCGCGCACGACCGACCGACCGGAGCTCGGGTCGCGCACGCGCGAGCACCTGCGCGAGCTCGCCCGGGCTGCCTTCACGGCCATCGGCGCTTCGGGCTTCGCGCGCGTCGACTTCCTGCTCCACGAAGGCCGCGTCTATCTGTCCGAGATCAACACCATCCCCGGCTTCACGCCCATCAGCCTCTTCCCCATCCTGTGCGCCGAGGGCGGCTTCGACTTCGCGGGCATCTGCGAACGGATCGTCGAGCTGGCGGTCGAACGGGCGGCCGTCCAGCCGTCTCGCCGCCTCGAGCGGGCCGACCTCCCGTGACGGCGAAGCCCGGGTGACGGGCGGCGGACCGCGGACGACCATCGGCCGCGGTGCGCGGCGGCCGACCCCGGTCATCCGTCGGGCGTCGGCCGGACCGGTCGCCGGACGCGTCGTCGCCGGCATCGTGCTCGTCGCGGCCGCGGCGGCGCTCTACGGCATGACCGCATCGCCGGCCTTCCGCCTGCGCGACGACGGCGTCGTCGTCCGGGGCGCCGAGTTCACCGGCGAGGCAGCGGTGCTCGAGGCCATCGGCCTGGCGGGCGATGAACGGCCGAACCTGTTCGCCCTCGACACCGGTCGCCTTGCGGCCAACCTCCTGGCGCTGCCGGCCGTCGACACCGACCGATCCGACGCGGCTGCCGTGCGTGTCGCGCTACCCGATCGGCTCGTCGTGGAGGTCAAGGAACGGGTGCCCATCATGGTCTGGCAGGTCGGCGATCGGCGCCTCCTCGTGGACGTCCACGGTGTCGTCGTTTCGGAGCTGGCTGCCTCGGCGACGAGCGACCTGCCGGTCATCGAGGACGAACGGCCGGCCTCCGCGGAGCTGGCCGTCGGCGACCGCGTGAGCACCACGGATCTCGAGGTCGCGCGGCGCGTGGCCGCCCTCACGCCGGCCTTCCTGGGCAGCGCTGCCGAGTCGCTGGTCACCCGCATCACCGAGAACGACGGCTTCGTGCTTGCCGCCCAGCCACGCAGCTGGCGGGCCGTGTTCGGCATCTACTCGTCGACGCTGCGCGGCGCGGATCTCGTCGAGACGCAGGCTCAATGCCTGAGCAGCGTCCTCTATGGCCAGGAGGCGAAGATCGCCGTCGTCTACCTCTTCCCCGACGCCGGTCGCTGCGGGACCTTCCTGCCGCGGACCGAGTGATGAGCGGTCGGCGCCGATGGTAGCCTTGCGCACGAACGGACGGGAGGAGGTGGCGAGGACGTGTGGATCCCCCTGGCGGGGTTGCTATTGGGCATCCTGCTGGGACTCGTCCTCCAGGTCAGCGTCAGCTATGAGATCGCCAGGTACACCGCCGTCGGCATCATCGCCGCGGTGGACTCGGTCCTGGGTGCCATCCGGGCGGAGCTCGAGGGGACGTTCAGCGAACGGATCTTCATCAGCGGCTTCATCACCAACACGCTGGTCGCGATCCTGCTCACGTTCGTCGGCGACCGCTTGGGGCTCGACCTCTACCTCGTCGCCCTCATCCGCTTCGGGTTCGGGATCTTCCAGAACGTGGCGCTCATCCGGCGCCACTTCCTCTAGGTCGTTGGCAGGAAGGGGTAGCCGGAACCGTGGATAGGGAGATGGTCCTCGTCGCCATCGACGTCGGCACGAGCAAGGTCGTGGCGCTCATCGGCGAGGTCGCTCGCGACGGCTCGCTGACCATCATCGGCAAGGGTGCGCCACCTTCCGCGGGCATCAAGAAGGGCGCCGTCATCAATATCGACCAGGTCGTGGGCTCGATCACCGCGGCCGTCGAACAGGCCGAGCGCCTGTCGGGCTACAAGCTCGAATCGGCCTTCGTGAGCATCGGCGGTGACAACGTCGAGTCGCAGAACTCGCGCGGCGCGGTCGCCGTGAGCGGCCCGCGCAAGGAGGTCTCGCGCGAGGACGTCGCGCGAGCGACCGACGTCGCCCGGGCGGTGACCATCCCCAGCAATCGCGAGGTCCTCCATGTCCTGCCGCGCGGGTATGTGGTCGACGGCCAGGAAGGCGTCAAGGACCCCATCGGGATGAGCGCCATCCGGCTCGAGGTCGAGACCCACATCGTCCACGCCGGCGCGACCGTCGTCCAGAACCTGAGCAAGTGCGTCCAGCAGGCAGGCGTGCGCATCGACGAGCTCGTCGCCTCACCGCTCGCCTCGGCCGAGGCGGTGCTCTCCGAGACGGAACGCGACCTGGGCGTGGCCATCGCCGACATCGGAGCGGGCACGACCGACGTGGCGCTCTTCCTCGATGGCTCGCCCTTCCACACCTCGGTCCTGCCGCTGGGCGGCAACAACGTGACCAACGACCTGGCCATCGGCCTCAAGAGCTCCATCGCCGTTGCCGAGGACCTCAAGATCCGCTATGGCACGTGCGACCTCGACTCGATCGAGACCGACGAGGTCATCCAGGTCGACGTCATCGGCGAGGAGCGCGGCCGGACGGTCGAACGCCTCGAGGTCTGCAGCATCATCGATGCCCGCATGCGCGAGATCTTCGAGAAGCTGGGCGACGAGATCGCGGCCGCCGGCCATGGCGGCATCCTGCCCGCCGGACTCGTGCTGACCGGCGGCGCATCGCAGCTGGCGGGCGTCGCCGAGCTCGGCCGGGATGTCCTCCAGATGCCCGTGCGGGTGGCCGCGCCGGCCGGCGTGGGCGGCCTCGTCGATCACCTCCTGACGCCCGAGTTCTCGACCTCCATCGGCCTCCTCATGTGGGGCGCCCGGGCGGGCATGGAGGCCGACAGCCAGTTCGACTCGGCCCCCGCCGGCGGTGCGCTGGGCCGCTTCCGGGACTGGGTGCGGGGCCTCTTCCCCTAGTCCCGGCGCCGGTGCCGCCACGCACCGGCCCGCACGAGCCGGGCTTGCTTCGGCGGCGCGCCGTGGGGCTATACTCCCCGGAACCCGAGACCGTCCGGAGGGGGCGGTAGCGCATGCATGCGCCGCGCTCGGTCCCGACCCAGCACCATGACCGCTTCCAAGACTCGACCGGAGGAACCAGCGATGCCGTTGCGATCCGACTCGGAGAACTTCGCGCTCATCCGCGTCATCGGCGTCGGCGGCGGCGGCAGCAATGCCGTCAATCGCATGATCCGGGCCGAGATGATGGGCGTCGAGTTC
>DATBSD010000021.1:0-10752 GCA_036559965.1 Candidatus Limnocylindrales bacterium
CTCGACCGCATCGACTTCGACAAGATCGTCTACTACCGCAAGCCGTCCGAGCGCGAAGAGAAGTCGTGGGACGACGTCCCCGAGCAGATCAAGGCGACGTTCGAGAAGCTGGGCATCCCCGAGGCGGAGCGCAAGTTCCTCGCCGGCGTGGGCGCCCAGTACGATTCGGAGGTCGTCTACCACTCGGTCCGCGAGGAGCTGAGCAAGATCGGCGTCGTGTTCATGGGCACCGACCAGGCGCTCAAGGAATACCCCGAGATCTTCAAGAAGCACTTCGGCACGATCGTCCCGCCCGAGGACAACAAGTTCGCGGCGCTCAACTCCGCGGTCTGGTCCGGCGGCTCGTTCGTCTACGTCCCCAGGGGCGTCGAGGTCCCGCTTCCGCTGCAGGCCTACTTCCGCATCAACGGCGAGAACACCGGCCAGTTCGAGCGCACCCTGATCGTCGTCGACGAAGGCGCTTCGGTGCACTACATCGAGGGCTGTACGGCCCCGCTGTACGCCACCGATGCGCTCCACGTGGCCGTCGTCGAGGTCATCGCGCTGCCCAAGGCGAAGGTCCGCTACACGACCATCCAGAACTGGTCGAACGACGTCTACAACCTGGTCACGAAACGCGCCCACGCCCACCAGGACGCGACCGTGGAGTGGATCGACGCGAATACGGGCTCACGCCTCACGATGAAGTACCCGAGCATCTACCTGCGCGGCAAGAACGCCAGCGCGGACATCATCAGCGTCGCCGTGGCGGGCAAGGGCCAGCACCAGGACACGGGGGCCAAGGCGGTCCACCTGGCAGCCGACACGAAGAGTCGCATCGTCAGCAAGTCGGTCAGCAAGGACGGCGGCCGGACGAGCTACCGCGGCCAGCTCAAGGTCGCGCCGGGGGCGACGAACGTCGTGGCCAGCGTCCGCTGCGACGCGCTCATGCTCGACGACATCAGCCGCTCCGACACGTACCCGTACATCGACATCCAGGAAGACGACACGTCGATGTCCCACGAGGCGACGGTCGGGCGGATCAGCCAGGACCAGGTCTTCTACCTCATGAGCCGCGGCCTGACCGAGAACGAGGCGCAGAACCTCATCGTGCAGGGCTTCCTGGAGGTCTTCACCAAGGAGCTGCCGATGGAGTACGCCATCGAATTCAACCGCCTGGTCAAGCTCGAGATGGAGGGTGGCGTCGGGTGACCGAGGCGCACCTCCTGGCCGCCGTCAGTGAGGCGGCGACCCGCCGGCGCAGCGGCGACCTGGACGAACCGCCCTGGCTCCTCGACGATCGCCTGACGGCTCTGGCGGCGGTGACCGCGCTGCCCGACGAGTCGAACCAGCTCTGGACGACGTATCTCGACCTGCGACCTGTTCGGTTCGAGGATGTCAGCCCGCTCGATGTCGTCGACGCCGGGCTCGTGCCCGCGATGGCCGACGACTCAGTTCTGCCCGAGGGAGCCGCCGCGCTCATCCACATCGAGGCCGGCCGAGTGGTCGGTCGCGCCCGATCGCCCGAGGCCAGGGCGGCCGGCGTGGCTGTCGGCACGTTCGCCGAGGCGCTCGCCGACCCGACGCTCGCCGCGCTCCTGCGATCGGCCATCGATGGTGGCCGCAGCCTGGCCGCCGACGATCGCTTCGGCCAGGTGGCGCGGGCGATGTCGTCGGTCGGGGTCTTCGTCCACGTACCCGACGGCGTCGAGCTGTCCGGCCCCATCGTCGTCCGCTGGTCGGTCGCCCATCCCGGTCGGGCGCTCGTCGGCCGGACCGTCATCGTGCTCGGCGAGCGGGCTCGCGGGCGCCTGCTCGAGGAGCTCATCGGTCCCGTCGTGGCCGACTCCGACGCCGCACAGGATCAGTGGTGGGGCACGACCGAGGTCGTCCTTGGCGACGGCGCCGCGCTTGACGTGGCCGGCCTTCAGGACCTTGGCCCGGCGACCGTGGGCTTCGTCTCGCGAACCGCCACGACCGGCCGCGACGCCACGCTGCGCTGGGCCATGGCCCACGTCGGGGGGCTGTGGACCAAGAGCCGCATCGACAACCACCTCGTCGGGCAGGGGAGCAGCGTCCACCAGGCGGAGATCGCCTTCGGTGGCGCGAGCCAGGTCTTCGACCTCTCCTCGTACACCCACCACGTCGGCACCGACACGACCGGCGACCTGCTCTCCAAGGGTGTCTTCCAGGATCGCTCGCGCTCGTACATCAAGGGTCTCATCCGCATCGACCGCAGCGCCCACGGCACCGACTCGTATCTCGGCGAGTTCGGCATGCTGCTGGCCAAGAAGGCGCGCTCGGTGACCATCCCGTCGCTCGAGATCGACCAGCCCGACGTTCGACGGGCCAGCCACGCCAGCTCGGTGGCACCCATCGACGAGGCCCAGGTCTTCTACGCCATGACCCGCGGCCTGTCGCTCGACGAGGCCCGCAAGGCGATCACGCTCGCGTTCCTCGAGCCGGTCGTGGCGCGCATCCCGCTGCCCGATGCCCAGGCCCGACTGCGCCTGCGACTCGAGGCCAAGTGGGTCGAGGCCCACGGTGGGGTCATGGAGGGCGCCGGCGCCGAGTCCGTGCTTGCCGGTTCGACCGCCGCGTGACCCGCCGCCTCGATGCGGCGGCCCTTGCTGACGTGCCGCCGGGCACGCTGCTCATGATCCAGATCGAGGGCACCGACATCCTGCTGGTCAACCTCGACGGCGACGTGCGCGCCATGCAGGGCATCTGCTCGCACGAGTACTTCGAGCTCGACAAGGGCTTCCTGACCGGCGACTCGCTGACCTGTGCCCTCCACCTCTCGCGCTTCGACCTCGAGACGGGCGAGGCGCTCGATCCGCCGGCCGAGCTGCCACTGGCCATGTACCCGGTCGTCGTCGAGGATGGCCGCGTCATCCTGGACATGCCCGAAGGGCCGATCCCCGTCAACGAGTAGGCCACGAGGTCCGAGTGGCAGGAGGACTCGACCGATGATGACCGCCATCGACGGCGCACCGACCGGCGTGATCGCCTACCGCGCGGTGGGCACGGTCACGAGCGACGACTACGCCGCCATCCTGCGACCGGCCATCGCCGCCGCGGCCGACAGTGGGGCGGGTGTGCGCATCGTCATCGAGCTGGGGCCCGACTTCGATGGCTACTCCGCGGGCGCCGCATGGGACGACCTCAGCCTGGGCTCCAAGCACCTCGCGGAGTGGCGTCGCTGCGCGCTCGTGACCGACCATCGGGTGCTCGCCGATGCCGTCCGTGCGGTCGGCTTGTTCATGCCCGGCGAGGTGCGGGTCTTCCCGGTCGCGGAGCTCGATGCGGCGATGGCATGGGCGGCCGGCTGACCGTCGCTAGAAGAGCCCCCAGCTCTCGGTGATCGTGTCACCACCCGTGCGGCCGGCATCGCGCGGGACACGAGCGGTGAGTGCGAAGCGGTCGTCCCCGGCGCCCCCGGCGTCGGCGTCCGACGCGCCGTCCAGCCGAGCGGCGAGGTAGGCGCCGATCATCGGGCCGTGCTTGAAGGCATGCCCGGAGCCGCCGCCGGCGATCCAGACGTTGGTCAGGTCGGGATGTCGGTCGAGGATGAACTGCCCGTCGACCGAACGCTCGTACTGGCAGACCCGCGTCTCCACGACCGGAGCGTCGGCCATGGCCGGGAAGCGCAGTCGAAGGTAGTCGCGGGCGAGCCTGATCGACTCCGGGTCGACCACCCGCTCGCCGTGTGAGGGATCGAAGACCGGCCCATAGCGGTCGGGCCCGACCTTGAAGCCCCGATCGTCGAACGTCGGGAAGCCGTAGTACGCGTGGTCGTAGTCGACCCATGTGGGCAGGGCCTCCGAGCGCAGGCTGGCGTCGCCGGCCGGCGGGCCGAACGACACGACGTCCTGCTTCGTGACCCGGATGCGGCCGCCGAGCAGCTCCGGCCAGACCTTGGGCAGCCACGGGCCACAGGCGAAGACGACGCTGCCCGCGGACCAGCGGCGACCCGACTGATCGACGACGTCCAGCAGGCGGTCACGGTCGGTGTGGCCGGGTCGCGCGCCGGCCAGGGCGTACCGCCCGCCTGCGTGCTGGAAGGCGGCGACCGTGGCCTGGACGCCGCGCCGGGCCATGAGCGTGCCCGCGTTCGGCTCCCAGAGGGCCTGGCGGACGTCGCCGCCGTCCGAGATCTGCGGCCAGCGCGCTGTCAGCTCCTGGACGCTCAGTCGCTCGACCGGCTCGCCGAGCCCCTCGAGCATGACCAGCGAGGCGTCCTCGAAGCCACCCTCATGACGCGCGAACCAGAGCACACCGTTGGTCACGAGGAGCGGCAGACCCCAAGCCGCACCGGCGGCGAGCCACGCGTCCCGCGCACGCATCGCCCAGGTCGTCATCAGTCGATCGTCGCCGTAGGCGCAGCGCATGATGCGCGTCTCGTCGCTCGAGGTCGCCCTCGGATGGCCGGTGCCCCAGGCGTCGATGAGCGTGACGGTGTGCCCGGCCTCACGCGCGCGCAGCGCGGTCCAGGCGCCCATCACGCCGGCGCCCACGACGAGCACGTCGGTCGTGGCCGGCAGCATGTCCGGCGCCTCTGGCAGGGGGGTCAGTGACGACACTCGCGCAGTGTGCCTCAGCCGGACGCGTCCCCGCGTCGCGGAACCGGCGTCACCCGGCGGGCGGCGATCGCACCGGGACCACCGAGCGCGGCCCACCGGGACCTCTGCGCCATGACGCCGGTCGGTGCGATGCGACACCGTGGCGCGAGCGGCATGCACCCGGTCCGGGCAGCACCGCCCGATGGAGCTCGCGACCTGGTCGTGACAGGCAACAAGGATCGGACGCGTTCGCGCGTCCCCGCGGGCCTGCGGGCCGCCGACTGGCTGTTCGGCGGCCTGCTCCTTTTCGGCGCCATGTTCCTCGTCTGGCTCGTGTCCGGCGTCGGCACGCCGGAGGAGCGGGCACTCGTCAGCGACCTGGTGTTCCTGCCCGTCGGCCTCTGCGCGGTGGCGCTGGCGGTGCGCACGGCGGCCAGCACGGACCTCGACCGCGTCACGCGTCGAGCGTGGGGCTTCGTCGCCCTCGCCTTCGGGGTCTACTGGCTGGGCGACGTCCTGTGGGCCTGGTACAACGTCGTGCTCGGGGAGATCCCCTGGCCGTCGCTCGCCGACGCCGCCTATCTGGCGTTCTTCCCGATCCTCCTCGTCGGCCTGCTGAGCTTCCCTGCCGCATCCCGTGGCGGCCTCGACCGCGTCCGATTCCTGCTCGATGCCGCCATCGTCCTGGTCGGCGGCACGATGGTCGTGTGGTACCTCGTGCTCGGCCCGACGGCTGCCACGACCGACGTCGACGCCGCCACGCTGGCGCTCTCGCTGGCGTACCCGGTGGGCGATCTGCTGATGCTCTTCGGTATCGCCCTCGTCGCCCTGCGCAGCCGCGACGCTCGGTCGAGACGGGCCATCGCCTGCCTTGTGACGAGCCTGGTCACGGTGCTCGTGGCCGACCTCATCTACGGCTACCAGTCGATCGAGGGCACGTATGCGTCGGCCGGTCCCGCCGACGCCGGCTACATGATCGCCTGGATCAGCCTCGCCGCCGCCGCCTGGACCGCCGTCCGCGACGCCGAGACCGCCCGCCGCGAACGACGTCCGCTGACCTTCGCACCGTCCGCGAGCCTGCTGCCGTACCTCGCCATCGTCGGCGCCTACGGCCTGCTCCTGGCGGCACCACGTGATCCTGGCACGCCGCTCGACGGGCTCATCTACGGCTCGGTCATCCTGACCGCCGTCGTCGTCGCCCGTCAGGTCGTGGTCATGCGCGAGAACCGCGCGCTGATCGACGAGCAGGGGCGCCGCGAGGCCCGCTTCCGGTCGCTCGTGCAGCACGCGTCGGACGTCATCACGGTCGTGGGGTCCGATGGCACCGTGAGCTACCAGACCGCATCGGTCGGTCGCATCCTGGGCTACCGCGAGACCGAGCTCGTGGGCAGCAATCTGGCCGGCGTCGTCCACCCCGACGATCGTGATCGCTTCCTGGCCGTGCTCGGTAGCCTGGCCAGCCAGCCGGGCACCTCGGCGCCGACCGAGGTCCGCTGGCGGCGAGCCGACGGCGGCTGGGCGACGATCGAGTCGATCGGGACCAACCTGCTCGACGACCCGAGCGTGGCCGGCATCGTCCTCAACAGCCGCGACACGAGCGAGCGCAAGGCGCTCGAGGAGCAGCTCGTGCATCAGGCCTTCCACGACCCGCTCACCGGCCTCGCCAACCGCGCCCTGTTCCAGGACCGCGTCGAACATGCCCGGGCACGTCTGGCACGCGAAGCGCGCTTGCTGGCCGTCCTGTTCCTCGATCTCGACGACTTCAAGCGCGTCAACGACAGCCTCGGCCATGCGGTCGGCGACGAGCTCCTCGTGGCCGCTGCCGACCGTCTGCGCGACAGCCTGCGGCCGGCCGACACCGTCGCCCGCCTGGGTGGCGACGAGTTCGCGATCCTGCTGGAAGAGCCGCCGACGTCCGGCGATCCGGCGCAGGTCGCGGCACGCATCTCGGATGCCATGTCCCGCCCGTTCATGGTCGCCGGCCGGCCGGTCATCGTCGGGGTCAGCATCGGCCTCGCCCTGTCGGGCGACGCGTCCCTCACGACGGGCGACCTGCTGCGCAACGCCGATATCGCGATGTATCTCGCCAAGCGGCGCGGCAAGGGCCGCGTCGAGACCTTCCAGCCGGCCATGCAGGAAGCCATGGTCGCCGACCTGGAGCTCGAGGCAGAGCTCCGCGCGGCGCTCGACGAAGGGCGCTTCGCCATCGAGTACCAGCCCATCGTATCGCTGCCGGATCAGATCCTGACCGGTGTCGAGGCGCTCGTCCGCTGGGATCATCCGACCCGCGGTCGGCTGCCCGCCGGCCGGTTCATCGAGCTGGCCGAGCAGACAGGCCTCATCGTGCCGCTCGGCCGCTGGGTCCTCGACGAGGCCTGTCGGCAGGCCGCCGACTGGCGCCGCCGCGGCCTGCTGCCCGAGGGCCGCTCCGTGCACGTCAACATCTCCGCCCGGCAGCTCGCCCATCCGAGCGTCGTGGCCACGGTCCGTGACGCCCTCGCGCAGTCGGCAATCGATCCGCGCTCGCTGGTCCTGGAGCTGACCGAGACCGCGATGCTCGGCGACACGGCGACCATCCGACCGGTCATCGCCTCGCTCAAGCGCCTCGGCCTGCGCCTGGCCATCGACGACTTCGGCAAGGGCTATGCCTCGATCGGCTACCTGCGCGAGCTGCCCATCGACATCCTCAAGGTCGATCGCGCCTTCGTCATCGCCGGCGCCGAGTCGGGGCCGGACGAGGGCGACGGTGCGCTGCTGCGCGGCATCATCCAGCTCGGCCACACCCTTGGCCTCGAGACGGTCGCCGAGGGCGTCGAGCTCGACAGCCAGGTCGACGTCCTGGTCGCCCTGGGTTGCGACCGCGCGCAGGGCTATCGCTTCGCCACGCCGCTCCCGGTCGAGGCCCTCGAGCCGATCCTGCTGGCCGGTACCGTCGGTGCACCGACGTTGGCCGCGGCCCGTGGGACGCGCGCGCGCCGCCGTCCCGCCCGGACGACCGGCCCTCGGCCACGGGCCATCCAGCCCGGCGCCGCGGTTCCCTGAGGGCGCCCAGCTCCAAGGAACCCGTGGCGCGTCATGTCGGCAGGATGAGTCCCAGCCCGGCCTCCGTCGCTCGTCGCAGGATGGCGTGCCCGAAGATGACGTCGGCCAGGCCGACGCCGAGATGCGTCACGAGCACCCGCCCGCTCGGTGGTCGGGGCGTGCCGGCGATGATGGCCTCGCCGAGCGTGTGGACCGGATCCGGATACCCGTCGAACGCGCCGGCCGCGCGGTTGGCCAGGAACTGGCCGCGCTCGTCGACGATGAACAGGCTCGCGTCGCGGGCGACGTCGGCAGCGACCATGGTCGCATAGTCGACGGCCACGACGAGCGCATCGGGCGCCAGCCAGTCGGCGACCATGACCTGGCGCACCGGGCCGAACGAGACCGCGGTGATGACCACGTCGGCGCCGACGACGGCGTCGCGAGGGCTGCCGGCCACGATCGCACGCTCGATGCCGTCGGTCGCAGTGGCGACGGCCGCCAGCGCATCAGCACGATCAGCGTGCCGGTCGTGGACGGCGATCGAGGCACCCGGCAGGAGGTGCGCGACGACGGGCACGTGGGCATGGCCCTGGACGCCGGCGCCGACGATGGCCACGTGCGCCGGTCGCGTGCGCGGCGGGGCGAAGCGTGCCATGGCCAGACCGGACACCGCGGCCGTCCGCTGCGCCGTGATGGGTGCGCCGTCGAGGATGCCGATGGGCAGGCCGGTCGTCGCATCGTCGAGCAGGACGATGGCCGAGATGGCCGCCAGGCCGCGCGTTCGGTTGGGCGGGAATCCGACGACCCACTTGATGCCCAACAGGTCGTCGCTGCCGTCCGCGGCGAGGCCCGGCAGAAAGGCCGGCATGGCGTGGGCGAAGCTCTCCGGCACGCGTGGGTGGACGGCCAGCTTGGGCGGCAGCTGGGCCTCGCCAGCCAGCCCGACCATGGTCGCCTCGGCCAGCGCCAGGCGCTCGACGAGCGGCGGCATGGCCCGCTCGACGGCGTCGCCATCGAGGTATCGGAGAAGCGGTCGGTCGGGCACATCGACAGGGTACGCCGCGGGTAGCATGGGGGCGTGACCCCGGAGGACGAGGCGCGCAGCATCGCCAACCTGAAGCTCGAACGCGACGCGCTCAACCTCTACGAGCGCCTGGCCGAGATCGACCGGGAGCCCCGGCGGTCGGCCGCCTTCCGGGCCATCGCCGCCAACGAGCGACGGCATGCCGACATCTGGGCCGAGCGCCTGCGGGCCGAGGGCGCCCGCGTGCCCGAGCACGACGGGCCTCGGATGCGGGTCCGCTTCATCCTGCTCGCCGCCCGCGTCTTCGGGACGGCCGCGGTCTCGGACCTCGTGCGCTCGCTCGAAGGCGACGAAGAGGATGCCTATCTCGCCCAGGACTCGCCCGAGGTCGCCGCCATCATCGACGACGAGCGGACCCACATCGCGATCTGGCACCGCCTCGATGCGGGCGACCTGGATACGGCAGTGGCCGCCGGCGGCAGCGCGGCGTCGGCGACGTCGGCGACGGGTCTGCCGCTCGAACGCTGGCACGTGGCCGGGCAGTCGGGCCTGTTGCGTGCCTCGATCTTCGGCGTGAGCGACGGCCTCGTCAGCAACCTGGCCCTGGTCATGGGCGTGGTCGGCGCGACCGGCAACGACGAGATCATCGTGCTGACCGGCGTCGCCGGCCTGCTCGCGGGTGCCTTCTCGATGGGAGCCGGCGAGTGGATCAGCATGCAGAGCCAGCGCGAGCTGTTCGAGCGGCAGATCGAGCTCGAGCGCGAGGAGCTGCGCGTGATGCCGGAGCGCGAGGAGGCCGAGCTGGCCGGGCTCTACGTGCGCAAGGGCATCCCCGAGCCCGACGCGCGACGGCTGGCCGGCCACCTGATGCGCAACCCGGAGATGGCGCTGGACACGAAGGTGCGTGAGGAGCTGGGCCTCGACCCGAGCGAGCTGGGCTCACCCTGGGGTGCTGCCGGCGGTTCGTTCGTGGCGTTCACGATCGGTGCGGCTGTGCCGGTCATCCCGTTCATGGTCGCCGACGGGCAGGTCGCCTTCGTCGCCGCCCTCGTCCTGTCCCTGGTGGCACTCTTCCTGGTCGGCGCCGGCGTCAGCCTGCTGACCGGGCGATCGGCGATCTACAGCGGCTTCCGTCAGATGGCCATCGGCGGCCTGGCCGCCACGGTCACGTTCACGGTCGGCTCGTTGATCGGCCTCCTGGCCGCGTGATGGACCTGGCCGACCTGCGGCGCGTGCTGGAGGCTGCCGGGGTCGACGGCGCCGTCGCTGGCGCCGCCGGCGGCGACGACTGGGCGGCTGGGCCGGGCACCACCTTCGGCGCGCATCGGCACGACCATGACAAGGTCCTCGTCTGCCGGTCGGGCAGCATCACGTTCGTGTTGCCGGAGGACGGGTCGACGACCGACCTCGTGGCCGGGCAGCGCCTGGACCTGCCCGCTCGGACGCTCCATCGAGCGGTCGTCGGCACCGGCGGGGTGCAGTGCGTGGAGCTCCACCTGCCGGCCGGCACGCTGGCCCGACTACTTGCCGGCGAGACCCGTCCAGTAGGGCAGTGACCTCGCCTGCTGGGGCGGAGTCGCCGAGGACGCGACTGGCCTGGCATGGCGCGCCAGTGCGAGCAGGAGGACGATGCCGAGGGTCGCGAAGGCCACGGTGGCCATGATGGTCTCCTTACGGACGGTGCCACTTCATGGCGACGACCGTGTTTCATTAGGTGGAATGATAGTGTAGCCTACTGGATATGGTTCGACAAGCGACACCCGACGTGATCGACCGGCGCATCCTCGGCGCTCTCCAGGCGGACGGCAGGCGGACATTCGCCGAGATCGCCGCCGACGTCAGCCTCTCGGCGCCATCCGTCCATGAGCGCGTGCGCAAGCTCGAGCAGCGAGGCGCTATCCGCGGCTATCACGCCTTCGTGGACCCCGCACAGGTGGGTCTCGGCATCCTCGCCTTCGTTGCGGTCATCCAGGATTCGCGCGCCGACTGGTCCGAGCTGGCGGGCGAGTTCGCGGCCATCCCCGAGATCATCGACTGCCATCACGTGGCCGGCGAGGAGGACTTCCTGCTGGCGGTCCGTGCGGCCGACACGAGCCACCTCGAGCGGGTGCTGAACCGCATCCAGTCGACCGATCAGGTCGACACCACGCGGACGACGATCGT
>DATBSD010000022.1:0-29182 GCA_036559965.1 Candidatus Limnocylindrales bacterium
CCGGTCTCGCGCACGAAGGCCTCGATGGCGGCCGTCTCCCTGCGGCAGGCGTCGAGCAGTCCCTCGGCGCTCGGGTGCTCGGTGGCGATGGCCAGCCAGACACGTCGGACGACCTCGTCGTCATCGTCCGGCGCCGGCTCCCCACCCATGAACGCCGGCCACAGATCGCGGGCCACGCGGATGAGCTCCCCACGGACCGCCCGGAAGTCGCGCTCCGCCCGCGCCCGCAGGTCTTCGACCGCGACATCGCTCGAAAGCGCGTGCCGGAGCTTGGCGGCGTAGAGGTCGCGACCCAGGCGGCCCTCGCCCTCGGCGCGCGGCAACACGACGTCCTCGAGGTGGCGACGGAAGGTGGTCAGCGCATCCACGACCTCGGGACGCAGGGCCTCGATCGCGTCGGCGATGGCGATGGCGTCCGGTCCGGCCTGACGGCGCGCCTCGTCGAGCGCCTCGTCGACGAGGCTGGTGATGCCGCTCAGCTGCTCGATGGCGGTCTCGGTCTGGAGTCGCGCCACGGGCCGGTCGGGCAGCCCGACGAGGTTGGCACGCGCGGCATCGAGGACGACCGGCAGGCGGGCGGCCCGCCAGGCGAAGGCGGCGCCGCGGTGTGTCCAGGGTGCGAACTCGCGTGCCAGCAGCTCATGCAGGCCATTCCCCAGCAGGAGCACGTACGTCAACGGATCCCACGCGTCGTCGCGCAGCGTCTGGGCGTCGAATCGGAGTCCGTCGAGCGCCTCGAGCACGATGCCCCGGTCGATCAGCTCGTCCCTCGTCAGGTCGTCGTCCGCGAGCGCCGCCATCGCCGCTCGGTGGCGATCGACGAGCGCCAGCCGGTCGATCCGTCCGGCATCGGAGACGTCGGGCCAGCGATCGTCATGGGCGTGGAAGCCGGTGTTCGTGGCGAGCGTGGGCATGGCCGCGAAGAGGTCGTCCAGGCAGGCCCGCAGCGCGTGGTCGAAGGGCGTCACCGGATCCGGACGCGCGTCGGCCGTGAGGTCGGTGAAGGTGGGCAGGTCGGCCATCGATCCCCTCGTCTACCGGGACGAACGGCGTCGGTCCAGCCGAGCCAGGATGTAGGATGCCACGGTGAAGCAGCTCCTGCGGCTGGCCGGCAATGCGGTCGCGCTGGCCGTCGTGGTCTACCTCGTGCCGGGGCTCACGTGGGTCGACGAGACGCCGCTGACGATCGTCATCACCGCGCTCATCTTCGGCGTCATCAACACGGCCATCAAGCCGCTCCTGCGGCTGCTCAGCCTGCCCATCCGGTTGGTCACCCTCGGCCTCTTCGGCTTCGTCATCAACATCGGCCTGCTGTTCCTGCTGGCCTGGGTCGGTGACCAGATCGGGCGCGGCGTGCTCATCGCCGGCTGGCCGGCGGAGGCCTTCTCGGTCGACGCCCTCATCGCCGCCGCGCTGGCAGCCATCCTGCTGTCGATCTTCTCGACCGTGCTCTCGCTCGTCATCCGCGACTGAGGGTCGGGGATCTGGACCTGCCGACGGCTGGTCTCGCAGATGCCGCCCGATCTGCCGCACGCCGCTGGGGCACGCCCGCCTACCTCTACGACCTGACGCGCCTGCGGGCCGATGCCGATGACCTCGCAGTGGCCTTTCCCGATCCCTGGCTTCGGCTCTACGCGCTGAAGGCCAACGGTCTGGCGCCGCTCATCCGGGAGCTGCCCGGCCGCGGCTTCGGCGCGAGCGCCGTCTCGGGCGGTGAAGTCGCCCTCGCGCGTCGGGCCGGTTTCGCGTTCGGCGACATCGCGCTCGAGGGCATCGGCAAGTCGCCGGCCGACCTGCGCCTCGCGGTTCGGCTGGCGGCACTCGGAACGCCGCTCCGCTGGCTGACGGTCGAGTCCGCCGAGGAGGCAGCCGCGCTGGCCGACGCCTGGCGCCGGCAGCATCGCCGCGGTGGCGATCCGCGGGCGCCGCGCATCGACGTTCTGGTCCGCCTCAACCCGTCGGTCCGCCCGGAGACGCAGCCGGGCCTCGCGGTCGGCGCCGGCGACTCGAAGTTCGGGGTCACGAGCGACGAGCTGGCCGAGGTCGTGGCGGCCGGCGGCGGCCCCGACGGACCCATCCGCTGGCGCGGCCTGCACGTCCACGTCGGATCCCAGCTCGGGGCGGTCGATGCCTGGCGAGGCGGCTTCCGCGTCGCCCTCGCGACCCTCCAGCTGCACCGGGCGCAGCTGACCGACTTCGACACGCTCGATGCCGGATCGGGCTTCCCCGTCCAGTCCCAGCCCGGGCCGACACCGGCGCATTTCGCCGCCGAGGCCGCGACCGCACTGGCCGAGCTCGCCGCCGACCTGCCCCTGCGCCTGGCCGTCGAGCCCGGCCGTGCCATCGTCGCGCGTGCCGGCTGGCTGCTGGCGCGCGTCCTGCACGTCCGCGACCGGGATCGGCGACGCGTCGTGCTCGATGCCGGCATGACCGAGCTCATCCGCCCGGCGCTCTACGGCGCCGAGCATCCCATCGTCGCGCTCACCAGCCTCGGCCGGCCCGTTCAGGCCGGCGACGACCCGAACGGCGACGTGCCGCCACGCGTCGTCGTCGACGGTCCGGTCTGTGAGGCGACCGACGCCCTCGGCGAGGCGCGCTTGCCGGCGCTCCGGCGCGGCGACCTGGTGGCCATCGGCCACGCCGGCGCCTACGCCTCGGCCATGGCCAGCACCTACAACGGTCGCCCGCGCGCCGCCGAGATCGCCTGGCACGGCGACCGGCTCGAGCTGCTGCGTCGAAGGGGCTCGGCCACCAGCCTGCCCTGAGCCTTGTCGGCAGACCGCGGCTGGCGTCGCCGTACGCGGATCCGGCGATGGCATCATTGGTCGGCGATCGCCGAGCTCGATCGCTCGAGCGAGGAACCCGCCGGCCACGATGACGGAGCCCCACCCGACCGCCGACGAGCCCGGATCCGAGACGACGAGCGCGCCGCCCAGCCACGCCTGGGGCACGGCGCCAGCGCCTCCTCCATCGCCCACGGTGCCGTCCCCGCTACTGCCCATCGAGGCCACGCTGCGCGATGCCATGGGCGACGTGGGCGCCGGCTTCTGGCGCATGCTGATCGTCGTCGCGCTGGCGTTCGTGCCCCTCTGGGCGCTCATCATCTGGCTGGGCGATCACCCCGCCGCGACGATCGTGCAGCTGCTCATGATCCTGCCCAGCGCCGCCGCCATCGTGGCCGCCGGGGCGGTCCGAGACGGCCGGACGGTGGCCATCAGCGGCAGCTACCGGCAGGCGCTGGGGCGCCTGCTGCACTACTTCCTGGCCAACCTCGCCGTCGGCGTGATCATCCTGCTCATCGTGCTCCTGCCCATCATCGTGCTCGCCATCATCGCGGTGGCGATGGCCGTCCAGGGCGCCGGCGCGGACGAACCCGGGCCTCTGGGCGCGGTCCTGGTCACTGGCGGGATCCTCATCGCGCTGCCGGTCATCGGCGTCGGATCGCGTCTCGGCCTCATCGGCCCGATGATCGTGCTCGAGCAGATCGGCGCCGGGGAGGCGCTGACCGGATCCTGGCGGCGGACGCATCGACAGGTCGTCCGCCTGGTCGTCGTCTTCGTCGTGGGCACCATCCCAGGCTGGCTCGTGGCCGCCGGCGCCGGGCTGCTGGCCATCTCGCTGCTGGCCCAGCCGCTCGTCGCCGGCGCCGTCTTCGGCCTCGGGTACAGCGTCGCCATCGTCGTCGTCTCGTGCCTCAACGTCGTCGCCTGGCAGCGGCTCGGCGGCGAGTTGCCGATGCCCGACCAGCCGCCATCGATGGGGCCCGAGTCGGCCGAGCCGGCGGCCCGACGGACCGATCGAGGCCCGCTCACGGCTGTGCTGCTGCTGGCGGGCGGCCTCGCGCTCGTCCTCGCAGGGTCGGTCACGGCCGCGGGCAAGGTCGAGGGGTGGATCGCCGATCTGGCGGCGGGCCAGCAGGCCGGCACGGTGTCGTTCGGGACCAACGGCGTGGAGTGCTTCCAGACGTCGCCGCGCGACGTGTTCGAGGTCGGTGAGACCATCCATGCCGTGGCCCAGCTGCGCGACACGTTGCCGGCCGGGGAACGGCTGGAGTACGAGGTCTTCGCCGACGATCAGCTCGTCGACCGCGGCTTCGAGGACCCGTTCAGCATGCCCACCGGTTGCCTCTACTTCGACCTCGAGACGACCGACATCGAGCCGGCTCGCTACCGCTTCCGCTACCTCTGGGGAGCGGACGTGGTCGCCGAGGGCTCGTTCAGCATCGGCCCATGAGCGTCCTGCGACGAGCGCACGACCGTCCCCTGTCGTCAGCATCGGCCATCGCCATGCTCCTGGCTATCGTCGGCCTGCTCGTGTCGGCCACGGCCACGCTGGCGGCGGGACCGCCGTTCCCCGAGCCGACCGCCGGCGTCGTGGTCTACGACGAGGCGGACGTCTTCGCGGACGAGACCGAAGCCGAGGCGACCAGCATCATCGAGGCCATCGAGGCGCGCACCGGCGCCGAGATCGTCGTCTATACCCAGGTCAAGCCGGGCGTCAGCGACGACGAGGCAGCCGCCGATGGCCAGGCCCTGGGCAATGCCTGGGGTGTCGGGCGATCCGGCTTCGACGACGGGCTGGTCGTGCTCTGGGACATGGAGACCGACGGCCTGCACGGTGCCGTCCGCCTGGAGCCGGGCGCAGGTTTCAAGGCGGCCTACCTCGGTGAAGACGAGAGCCAGGCCATCTACGACGGCGTCATGGTGCCGTTCCTGCGCGAGGGCAACCTCGACCGCGCGCTGCTGGCGGCGCTCGAGGCCGTCGACGCCCAGGTGACGTCCGACGACACGTGGAAGCTTGAGGCAGCACGCATCGGCAACGCCGCGCTGGGCCTCATCGTGGCACCGCTGGCGCTCATCCTGCTGCTCGGATTCGTCGTCCTGCGCTGGTATCGGGTCGGGCGCGATCCGCACTACACCGACGACCCGTCGGTGCTCATGCCGGCACCGCCACCCGGCCTCTCGCCGGCCGGCGCCACGCTGCTCATGGCCGGTCGCTCGACGGAGCGGCAGTTCACGTCGGCGATGGTCGACCTGGCCGCCCGCGGCGACCTTGCGTTCCGACCCGATCCGGGGCTCCTCGGCACCCGCGTCTCGATCGTCGAGGGGCTCGGCGAGGGCGACCCGGACCCCTACGTGGGCCTGGCCCGCCGGCGGCGCCAAGAGCCTCCCGAGGCCGCCCTCCTGGCATCCATCCAGCACCGCATCGATGCCGGCGACGGGATCCTTGAGCCGGACGACATGAGCGCACTGCAGCCCGCCAAGACCGCCTTCGACTCGGCGCTCGAGCGACAGATCGCCCGCCTCGGCTGGCTGCGCGAGCCGCCCTCCAAGGCCATCGCCCGGTGGGTCGGGCTGGGCGTGGCGGAGCTCGTCGCCGCCGGTCTGCTCATCATCGCCGGCTTCACCGTGCCGCTCTCTGGCGCCACGATCCTGGGCGGCGCGCTCGTGATCGTCGGCATCGTGACGCTCATCGTGGCTGCCGTGATGCCGGCCCGGACGATGGCCGGCGCACGTCTCAACGCCTGGCTGGCGGCCTACAAGCGCACGCTCCAGAAGACCCTCGCCATGGCCGGCTCGCTCGACGAGGTCGTGGCATCGAAGAACGTGCCCTGGCTCGAGACCCCGGACCGGGCGATGGTCTGGGGCGTCGCCTTCGGCCTCCACGAGGAGGTCGAGGCCGTCCTCGCGCGGTCGGCCAGCGCCGCCGCGAACGCCACCGCGATGAGCGGCACGTCGTGGTGGATGCCCCGCTGGTACGGCGGTCACGCCGGAGGGGATGGCGGGCCTGGCGGGCTCGCGCCCGGCCTCTTCTCGGGCTCCGGCGTGCCTGACTTCGACGGCATGTTCGATGCCCTCGGGTCGGTCGGCGCGTCGGCGTCGGCCAGCAAGTCGAGCGGCGGATCGGGTGGATTCGGCGGCGGCGGGGGCTTCAGCGGAGGTGGCGGCGGGGGCCGGTTCTAGCGGCTAGACTGCGGCCATGGGAGCCGTCGAGACGATGGAGCTGTTCTTCGAGCGCCTCAACGCCGACGATCGCCAGGGCGCGGTATCGCTCATGGACGAGCAGGCCGAGATGGTCATCCACGTCGGCGACAGTGCCCAGAAGCTGCGTGGCGTCGAGCGCGTCGGCGGCTGGTTCCTGCGTGCCGACAAGGGGCTGCGCATGATCCCCGGCGAGGTGCGCGACACGGGCACGACCTACGAGGCCGACCTGCTCGTCGTGCGGCCCGGCGTCCAGAGCCAGCACATCGACGCGACCTTCCGGGTCGAGGCGGGCAAGATCACCGCCATCAACCTGGCGCCCCGGCGCTGACGCGGGTGCCCGGCGCCGACGACCGGGCCCGACAAGCGTTCGACGCCGCGCTTCCGGACCACGCCCGGCGCAACCGGGCCTGGTGGGACGGCGAGAGCGAGCGCTATCAGGCCGTCCAGGGCGAGCAGCTCCGAGCGGCCGGCGGTGCCGCGTGGGGCGTCTGGCAGATCCCCGAGGCGGAGCTGCAGGTGCTCGGCGACGTGGCCGGCCGGACGACCGTCGAGCTGGGCTGCGGGGCGGCGCAATGGTCGATCGCCCTCGCCCGCGCCGGTGCCACGGCCATCGCCGTCGACGTCTCCGAGGCTCAGCTGCGCGCCGCATGGGCGGATGCCCAGGCGGCCGGCGTGACGATCCGCTTCGTGCACGCCTCGGCCGAGGACCTGCCGCTCGAGGATGCCGTCGCCGACATCGCGTTCTGCGACTGGGGCGCCTCTCGCTTCGCCGACCCCGAGCGCTGGCTGCCCGAGGCGAGCCGCATCCTCCGGCCGGGTGGGCTGCTCGCGTTCTCGACGGCGACCGCGCTGCTCGACATCTGTTGGCCGGACCCGGACGGGTCGCCCGGGTCGCGCCTCATGGCCGACTACTTCGGTCTCGATCGCATCGAGGACGGCGCGACCGTCGAATTCCAGCGCACCGACGGCGACTGGATCCGCTGCTTCCGCCACGCCGGGCTGCGGGTCATCGATCAGCTCGAGATCCAGGCGCCCGAAGGCGCGGTCTCGAGCTTCTGGGACGACGACGCCCGGGACTGGGCACGACGCTGGCCGGCCGAGCAGATCTGGCGACTCCGCCGCGAGGCGTGAGCCTCGCTCAGGTCACGGGCTGGGCGACGACTCGGGTGAGGCCTCGGGGCTCGGCTCAGCCTCGGACGCGGGCGCCGGGATGACGATCTCGTCGCCGACCTTGATGCGGTTGGGGTTCGTGATCTGCGGGTTGGCGGCCAGCAGCTCGTCGTTCGTGACGCCGTGCTTGCGGGCGATCTTCGAGAGCGTGTCGCCGGCGACGACGACGTAGGTGATGGGCGTCGGCGACGGCTCCGGCGTGACCGGCGCGATGCTCGCCTCGCTCGGCTCCGGCGTCGGGGTCGGGGTGGCCGATGGTCCGGCGACCATGCTCGGCAAGACGAACAGGAGCAGCGCCGCGGCGAGCACGGCGACACCGGCGATGGCGATGGTCGGGACGCGTGGCATGCCCACCCGCGTGCGCAGCGTCGGATACGCCTCGAAGCGGCGCGGCTTCTCCCAGGCCGGCGCGTCGGCGTCGATGCGGGCCGGCCGGCGAAGCGTCCGGGCGGCCGGGCGAGCCTGTCCGCCGCTGCGGGGCCGGGCGGCGGCGGCAGCGGCAGCTTCGGGCGGCGTCGAGCCAGTCGACGGGGGGCGCGTGGCAAGGAACGGCGGCACGTCGCCAACGGCCTCGCTTGCCGGCACCTCGGCCGATCCGAACGCTGCGCCGTACGCGGCGCCGGCCGCGGCCGCGCTCGCCGGCCGGACGAGCGAGGCCAGGTCGTCGTCGGCGTCGATAGGTGCTGCGCGGGTGCGCGTCGATCGCACGTCATCGATCGGAGGGGCCATCGTGGCCGGGTCGACGGTCTGAGGCATCGGCGCGACCGGGACCTCGCGCGGTGCCCGGCCGGCCGCGTCGGGCACGGCGTCGACCTGGCCGGCGGCGGCTCGCTGGGCCCACGCTCGGAAGGTCGGACAGGCCGCGAATCCGGATGACAGGCAGTAGGTCGTCTGGTGCGAGATCGCCCGTGGCGCGGGCACGGGCTCGGCGTAGCAGCGATGGCGGCGGTCGGGCTCGATGCTCCGACGGGCCTGGTCGTGCTCGAAGGCCACGAAGGGACAGGCCACCGGGCCGACCTCGGCGATCGGGCGCTCGCTCATCGCGGCGATGATACCCGTGGCTCAGCGGCCTGCCTGCGCGATGGCGGCATCGCAAGGTCGGGGCAATGCCGCGAGCCGCTGGGCGACCACGAACGGGAGGTGTTCGTGGCACGATTGCCGAGGCTTCCCTGCCGCACGCATCGGAGAGGTGAATCATGCTTCGCGACCGCGTCCTCACGGCGCTCGCCCCGCGCCGGACCGTCCACGCTCACTGCGACGTGCCCTGCGGCATCTACGACCCCCACGGCGCGCAGCTCGCCGCCAAGACCGTCAGCCGCATGGTCGTGCTCATCAACGAGAACCTGGGCACGGATGTGGAGCAGCGCAACAAGCTCATCCGCAGCGTCAAGGTCAAAGAGGACCACGCCGAGCTCTGCAAGCGCGAGCTCCAGATCCTGTGGAGCGACTACTTCAAGCCCGAGCATCTCGAGGCGCACCCCGACCTGCACGACCTGTTCTGGAAGGCGCTCAAGCAGGCCGGCAAGTGCAAGCAGTCGGTCGACGCGAAGGCATGCGCTGACCTCGAGGCCCAGGTCGACGCCATCGCCGCGATCTTCTGGGAGACCAAGGGCGGCAAGCCCTCCTGACGGGGTTCATGGCCGGCCTCCGCGCCGGCATCCTCCTGGTCGCCGTCCTGGCCGCATTGGCACCCGGGGTTCGCTCGCTCGTCCGCGTCTGGCGGACGCGGGTCGCCGTGGTCGGCACGAGCATGTCGCCGACGCTCGAGCCGGGCGACTGGCTGCTCGTCGACGAGGCCGCCTATCGCCGTCGCGCGCCACGGCCGGGCGAGCTCGTCGTGGCCGGAGACCCACGCCAAACTGCCCGGGCTCTGGTCAAGCGTGTCGTCGCCGTCGATGCCGACGGACGCCTCGAGTTGGCCGGCGACGCACCGGACGCATCGACCGACTCGCGGACCTTCGGGCCGCTCGATCCGGCGGCCATCGGCGGACGGCCCTGGTTCCGGATCCACCCGCGGACACGCCTCGGGCGCGTCGGTTGACGCTGGTCAGGCGCCGGCGACCTGGGCCACGAGCTCGCCCGCCTGGCTGATCATCTCCAGGTCGCGCGGCAGGAATGACTGCAGGACGAGCCGCTCGACGCCGGCCTGCGCGAAGGCCGCGATGCCGGCCCTGGCCTCGTCCGGCGTGCCCAGGATCCAGCGGTCGCGTCGCGAGTCCAGCCACGCCTCGGCCTCGTCGGTCGCGATGCCGAACATCTCGACCTGGGCCGCGAGCCGCGCCTCGACCTCGGCCGCCGAGCGACCGATGACCATGCCGGTCATGGCCGAGCGGACGATGGTCGTCGGATCCCGCCCGATTCCCCGGCAGGCGGCATCGAGGTGCTCGACCATGGTCGCCGCCGACGCCGGGCTGGCCGATGTGAGGTCGTATTCGTCGGCATAGGTGGCGGCCAATCGGAGCGCCCGCGGCCCGGCGGAGCCGCCGATGATGAAGTGCGGGTGACGCCGCCCGCCGGAGGCTGGTGCGGGACGGAGGCGGGCATCGCGGACCTGCCAGAACCGCCCGTCGTAGGACCAGCCATCCGGCTCGGTCCACAGGCCGTGGACGATGGCGACGGCCTCTTCGAGCCGATCGAACCGCTCGCGCAGCGGCGGGAAGGGGATGCCCAGCTCGGCGTGCTCCTGCTCGTTCCATCCGGCGCCGAGGCCGACCTCGATCCGGCCACCGCTCATCTCATCGGCCGTGCCGACGACCTTGGCGAAGGCGCCCGGGATGCGGTACGTGACCGGCGACACGAGCACGCCCAGCCGGATGCGCTCGGTCTCGCGGGCGAGGCCGGCAACGACCGTCCAGGCGTCGGTCGTCGGCAGGCCGGCCGCACCCGGGAAGCTCGTGTAATGGTCCGAGCGGAGGAGCGTCTCGAAACCCGCCTCCTCGGCGGTCCGGGCGATGGCCAGCTGCTCGAGGTAGCTGAGCCCCTGCTGCGGCTCGATCATCAGCGCGAAGCGCATCGCCCGACCTCCATCCCAGGATCGTACCGGTTGACATGATGATCAACGCGTGTATGATAGTTCATGTGACATCAATGATTGACACCGACGGATGAAGCCGCCGCGACCCATCGCGACGGGCCGGCGACCAGCCGGGCATGATCAGGTCGCTGCCCACGACATCATCGCCGACATCGACGAGGCGCTGGGCGAGCTGCGCTGCGCCGGCAGCCAACAGCTCTTGCGTGCCGGCGTGAGCATGGCCCATCTGCATGTCATGTGGATGCTGCGACGCCACGGGGCGTTGTCGATGACGCGTCTCGCCGACTCACTCGACGTGTCCCTGTCCAACGCGACCGGCCTCATCGACCGCATGGCCGAACGTGGCCTCATCGAGCGTGTCCGCGTGGCCGATGACCGGCGGGTCGTGCTCGTCACCCTGTCCGACCATGGTCGGGCGATGCTCGTGCAGGCCGACGTCCTGCGGGCGGACCTGTTGGAGACGATCCTCTCCCACCTCGATGCCGACCAGCTCGCCCGGGTGGGCGCCGCCGTGGCCGACATCCGAAGCGCGGTCAGCATGGCCCAGGCGGCCGGCGAGCTGCCCGCGGTCGACCACCATCGAGACCTGCCTGCGCCGGCCTCCAGACCCGCCTGACCCGACGATCCCACGCGACCCAAGGAGCCCCTGATGCTTGAACACGCGCCCGACCTCGACGGCATCGTCGACGTCCCGACGGCAACCGAGGACCCCGCCATCGGCCTGCCACAGCGCCAGAAGATGGAGATCCTCTTCGCCGTCCTGCTGGGCATCTTCCTGGCCGCCCTGGACCAGACCATCGTCGGACCGGCGCTGCCGACCATCGTGACGCAGTTGTCGGGGAACGAGTACTACACGTGGGCGGTCACGGCCTTCCTGCTCACGAGCACCATCAGCGTGCCCTTCTGGGGCAAGCTCTCAGATCTCTACGGCCGCAAGCCGATGTTCATGATCGGCATCGTCATCTTCCTCATCGGCTCGGCCCTCTCCGGGCTGAGTCAGGACATGACGCAGCTCATCCTCTTCCGCGGCATCCAGGGCATCGGCGCCGGCTCGCTCTTCCCGATCGCGCTGGCGGTCATCGGCGACATGTTCACGCCGCAGGAGCGAGGCAAGTACCAGGGCCTCTTCGGGGCTGTCTTCGGCATCGCGTTCGTGGTCGGGCCGCTCGTGGGTGGCTTCCTGACCGAGAACTTCAGCTGGCACTGGATCTTCTACGTCAACATCCCCATCGGGCTGGTCGCCCTGTTCGTCATCTGGCGGCTGCTGCCGACGATCAGGAACCCCCATGCCACGCGCAGCTTCGATGTCCTGGGCGGCGTCATCTTCGCGGTCGCCATCACATTCCTGCTGCTGGGCCTGACGAACAAGCAGTTCAACGACTGGGCGACCCCGTCCGTCGGCGGCTTCATCGCCATGGCGCTCGTCGGCCTCGTGCTCTTCATCTTCGCCGAGCGGCGGGCCAGGGAACCCATCATCCCGCTCCGCCTGTTCCGCCTGCGCACCTATTCGAGCTCGATGATCGCGACGTTCTTCTCGGCCTTCGCCTTCTTCGGGGCCATCGTCTTCCTGCCACGCTGGTTCCAGGTGGTGCAGGGCTACACGCCGACCGAGTCCGGTCTGGCAGCCCTGCCGCTCATGCTCGGCCTCATCCTGAGCTCCATCCTGTCGGGCCAGATCGTCGCCCGCACCGGGCGCTACAAGTGGCTGGTCGTGGGCGCCATCGTGCTCATGGGCATCTCCTCGGCGCTCTTCACGCAGCTCGATGGATCGACCGACGTGACGTCGGTCTGGATCTGGATGTTCATCGCGGGTCTGGGCGTCGGCCCGACGTTCGCCGTGTTCACGATCATCATCCAGAACGCCGTGCCCTTCCGGGATCTCGGTGTGGCGACCTCGAACCTGACCTTCTTTCGCCAGATCGGCGGCGCCGTCGCGCTGGCCATCGTGGGCACCATCTTCGGCACGTCGTTCCAGGACGAGCTCGTGCCCCAGGTCGCCGCGGCCGGCGTGCCCGAGCCGGTCGTCGCGGGCTTGACCCAGGCGACCGCGAGTGGTGGCTTCGACCTCGACAAGCTGACGGGTGGCGGCGTCGGTTTCGACCTCGGCAAGGCCGTCCTCGATGGCGTCCCGGCGGCAGCCCAGCAGTTCGTGGCGCCGTACGTCGATCAGATCGTGCAGGGCATCTTCGGGGCCTTCAGCCTGGCCATCGCGCAGACCTTCTACATCAGCATCGTGGCCGCGGTCATCGCGGCGGTCGCCGCGGCGACGATGGTCGAGCACCCGCTGCGATCGACGGCCGATGCCCGGGCGACGAGCCCGGCCGTCGGGGCCGGTCAGCCCAGTGCCGCCGGCAGGACCGCGCCGACGACCGACTGACGCACAGCGCGCCGCACGCATCGAGACCCGGGTTCCCCAGAACCCGGGTCTCGTGATCTCCGTGGACCGGACGCGCCGTCCGGCAGGCAGATCAGCTCTCGGTGGTGGCCGCGGTCGGCTCTGGACGCGGTCGGCTGAGTCGGCGTGCGACGAGCAGCACGAGGCCCACGACGACGACGCCGATGAGCAGCAGCGGCAGGCCGACGATGACCAGCCAGATGGCGGCCGTCGTGGCGCCCTGGCCGAGCTGCACCAGGCGCGCCAGCGCCTCATCGACGATGGAGGCCGGATCCCACTCGCCCTGGACCGTGGTCACGGCGACGACCGGCACCGACCAGCCGACGGTCAGCGTGCCGTAGCTCGCCTGCTGCGCGAGATGCTCCCGCTCGGCGGTCAGCTGCTCGATCTGGCCGCGCACGGCGGTCAGCTGATTCTGGACCTCGAGGATGTCGGGGATCTTCGTCGCCTGCGTCATGATCGCCTGGAGCGACTGCTCGGTGACCCGCAGGTTCTCGATGCGGGCGTCGAGATCGACGACCGCCGTGGTCACGTCGACGGCCTGTGTCTGCTCGCTGATGACCTTGGTGCCCAGCAGCTTGAGAGCGGCCAGGGCGTCGTCCCAGCGGTCGGAGGGGATGCGGTAGGTGATCGAGGCGTAGGGGGCGTCGCCGTCGGTCGCCATCTGGGAGCCGCTGATGTAGCCGCCGAAGCCCGTCACGACGGTCCGTGCCCGGGCGATCGCGGCGTCGAAGTCGGCGACCTCCATGTCCAGCGAGCCGGTGCGCACGATGAGCGCGCCGTCGACCTGGCTGGCGTTCGTTTCGGTGCTGGCGACGCCCGGTGCCTCGGGCGCCTGCTGGGGCTGAGCGGCAACCCCGCCGCCGGCGTCGTCACGAGCGCCCGCTTCGCCGCCGACGAACGTGGCGCCGGCACCCGAGCAGGCGCCCACCACCATGAGGCAGGCCAGGACCGCCAGGATCGTGAGCGTCGATCGCCGCCGCGACCGCGTGAAGATCGTCATCTGCTACCTCCCGGCGCGAGCCGTCGGTCGATACCGAGTGGTCTCGCAACTCGTGCGGCGCGCTGACGCCAGCGACCGGGAGGCGGTTCCCGGACCAGGCGCCGCGGAGTGGCTACCATCGTGAGATGCCCGACCGGCCGCTCATCTTGCGCATCCCCGACGGCCTCATGGCATCGGGCAGCGCGATGGCCGAGTTCCTGCCCGTGATGGCCCTGGCGGATCTGCCGGATGGTGCGATGCGCCGGGTCACGCACGGCGATCTCGACGTGCTCGTCGCCAACACGCCGGCGGGCTTGCTCGCGACCGACGATCGCTGCCCGCACATGTCGGCGCCGCTCTCACTCGGCCGGCTCGAGGACTGCGTCGTCGACTGTCCGCTGCACAGCGGGCGCTTCGATCTCGCGAGCGGCGACATCGTCCAGTTCCCGACGACCGGGGGCCTGGACCCCGATGGCCTGTCGCATCCGCCCTGGCGGTCGCCCGACAGCCCGCCGAAGCCCGAGCCGACGGACAGCAAGGCCGTGGCGCGGGCGGCGACCCGGGTCCGCCGACTGCGCTACTACCGGCTGCGCGTCACGGACGGCATCGTCGAGGTCGCGCTGCCGACACCCTGAACAGGCGCCGTCAGGCGGTCGTCGCCGAACTCGATGAGGGCGCTCCGGGGCCGTCGGATGGCGCACGGTCCGGTGCACTGCGGTTGACCAAATGGGGGTCCGGCACGTAGCATGCCCGGCTATGCACCGCCGCTTGGCGGTCTGGATGTGTGCCCTCATCCTGGCCGCGACCGCGGTGGCCCTCCCGTCTCGCACGACCCCGACGGTTGACGCGGCTGCCGCATGCACCGACTGGAAGAGCACCTACGCCGCACCGACGACCATCCGCGTGCTGCGCACGTCCGGACCGGCCGCCGGCACCGTCCAGGTGGTCCCCTTCCGCGCCTACGTCGAGAACGTCATGGCCTGGGAGTGGCCCGAGACCTATCCGCTCCAGGCCCTCCGCGCGGGCGCCGTGGCCGTCAAGCAATTCGGCTGGTACTACGCCATCCACTGGCGTGGCGGCAAGGCGGCCGGCGGCGCCTGCTACGACGTCGTCGACACCGCCACCGACCAGCTCTACCGGCCGGAGACCCGGTCCGCCGGGCCGACGCAGCTCAAGGCCGTCGCATCGACCTGGAGCCTGACCATCCGTCGGAAGCGCAACGGCCGGCCCGGCAAGTTCATCCTGACCGGCTACCACCCGGGCTCGGTGGCGACGTGCGGCGGCGAGAAGAACGGCTTCCGGCTCTATCAGAAGGGCGTCAAGGCGTGCGCCAATGCGGGCATGAGCTCGGAGCAGATCGCCAGGGTCTACTACGGTGGCAGCCTGCAATTGACAGACACCGGCCGTCACAACACGGCCGGCAAGCTCCATGGCCACGGCGACATCGGTGCCATCGTGCCGAACGGGGATGACGTGGCCGTCCACGTCCACCAGTCGAGCGGTTCCGCATTCGTGCCGCCGACGGCGCCTGACATCGTCGCTGTCGATGACGATGACACGCTCTCGAGGATCTCGGCCGACGTCGATGGCGACGGCGACGAGGAGCTGGTGATGCTCATCAGCGACGGTGACACCGCCCAGCACATCGAGGTCAGGCACCCTGAGGGCCAGGGCTTCGGCGATGCCGACCCGGGTCTGACCTGGGACTCGGCGACCGCGGGCATGACGTTCGAGAGCCGACGTGACGGACGGCCGGCCGTTCGGCTGGCGGCCGGCGACGTCGACTCCGATGGTGACGACGACCTCCTGCTCGTCGTCACCGAGGCCGATCCGACGACGGGCTCGGTCGGGGTGCTCGAGTCGTGGAAGACCTCGCTCCAGCCGCTCGCGACCGCCTTTGCCGGCGCCTTCGATCCGGGCACGTCAGGGCTCTACGCAGGCGATGCGACCGGCGACGGTCGCGCAGACATCATCATCGAGACCGCGACCGCGACCGGGCTCACGTACCGCGTGCTGGCGACCCAGGCGACGCCGGCGTCGGCGGCCATCGCCATGTCGGCACCGACGACGTGGTATACGGGCGCCGGCCTCACGACGGCCGGCACGCGGACCATCGTCACCGACTACGACCGCGACAGCCGCGACGACCTGATGCTCGCGATCGGGACCGTCAGTGGCCTGACCTACCGGGCGCTGCACTCGACCGGCAAACTCTTTCAGGGCATCGACCTTTACAACTCGTCGATCGCCGTCGACCGCGTCAAGCTCATCTCGAGCGACGTCAATCGCGACGGGCGCGGCGATGTGGTCGCCTACACGCGCCTCTCGGATGGCTCGTTCGGCACCCGTCTCTACGTCTACAAGTCGGTCGGCGACGACCTCGCCAAGAACGAACTATGGGACGAGGACACGACGCTCGACTGGGAGACCGTGGAGCCCTATTGATCCGGGTCCTGGATCGTCGACCGTGAGCCGCCGATCCACGCTCATGCTCGTCATCGGCGTCCTGCTCGTGCTCTGGGGATTGGTCTGGATCGGCCAGGGCCTGGGCATCGTCCCGGGCAGCTTCATGACCGGCGACCCGGCCTGGGCCGCCGCTGGCGGCGTCATCGGCCTGCTCGGCATCGCGCTCATCGTCCGCGCCCGGCGGCGACCCGCGGCCTGACCGGGCCGACGCCCAGCTCAGCCCGTGAGGCGTCGCCAGCCGGCCTCATCGGGACCAGCCGTCACGTCGTCGCCTCGCCGGACGAGCGGCAGGCGCAGCAAGCGCTGATCCTCGAGCAGCCGCGTGGTCCACTCGGCGTCGTCGATGCGCAGCCAGGCCAGACCCAGCTCGCGAAAGCGGGCGCCGTCGCGGTCGATGAGGGCGTCGGCGCCGAGCCGCTGGACGAAGCGTCGGAGCTCGGTCGGTGCCATCGGTCGGACGGCAAGGTCGACGAAGGCGATGTCCAGCCTGCGCTCCTTGAAGAACCGCTGCGCTCGTCGCGTGTCCGTTGAGTCCTTGCGCCCGAAGACCTGGATGACCGCCTCCGACACGCCTCAGCTTCCGGCCAGGGTCAGGATGCGCCGCGGGTTGTCGACCGTCATCTGCATGATGGTCCCCTCGTCCACACCGGCCGCGCGAAGCCGGGGCAGGAAGGTCGTCGCCAGGTAGGCGTAGCCGTTGCCTTCGTAGGCCGTCAGCTGGCTGTCGTGGCAGACGTCCTGACTGAGCAAGATGTGGGCTGCGTGACCCGCTTCCAGCAGCTCGAGTAGCAGCTCGATGAGACGCGGCTCGCCGTGGCGCTCCACGGGCGTGAAGCGCATGCCCAGGAAGTCGAACTCGAGGCTCGCGCCGCGCTCGATGATGGCTCGGTGATACGCCGGATCGGGGTACGAGTCCGCGTGACCGACGACCACCCGCCCGGGGTCGAGGCCCTCGTCCTCCAGGACGCGGAGCTGGGCCAATCCGACGTCCGACAGCACGGCGTGCGTGGTCACGGCCATGCCCGTGCGGCGCGCAGCGCGGGCGCCGGCCCGAAAGACGCGCTCCTCCTCGCCGGTCAGCCAGGGCTTGTCGGTCCCCAGCTCGCCCACGATGCCCGGCCGGACGCCGGTCCCGCGCACGCCATCGGTGAACTCGGCGACGAGCTCGTCGGCCAGGTCGTCGACCGTGCGCTGGCCGATCCGGGCCTCGGCCGGATAATACGCCTGGCGATACCAGCCACAGCCCATCACGACGTGCAGCCCGGTCGCCTCGGCCAGCCGCCGCAGTCGGGCCGGGTCACGACCGATGGCGTCCAGCGAGACGTCCACAAGGCAGCTGCCACCGGCTACGCGATACGCGCCAAGCTCAGCAACGATGAGGTCTTCCTCCCCGGTCAGCTGCCAGTAGTCCCAGCGGTTCGGGATGTGCCACAGGATGCAGCGGGTGTGCTCGTGCGGCAGGGTCACACCGATGTCGGCGGCCGGCCGCCGGCCGAGGACGGTCTGGACCTCGCCCATCAGGCCGATCCGCTGACCAGCCGGCCGTCCTGGTAGACGGCCGTCACCCGAGCGGTCAGGTCCGCGTACGCGAACGGGTCGCCGTCGACGACCACGAGGTCAGCACGCTTGCCCTTCTCGATCGAGCCTCGGTCGTCAGCGACGCCGACCAGCTCGGCGGCGCTGCGTGTCGTTGCCAGCATGGCGTCGAGCGGCGTCATCCCACAGTCGACCATGAGCGCCAGCTCGCGCAGATTCTGGCCGTGGGGCGTGACGCCGGAGTCGGTGCCCATGGCGACCTTGACCCCAGCTTCGATGGCCTTGCGGACGGCCGCCCGATGGATCTCGATGACCTCGTGCGCCTTTCGAAGAGCTGCCGCGGGGATGGCCGCTCCGGCGGCCTCGGCGTCGAGGACGCCCTGCGGCGCGGAGAGCGTCGGCACCAGCCAGGTGCCGCGCTCGAGCATCATGCCGATGGCCTCGTCGTCGAGGAAGATGCCGTGCTCGATGCTCCGGATGCCGGCGCGCACGGCGGCCTTGATGCCCGGCGCGCCCTGCGCGTGGGCCATGACCGGGATGCCCGCCGCGGTCGCCTCCTCGACGAGCACGGCCAGCTCGGCATCCCGGAAGTGGCCGTGCCGTGGGTCGTCGCGCGGCGAGAGGACGCCGCCCGACGTGCAGACCTTGACCTGATCGGCACCGGCGCGGATGACCTCGCGGACGCGGCGGCGCATCTCGTCCGGCCCGTCGACGATGCCCGACGGCATGCCCGGCCAGACGACCGGCGTGAAGTCGTAACCCGACGGCAGCCAGCCGTCGGCATGGCCGCCGGACTGCGACAGGACGGCCGTGGCGATGTGCAGGCGCGGTCCGGCGACGAGGCCGTCGGCGACGGCCTGCTTGACGCCAAGGTCGGCGCCTCCCGCATCGCGCACGGTGGTGATGCCGAGCGCCAGCGTCCGCCTGAGGTTCTCGATGGCGACGTAGAACCAGATCGAGAACGGCGTCTCGATCTCCTTGTTCGTGTCCAGGCGGTCGGGGCTGACCATGACGTGGGTGTGGCAGTCGAACATGCCCGGGAGCAGCGCCTTGCCGGCGAGGTCGACGGCCTCGTCGCCGTCAAGGCCGGGGCCGACGTCCACGATCCGGCCGTCCTCGACCGCCACGTCGGCACCAGCCAGCCCGGCGCTGCCGTCGAACACGCTGCCGCCCGCGAAGATCGTCCTGCTCATCGCCACCTCCCGCGCGCATCTTGGCTCACCGACAGCCGCCGCGTCTCCGTGTCGGCGCGCCTCCATCGTGTGCTATCGTGTGTTCCTTGTTCGCACACTCGGTTCCAGACCGAACGAGGATGACTCCATGGCCATGGTCCGCACGAACGTGACGCTGCCCGAGGCGATGCTCCGCGAGATCGACGAGATCGCCGGTCCGCGCGGCCGGTCGGCCTACGTGGCCGGGGCCGTCGATCGCCGCCTCAAGCGCGACCGGATGCGGAAGATCTTCGATGAGACGTACGGCGCGGCCCAGGGCCACTCGCAATGGAAGGATGCGGATGAGGTCTACCGCTGGGTCCGCAGCCTGCGCGAAGACACGACTCGGGACGATCGAGTCTGGGGCAAGCGGAGCGACCCGTGAGCTACCTGTTCGACACCACCGTGCTCATCGACTGGGCCGTCGCTCATCCCGGGGTGAGGGGCGTCGTCGAGCAGTGCTACGAGGAGACGAGCGAGCTGTACACCTGCGATGTCGTCGTCTGCGAGGCCCTCTCGGCAGGTTCCGAAGCCGAGCGCGAGGTGATCCGTCGGTTCGTGAACGGCCTCGAGTATCTGTGCATCGATCCCGACGGCGCTGAGCACGCCGGTGAGCTCCGACGAATCGCCGGACGCCGTTCACGCCGGACGCTTGGCGACGCCTTGATCGCTGCCCTTGCCATCCGGTCGGGCGCGACCATCGTCACGCGGAATATGACCGACTTCGCAACGTTCGACCTCTCCGTCCTGACCTACTGATCAGGCCCTCGCGAGATCCTCGGGCCGGTCCACGTCGCGACGCCATAGGCCATCGGGATCGACCTGTCGCCAGGTTCGCTCAGGCACGACGACCGGCGCGAGGTCCGCGATAAGGGCGCGCAGGCTGCGCTGATCGGAGGTCAGCCGGGCACGCGCGGCGGCCATGGCCGCGGATCGGCGCAGGGCGGCTGGGATGGGTCGCGGTCGGCCGTGCTCGGCCAGGACAGCGGCATCGGCGGCGCCGATCGAGCCGGTCAGCAGCGCGAGCAGCGGCCGGGTCAGCCTTGGCTGGTCGCCGCCGGCGACGAGGACGAGCTCCGCTGCGGTCGACTCGAGGCCGGCCACGAGCCCGGCCAGCGGCCCCAGACCGGCCACGCGGTCCCGCGCGACGCGCACCGGTGCGCCGGCGTCATCCGGCAGCGGCGGGACGTCACCGTCGGCCGCGATGACGACGACGATCTCGTCGCACAGCGTGACCAGCGCGAGCACGGCGTGGTGGAAGAGCGGGCGGCCTGCGAGGTCGGCGCCCAGCTTGTCGGCGTCGCCGAAGCGGGTCGATCGCCCGCCGGCGAGCACGATGCCGGTCGTCGACGTCGACTCGGTCACTCGGGCCGCGGTCGCTCCTGGACGAACTGGAAGCCGAAACGGCCCTTGACGCACAGGTGGCCGCTGGTCACCGACACGTCCATCGGCGACGTGACCTTGACGATCTCGTTGTCCTGGACGTGGAGCGACAAGGTGCAGCCCACGCCGCAGTATGGGCAGATGGTGTCGGTCACCGCCTGGGCCGACTCGTCCCATGTGCCGGCCGCGCGCATGTCGTGCTCGCTCTTGAACATCAGTGCGCCGGTCGGACAGACGCCGATGCAGTTGCCGCAGTAGACGCAGGCCGAGTCGGGCAGCCCGACGTTCCACTCGGTCGAGATGCGGGCATCGAAGCCCCGCCCGGCGACGGCGATGGCGAAGGTGTTCTGGGCATCGACCCCGCAGGCCTCGACGCACTTGTAGCAGAGGATGCACTTGGCGTAGTCGCGCACGTAGAGCTCGTTGTCGACCTTGACCGGCTGGGCGACCGTCGCCGTCCGACCTTCGATCGGCGCGTGGTGCTCGCCGGCGATGGTGGCGTCGCGCTCGCCGGTCAGCGCCGGCTCCGCTGTCGGCCCGAAGCGCGAGGGGTCGGCGTCATAGCGCGCCAGGTAGTCGGGCGCCTGGGGCGCGGTCGACAGGTCGACGGACGACGCGAGCAGCTCAAGGACTACTCGGCGGCTCGTGCGCACGCGCTCGGAATCGGTCCTGACCTTCATGCCCGCTTCGACCTTGCGCGAACACGCCGGCGCCAGGACGCGGGCACCCTCGAGCTCGACGACGCAGACCCGGCAGACATTGACCGGCGTCAGGTTCTCGAGGTAGCAGAGGGTCGGCGTGTCGATGCCTTCGGCTCGACAGGCTTCGAGGATGGTGGAACCCTCCGGGGTGGAGACGGCCTGACCGTCGATCTCGAGCTCGACCTGGGCGGGCGCCGGGCGCTCGGGTGCGTGGGGGATCTCGGTCGGCCGGGGGGCCGGTCGGAACCAGATCGCGTCCGCAGTCATCGTCGGCAGTCTCTCACGGACGTCCGGGGGCGGCGAACGTTCCCAGGTTCGTCATCGCCGAGCCGATGGCGGCGGCCGCCGTCTGGCCGAGGCCGCAGATCGACGCATCGCGCATGGCCTGGGCGATCTCGTTGAACAGGCGCGTCTCGTCGTCCCGGGTACCGTTCAGCCGGTTCGTGGCCAGGCGGTGAAGGAGCTCCTCCTGGCGGACGGTCCCCACCCGGCAGGGCACGCACTGGCCGCACGACTCGTCGCGGAAGAAGCGCGCGATGCGAAGCAGGATCGCGGGCAGGTCCACCGTCTCGTCGAAGACCATCACGACGCCAGAGCCGAGCGTCGCCCCGGCGGCCCGGGTGCCCTCGAACGTCAAGGGCATGTCGAGCTGGTCTGGCCCGACGAAGACGCCGGCCGCGCCGCCGAGCAGGATGGCCTGCGTCGACCGGCCGCCCTCGACCCCGCCGGCGAGATCGATGAGATCGCCCAGGGTCGCCCCGAAGTCGACCTCGTAGAGCCCCGGGCGGGCGACGTTGCCCGAGAGGCAGAAGAGCTTGGGCCCGGTCGAGCCCTCGGTGCCGATGTGGGCGAAGGCCTCGCCGCCGTCGCGCAGGATGAGCGGCACGTTGGCCAGCGTCTCGACGTTGTTGACGACGGTCGGCTTGCCGAACAGGCCGACCTCGACGGGGAAGGGCGGCTTGTTGCGCGGTTCGCCACGCTTGCCCTCGATGCTGTTGAAGAGCGCCGTCTCCTCGCCGCAGATGTAGGCGCCGGCGCCGCGACGGATCTCGATGTCGAAGGCGAAGCCCGAGCCAAGGATGTCGGAGCCCACGAGGGTGGCGGCGGTCGCCTGCTCGACGGCGCGGGTCATCGTCGCCTCGGCATCTGGGTACTCGCCGCGGATGTAGAGGTAACCGCGTTCGCAACCCGCCGCGAAGGCGGCGATAGTCATGCCCTCGATGACCGCGAACGGATCACGCTCCATGAGGATGCGGTCCTTGAACGTGCCCGGTTCCGACTCGTCGGCGTTGCAGACGAGATAGTGGGGTGTCGCCGACTGGCCGGCGACGGCCGCCCACTTCCGCCCGGTCGGGAATGCCGCTCCGCCGCGGCCGACGAGCTTCGATGCCAGGACCTCGTCGACGGTCGCCTGGGCACCGAGGGCGAGCGCCCGCTCGAGTCCGTGATAGCCGCCGCTGGCCCGGTAGGCAGCGAGGTCGGTCGGGTCGATGGTCCCGATGCGGGCAAGCAGGCGAAGACCGACCTGGCCGGCCTGTGGGGCGACGACCTTGCCCGCTGGCAGGTGATCGTGCCCCGACGCGTTCGCGTCGTCGATGGCGGCCGATGCGTCAGCCTGGGCGAACGTCGCGAGCGCGCCGGCGATGGCGTCCAGGTCGACGTGTCCGATGGTGCGGTGCATCGGGGCGACGCCGGCGGTCGAGACCAAGGCTGCCGGCGCCTGCTCGCAGAGACCGAGACACGGGCTGCGGAGCCAGGTCGCCAGCCCGTCGTGCTTCGGCGTCCCGGGTGGCCCGAGCGCGGCCTCCAGGTCGCGACACAGGGGTCCCGCACCTCGCGCCAGGCAGGCGATGTCGTCGCACACGTGGACAACGACGGGCGGCCGCGGCTGCAAAGCGAGCAGGGCATAGAAGCTGGCCACGCCGTACGCCTCTGCCGGTGGCACGCTCAGCCGGCGGCAGATCTCATTCAGCGCTGGCTGGCTGATCCAGCCGACGCGCGACTGGACGGCGTGGAGGGTCGGCAGCAGGAGATGGCGCCGATCGCGGGCCTCGTGCCCTCCCCGTGCCGCGTGGCCACCGAGCGTCGGCTCGCGGGGCCCGGTGACCGACTCGATCGCGGCGCGCTCGACGGGGCTGGCCAGCGGCCCGACGACATGGAGATCCATCGCCGCCGAGTGTAGCGAGCGGGTATCGTTGCGGGGCGGCGCTGGGCTGAGGACACGATCGGGGGGACTGGTCATGGACGATCGCACCGGGTCACGACGATGGACCGCAGCTGCCGACGGCGGGGAGCGACCCGCCCATACCACAGCGGCCCTGGCCCGGCCATTCACGAGACGGCAGTTCCTGGGTGGCGTCTCCGTGGTCATGGCCGGCGCTGCGCTCGAAGCATGCGCCCAGCCCACGACCAGCCTCGCGCCGCCGCCCTCGGCGAGCGTCGCGCCGCCGCCCTCGGCGAGTCCGCCGGGGGCCGTCGTCCTGCGCAACGCGACCGTCCTGACGATGGACCCGGATCGGCGCACGGCCGATGCCGTGGCGATCGCAGGCGACACGATCACGGCCGTCGGCACCGAGGCCGAGGTCCTGGCCGCCGCGGGCTCGACCGCGACGATCGTCGATGTCGGCGGACGGATCCTCATGCCGGGCTTCAACGATGCCCACTGCCACCGCATCGGCGACCGAGACATCAGCGGCTACGCATCCGCCGAGGCCGCCATCGAGGACGCCCTGGCGGGCGGCTGGACGAGCATCTCCGAGCTCTTCGTGAGCCAGGAGCGGCTCGACGAGCTGCGTGCGCTCGACGAGGCGAACGCGCTTCGACTGCGCGTCAATTGCTATCTGCCGGTCAACTACCTGGACGACAAGTTCGGCGTCTGGTTCGGTGCCTACGAGCCGCACCAGACGTTCAGCCCGAACCTGCGGATCGGTGGCGTCAAGGTCTTCGCCGACAGCGCGTGGACGAACCAGATGTACATGACCGAGCCGCACACCGACCGACCCGACTACCTCGGCGACGTCTACTGGACGCGCGACGAGCTGCATGACATGGTCCGCTCGCTGCACGATGACGGTTGGCAGGTCTCGACCCACACGTGCGGTGACGCGGCCCACGACCTGGTCCTCGATGCCTACGAGGCGGCGTTGGCAGGCGCCAGCAACGCCGATCACCGCCACCGCATCGAGCACGTGATGGCCGTGCGTGACGACCAGGTGCAGCGGATGCGCGACCTCTCGATCCTGGCCTCGTTCCAGCTCAGCTGGTTCACGCCAGACACCACGCCGGATGTGGAAGGCACGCTCGGACCGGAGCGCGTCGCCTGGGTCGGGCGCTGGCGCGACCTGCTCGAGGCGGGCGTGCCAACGGTCGCCAGCACGGACCATCCGTATGACGACGTCACGGACGAACACGCCACCGGTGGCCGGCCGATGAAGGCGCTCTCGGTCGCCACGACGCGGATGGCCGCACCCGGGCAGGTGCCGGAGCCGTGGCAGGCAGCGCAGACGATCTCCGTCGATCAGGGCCTCGAGCTGATGACGCGCGCTGGCGCCTACTCGACCCACGAGGAGGACCAGAAGGGCACGATCAGTCCCGGCAAGCTGGCCGACCTGGTGGTGCTCAGCGATGACCCGCGCGGTGTGTCGTCGGAAGGCCTCGGCGACGTGCACGCCCTGATGACCATGATCGGTGGACAGGTCGAGTACCAGGATCCAGGGTCGACCCACTTCGACGCGATCGCTCGCGGCAGGCCGAGCGAGCTTGGCCGCCGCACGGCGTGACCCGCCGGGTCCCTAGCCGCCGATGGCCAGGATCTCGAGCAGGATGCGCTGGGCCAGGAAGAGGGCGATCGGCAACAGGATGATGGACACGAAGCCGCGCAGGGTGCCTGGCGACCACGGCCAGGTCGGCAGCCGGGCCAGCACCTCGCGCTGCTGGATGAGGCTGCCGAGGGTCTTGTTCACGGCGTCGGCCCGCGACAGGTCGACCGCGTCGACGTCCCGGGCGAGCTCGGCCAGGATGGCCTTGAGGCGGTCCTCGGCGGCGAACTGGAGGCGCTGCTTCTCGACGACGAGGCGGCTGTGGACGCCGCGCAGCGGGAGGACGAAGACGGCCAGCGCGGCCGCAACCCCCAGACCCATGTACGAAGCCCAGATCCAGACGGAGTCGGTCGTGAAGATGGCGGGCGTCAAGAGGCTGGGCACGACGATCACCAGCAGGACCGCGATACCGGTCCGCGCCGTGAGCCCGGCGAAGCCGTACAGCGGACGCGGGTGGAAGAGGTCGATGCGCGTGGCCTGCGCATAAGCGCGGGACACGGCGCGAAGCTGGCGCAGCGAGTGGTAGATGAGCACGAAGACGAGGCTGCCGAAGAAGACCTCTGAGAGATAGCGGAAGAGCAGCGCGATCGGCGAGTAGCCCACCACGTCCGAGGCGACCGGGTCGGCGATGTAATAGACCGGCGTCAGGACGACACTCAGGAGGAGGATGACGGCCGCCGGCCGAGCGGGCACAACGGTCAGTTCGTAGCGCAACCTGGCGAACGCGGCCTCGGACACCGTTGTGGCCGGACGGAATGCATCCACGGCAGCACGCGCGACCCCGTCGAGGTAGTGGTACAGCCAGAGCACGATGCCCATCGCCGCTCCCCAGAAGGCCTGGGTTGGGTCGATGGTGCCGACCGGGACGAGGCCGGCGACCCAAGTCTGGGGCAGTGACAGCAACGCCAGCGCCACGGTGATGGCTAAGAAGGCGACCCAGCTCGGGCCGGGTAGCCGGACGACGCCGTCGACGATGACGTTGACCCAGCTGCGCTGGTAGGGACGATCGTCGCCCGACAGCTCCGTGGCCTCCGTTTGGACGAGGTCGGCAGCGGCAGAGTCGGTGGCCATCGGCGCAGTCTACGGAGCCATGCAAGGCAGGAACAGCCGACACGCGGCCGAGGTGCGTGTACAGGCGCCTGATGGGGTCAGTCGAGCATCGTGATCGGCGCGAGGCCCGACAGTGGCCCGTCCGAGCGCGGCCGGGCCAACTCCGGCTCTGAGAGGTCGTCGCCCGTCCGCCCGACGGCGTCGGACTCGATCGCGGCGAGGAGGTTGTCCGCTGCCTGGCGGATGAGTCCGTCGAACATCGGCGCCACCTGGAGCGCCATGGCCCGTTCCCGCGCCGCTTTCGGAGGCCCATAGCGGAAATGGATGATGGTGCCCTCGGCCGTCGGCTCGAGCTCGAGCGTGTGGACGAGTCGGAGCGGGCCTCCGGGCGTCTGCACGATGGTCCGATCGGTCAGGTAGTCGTACGGTCGCCAGTCGAGGATCTCCTCCAGGGTCACGTCGTCACCGTGGACGCAATGGTTCGTGGCTCCCGTGCCGCGGCGGCCACCAGTGGCGCCCGTGACCACGAAGTCGGTCATGCCCGGCTGCCACGTCCGGCGGCGCCCGGGCACGGTCAGGAACTCCCAGGCGACCTGTGGCGGGACCCGAGTCGGGACCTTGACATCGATGATGGCATCCTCTGGCCGCACGAAGACGCGCACCCGCGCCTCCTCTTCGCGCCAGCGACGATCCAGGTCGTGGACCCAGCAGGAGACCTCGCCGATGCGCTCGAACGACTCGGTCGTGGCGAGCATGCCGAGCGGCTGGGGTTCGATGGCAGCGGCTGCCAGGCACGCCTCCGTGAAGAGCGCATAGGCACCGATGCCGAATCGGTCAGCGACCTCGTTCTTGAGCAGCCGATGCACGAGGATGACGTCCGACCCGACGAGCTCTTTGCGGCCGGCGACCTTCTGGACGAGCGCCTGACCGTGGTGGACCACGAACTTCAGATCAAGGTCAGGGATGCGGACGCAGGCGTGGCACTCGCACGACGTCGCCTGGCGCACATCCCGCCGGCGCCGTCGGAACCCGAAGTAACAACGCTCGATGGTGTCCAGGAGCGTGGTCCCGTCAGGGCGGTCGACGAAGGCCACCGTGAATGCCGCGTCGCCCTCGAGCTTGGCCAGTCGGAAGGTCGGCCGAAGGGCCGTGACGACCGTGTTGAGCAGGTCGGCCAGGATGTCGTGGGCATGGTCGAGCTCGACATCGGCCAGGTAGCCCGTGTAGCCGGAGAGGTCGGCGATGAGCAGGCAGGTCGGCTGCGGCTCGAGAAGCATCGGGCGTGGCGGCAGCTCGATACGGCTTGTTGCTGGTTGAGACTCTACTCGCCTCCGACAGGTCGGGTCCCGTCCTCGGCTACAGCCAGACGAGCTTGACGCGCTGGCTGTAGTCGCTCCCGAAGCGCTTGAGGTCTGTCATCGCGCCTCCGAGCCTGCTCCGGCCGCGAAGACAGCCAGGAACGCGGTCACCACGACACCTGCCGGCGGGGCGACGAGGGCCATCAAGGGGATGATCGTGGGGTCGTTCCCGGTGACCATGAGCGGCGAGTAGATGCTGGCGACGGCGACGGCGAACCAGACGACGCCCGTCATGAGCGCCACGACCGGCCAGACATCGCGCCGTTCGGGGCGGGCGAATGCGGCCGCCAGCACGAGCAGGCCGGTCGCCATGCTGGCCCAGAACCAGTCAAGCATCGGCGCGATGGCGAGCTGCTCGCGCTGGGCCCCGGTGATCATCATCGGCGAGTAGAGGCTGGCCGATAGCACCGCCAGCCAGATGACGAGCACGGCCAGTCCGACGGGCCAGAGCCGTCGCGCGCCGGTCGACTCGACCTGCGACGTGGACTTCGTCGACACCGTCGGCGCCGCCACTGCGTTTCCAGTCATCGCCAAACCTCCCTCGATCGAGCTCGGACGCCTGTCGATCGTGCGCAGCGAGACGCCCAGCCGCCAGTGCCGGCCGGACCGAAGCGGGGTGACCGTCGACCCGCACACGGCGGGCGACAGGCCGCGCCTAGCGTGTCGGGTCGCCCGCGGGACAGCGCCGCCCGGCCCCGATCCGAACGGCTTCAGACCTCCCCGCGAACGAACCAGGCCCGCGCGTCGAGGTGGAAGGGCCCGACCGGCGCCCCGAGCCGGCGGAAGCACGCCGCACGCAACGCGCCTCGCCGCTCGGCGTCGAGCGTGGCGACGTAGGCGCCGGCCGGCCCGATGCCGGCCAGGAACGGCGTCCAGAAGTCGTCGAAGTCAGCGTAGTCAGCGCCGGCCACGAGCTGGCCGGTCGTGACCGCCCTGAGGCCACAGCGCTGCCACAACGCATGAAGCTGGTCGCGAGATGCGTAGGGCATGGATCGCGCCTCGTCGGGGGCATCGGGATCGAGCTCCAGGACGGCATCCCAGAAGGTCCGCAGCATCGTCATCTGACCGGCGTAGTCCCAGACGCACGACGCCACCGTCCGCCGCGCCACACGCCGCATCTCCGAAACGCCGCCGACGGCATCGGTCATGAAGCTCACGACGAGCTGACTCATGACCACGTCGAACGCACCATCGTCGAACGGCAGGCCTTCGGCCGAGGCCAGCTGGACGTCGGCTCCCGGCACGGCCGCGCGCGCCAGCTCGACGAAGGGCCGCGACGGGTCGACGCCGACGACCCGGCTCGGACCGAGTCGTCGGGCGAGCTCGGCGAGGAGGGCGCCTGGGCCGCAGCCGACATCGAGCGCTCGATCGGACGCCACGACGCCCGCGGCGTCGGCGTGCACGACGGCCAGCGGCGGACCGTATCGGCCGACGAACCGCCCATAGGCGTCGGTGCCGGACTCGAAGAGGCTCACCTCCGGAGACGGCTGCCGGCCGGCGTCAGTCGGACCGGTCGTCGAGGCGCTCGATGCGGATGGCGGTAGCCTTGAATTCCGCCGTGCCCGAGCGTGGGTCGGTGGCGTCGATCGTCAGCACGTTGGTGGCCACCTCGTCCGGGAAGTGAAGGGTCATGAAGGCGAGGCCCGGTCGCAGGCGATCATCGGTCAGGACAGCGACCTCGACAGCGCCGCGGCGTGATCGGACGCGCACGCGTTGGCCGTCGTGGAGCTCGTGGACGGCCATGTCCTCGGGCGACAGCTCGAGCGCCTCGCCGCGCCGGAGCGGCGAGCTGTAGCCGCCGGACTGGACCCCGGTGTTGTAACTGTCGAGTCGCCGGCCGGTGGTCAGGCGGATGGGGAAGTCGTCGTCGAGCTGATCGACCGGCGGATCGTGGTCGACGAGGCTGAACGGCGCCCGCGGCCCGACGACCGGGTCCTCCCAGAGCCGGCTGTGGAGGAAGAGCTCGCCGGGGTGTTGCTCGTCGTAGCACGGCCATTGGAGGCCGTCTTCGGCCTCCAGGCGGGCGTAGCTCATGCCGGCGTGGACCGGCGACAGCGCTCGGACCTCGTTCCAGACGTCCTCCGCGGTCGGGTG
>DATBSD010000023.1:0-19101 GCA_036559965.1 Candidatus Limnocylindrales bacterium
CTGGCCGCCGTGGGTCTCGAGGGCGACCGCGCCACGAACCCGTACGACCTCGACGTCTCGGGCCGCAAGCTGGTCGCGCTGGCGAGCATCTTGGCCATGGACCCGTCCGTGCTCGTGCTCGACGAGCCGACGACCGGACAGGACTGGCCGGGCGTCGCGCGCGTCGGCGCCATCGTCGATGCTATGGCCGGTGCCGGGCGGACCGTCGTGGCCATCACCCATGACATGGAGTTCGCGGCCGCGCACTTCGAGCGCATCGTCGTCATGCGCGCCGGCAGCGTCATCGCCGACGGTCCTCCGGCGACGGTCTTTGCGCCGGCCAACCATGCGCTGCTCGAGTCGACCGGCCTGCTGCCGCCGGTCACCGCCCGGCTGGCGGCCCGGCTCGGCTGGTCCACGGCGCCCCTCTCGGTCGAGGCGTTGCTGGCGGGCGTGTGACACCGACGGGAACCCCGTCCCCGGGGGTGGTGTACCAGGGGTGAGGCGGGCCAAGGATCGAGGCCCGCAGCTCTCGGAGGACGCCGACCATGCGACATCGAATCCTGTCCATCCCGCTGACCTTGCTCGCCACGCTCGCCCTTGCGGCGACGGTGATGGCCGGCGGCTGGGCCACGGTGGCCATGACCGAGCCGGCCGAGCCGCCCGCTGCAGGCGCGAGTTCAGTCATCGAGCTGACGGTGCTCCAGCACGGCGAGACAGCGGTCAGCTGGCCCCGCATCACGGTCGTGGCCACGAACAACACGACCGGCGAGGTCATCCGAGCCGAGGCGCTGCCGAGCGCCGGGCAGGCGGGCATGTACACCGCGAGCCTGACCTTTCCGACCGACGGCGCCTGGGCGCTGACGTACACATCGCCGGACCTGGTCATGGAGGGCAGCGCGACGCTCGCGGTCCCCGCGGCGCCGGCTCCGATCGCCGCGTCGAACGCTGATCCGGGGCTCGTGGTCGCGCTCGGCGGCATGATCGCCGCCTTCCTGCTCGTGTTCGGGGCGCTCGTCCTCCGTGACCGGCGCGCCGATCGGGCCAAGCAGCCGGTGACCGTCGGCAGCTGAGACGCGCCGACCGGGGATGCGCCCGTGACTCCCGCGGGCGCATCCCCTAGGCTCGGACCGTGGAGGGCCGTCCCGGACTCGAGGCCGATCTCGTCGAACGGGCACGTCGGGGGGACGTGGCCGCATTCGAGTCCCTCGTGCGCGTCCATCAGGAGGTCGCCGTGCGCACCGCGTGGGTGGTCTCGGGTGGCGCGGACGACGCCGAGGATGCCGCCCAGGAGGGCTTCGTGAAGGCCTTCGGGGCCTTGCCCCGCTTCCGCGCCGGGGCACCCTTCCGACCGTGGCTGCTGACCATCGTCGCCAACGAGGCCCGCAACCGGCGTCGCTCGGCGGGCCGGCGTGACGCCCTCGCGTTGCGCCTCTCGGAGGACCGCCGGCCGGACGGCGCGGCCCCGTCGCCCGAGTCGGCGGTCCTGGCCGAGGAGCGCCGGGCGACGCTGCTGGACGGCCTGGCGCGCCTGAGCGACGTCGACCGCGAGATCGTCACGCTGCGCTACCTGCTCGAGCTCACCGAGGCGGAGACGGCGGCCGCCCTCGACGTCCCACCTGGCACGGTCAAGTCGCGCCTCTCGCGTGCGCTCGAACGGCTGCGCGGTGAGCTGGCGAAACTGGAGTCACGGCCATGATCGAGCGCCTCGGCCTGTCGTCGGCGGCCGACCTCGAGGTCGCGCTGCAGGACCTCGGCACGGTCATCGACTGGCCCGCGACGGCGGACCTCGCATCCGCCACGGCCACACGGCTGACGGCCGGGCCACAGTCGGCTGCGCCACGATCGGTCGCCAGGCGGCCGTTGCTGCGCAGCCTGCCGCGGGCGCTGCTCATCGCGGCGACCGTCGCCATCCTCGTGGGCGGCGTGGCCATCGGCATCCGCTTCGGGCTCGACCTGCTGTCGATCGACTTCGGACCGGCGCCGGCCAGCCCGAGCGCAAGCCCGCGACCGAGTGCGTCCGGCGCGTCCGGGCTGACGCCGGGGCCGAACAGCGGACCCGGCGTCAGCCTCGGGCTTGGCCGAACGACGACCCTGGCCGACGTCACCGCCTCGAGCGAGCTGCCCATCCTCGTGCCGGGCGCCCTCGGCCCGCCGGACGCCGTGCTCGACGGCGGGACGACCCTGCGCGGGCAGGTCGCGTTCATCTACGCGCCGCGCGACGACCTGCCGGCCAGTGCGCTGCTGGACGGCGCGGGCCTGCTGGTGACCCAGGCGCGTGGCCGCCTCGACGAGGGGCTGGCGTTCAAGATCATCAGCAGCGGGCGCGGCACGGCCGAGCGCGTGACTGTCGATGGCGCCGAGGGCTACTGGTTCGCCGGTGAGCCGCACTGGTTCTGGTACATGGCACCCGACGGCACGTCGATCGAGGACAGCCGGCGGCTCGTCGGCAACACGCTGGCCTGGCAGCGCGGGGACGTCCTCTACCGTATCGAAGGCGACATCGACCTGGCGAGGGCGCTCGAGATCGCGGCCTCGATGCGCTGAGTCGAGCACGGACCCTGCGATGGATCGGGGCCGCTAGCCGCCGGCGGCGAGCCGCCCTCCGGGATGACGCGCACGCCAGGAGCGTTCGAACTTCTCGATGCGCGCCCGGATGTACCAGACACGCGGGTCGGCGACCTCGCGCTTCGACTCCACCAGCTGCATCGCCTCCTCAGCGCTGTAGCCCATGCCGATGAGCACGCAGCAGGCCATGGCCACGCTTCGGTGCACACCCGCGAGGCAGTGCACCAGCACCGCATCGCCGTCGTCGATGACCGGCAGGGCGGCCTCCACGCCACGTCGCAGCACCGAGACGGGCATCGGGACGAGAGGAGAGTCGACGGTCCGAAGGTGCAGCCACCGGACCGGTGGCATGCGCACCTCGTGGTGGGGCTTCTGGAGCGGCATCGAGAGGATCAGGCGCACGTTCAGCGCTCGGATGGTCGCCGCGTGCTCGGCTTCCGGAAAGGCCGAGATGTAGAGGTAGTCGGTGATCTTCGAGATGTCGGGCTCGAGCGCTCCGGACGACCGCCTCACGGCACGACGACAGCCAGGCCACCAGGCAGGACCTTGACGTCGACCGGCGTGCGCCCAGCCTCCTCACCGTCGACCCAGAGCGCCTTGGATGGTTCGCACTCGACGCGGATGTCCTTGCCGCGCCAGTAGTACATCTTGCCCCACGGCGACGGCACCTGGAGCAGGCGCTCCGCGGCCGCCAGGAAGCTCATCGGGTTGCGACTGAGCACGAACACATCGAGGATGCCGTCGTCGACGCTGAAGTCCTTGTCGATGGAGCCCATGCCGCCGCGCCCGGAGTTGACCACGTAGCACTTGAGCCCGTGCGTGTCGATGCGCTGCCCGTCGATGGTCAGCGTGATCGGCGCGTCGACGGCCTCCTGCATCTGCTTCTTCGTCATCATCGCGTAGGCCACCGTGCCGTACTTGTTCTTCTGCTCGCGGCTGACCTGCTGCTCCGGCTCGATGCCGGCATAGAGGCGCTGGATGCCGTACTGATCGCCGATGCGCATGATGTCGACTCGGCGGACGTTCGAGCTCGTGCAGAGCACCTCGACCGCCTTGCGATAGTCCTTGGGGATGCCCATCTCGGTCGCGAAGCCATTGCCGGTGCCGCCCGGCAGGATGCCCATCGGCTTGCCGCTGTCCATGACCGCGTTGGCGATCTCGTGCTGGGTGCCATCGCCACCGTGGCCGATGACGAGGTCGACACCGCGAGCCAGCGCGTCACGGGCCTGCTGGGTGGCGTCGCCGTAGTTCCGCGTGATGCTGATGTCCCAGTCGACGTCGTGTTCCCGGCAGACGTCGGCCAGGTATTTGAGGACGGGCTCGCCCTTGCCCGATGCCGGGTTGATGACGACGTGGATGCGCTTGTACGGGGGTGCCATCTGTGCGCCTCTCTCCTGGGTCGTGCCGATCGTCGCGGTGCTGGGAGGTAGCATCGTAGCGATGGCGCCGACTCCGTTGCTGCCGACCGAGCCACCATACGCCCTCCGAGCTCGGATCCTGACCCCGCTGGCCGGCGGCGACACCCGCTACGAGCGTGATGGCCTGATCGAGATCGGCGCCGACGGCCGCATCAGGGCCATCGGACCGGCGGAGCCGCGCGCCCTCGAAACGTGGCGGGCCGGGTCGGCCAACGGCCTGCTCGTCGACCTTCGACCGTGGCTCGTGCTGCCAGGGCTGGTCGACCTCCACGCGCACCTGCCCCAGCTGCCCAACGCCGGGCTGGGGGCCGGGCTCGACCTGCTGACGTGGCTCGAGCGCTACATCTTCCCGCTCGAGCGCGACTTCGATGCCCAGCGCGCCGAGGTCCTAGCGCCGGCCGCGTGGCGCGCGTTCGCCGCGGCCGGCACCACGACGGCGGTCGTCTACGGCGCCGTCTATGAACCGTCGCTCGAGGTCGCCTTTCGGACCGCCGAGGCGCACGGCATGCGGGCGGTCATCGGCAAGGTGATGATGGACCGGCTGAGCTACGACGATCGACTCGATCCCGGCGACGTGCTCGAGACGAGCCTCCGCCAGAGCGCCGACCTGTGCGCCCGCTGGCACGGCCGTGACGATGGGCGATTGCGCTACGCCTTCACGCCGCGATTCGCTGTCTCGTGCTCGCGGGAGATGCTGCGCGAGTCAGCGCAGCTGGCCGCCCAGACCGGCGCCTACTGGCAGACCCATCTGTCGGAGGATCGGCACGAGCTGGACGAGGTCGCCCGGCTGTTCCCCGAGGCTGCCGACTACCTCGACGTCTACGACCGGGCGGGCGGGCTCGGTGCACGGACGATCCTGGCGCACGCCATCCACCTCTCGGAGCGCGAGGTCGCCCGACTCGCCGAGTCCGGTGCCCACGTCGCCCACTGTCCGGCCTCGAACGCCTTCCTCGCCTCGGGCGCGATGCCGCTCGCCCGCTACCGGGCGGCGGGCATCTCGGTCGGCCTTGGATCGGACGTCGCCGGGGGACCAGAGCTCTCGCTGTTCGCGGCGATGCGCGCTGGAGCCGACACGCAGAGCGGCCTGCGCGTCTTGCAGGGCCGCGCGCAGCCCGATGGGACCCGACCGCCGCCTCCGCTGGCGCCGCTCGACTGGCTACGGCTGGCCAGTCTCGATGGCGCCGGCGCCCTGGGCATCGACGACGTGACCGGGTCGCTCGAGCCAGGCAAGGAGGCCGACCTCATCGTCGTCGACGTGGCTCGCACGGCGCCGCTCCCGGGTCAGGAACCGCCTTGGGACGATCCGCAGGAGCTCATGAGCCGGCTCATCTTCCGGGCGCACCCCGACATGGTCCGCGGCGCATGGGTCCGCGGCCGGCGGCTGGAGGGTCCCGGCTAGATCGCCCGCATGCGGTTGTTCTTGGCGTCGTGGGTCAGCTCCGCCAGGCCGAGCTCCTCGAGCAACGGTGGCAGGTACATCCCGAACCGACCGCGGTAGCCCTTGCGGATGCCGTACCAGCCGCCGACCGGGTTCGACTCGGATCGGCCCCAGGCCTCGACCGTGCCCTCCGTCGCGGGTTTCTGTTCGTCGGCCGCGCCAAGCGGCATCCAGCCGCCATTGGCCTTGAGCATCGCGTGCAGATCGTCGATGCAACGAAGCTGGTACTTGAGCTGGGTCGAACCGACCTGGCAGAGGAGCGCCGGCGGGTCGGCGGCCTCGTCGCGCCACATCTGGTAGGCCGACGTCCCGGGCGGCGTCTTCAGCTGCCAGGGATCGTCCTTCGTGCCACTGCCGCTCATCGCGTCGCCTCCTTGTGGCCCCCGATCGCCGTATCGCCGGCCCGTCGAGTCTACCGCCGGGTCCCCGAGCGTCAACGATGCGCTCCACCAATCGGTCACAGCACGATGATCGAGCTCCTACCCGGATCCTGGCCGCCGCCGAGAGACCGCAGGGTCGACCTCGCGTCACCCGAGAAGTCGGAGCGCAGACCGGACGCAGCCGCGTCGAGGGCCGCCCGGTTGTGACGAGTATCTGCGACCAGGAGGATCACCGCGTCGACGCCGCCGTCACGCCGCTTGCTGGCCAATCGACGGGACATGCTCTGCACGTCGTGGAGCCGCGTCTCGGCCTCGACCGCGACGAGGAATCCGATGCCGCGGATGACGGCGTCCCAGGCGCGTCGATCGCCAGCAAGTGGCAGCGGTACTTCGGTCCGCCAGGAGAGGGTCGGATGCAGGCGGGCTTGGAGACGCCTGAGCAATGCCACGTGAGCTGCATCCCGGATGCGGTCGCCGACAGGGTAGAGGCGGGCGGACAGGTCGAGCCCGAGGGTCGCTGCGATACCGACCAGGTCCCCGAGAGCCACATGTGGCAGCAGCGCGCGCTCGATCCGACTGACCTGCGCAGTCGAGACGCCGACGGCCCGTCCAACGTCTGCCTGGCTCAAGCCGGCCCCGACGCGTCCCTCCCGCAGTTCGTTGCCAAGCTCGAACAACATCTGCCGGAGTCGACGCTTCGCGTGGTCAGCGGGTCGTTCTCGCGTCGCCATTCGCGCATCATGGGAGGAGACACTGGCCAGCCACTGCACCGAGACTTTGCACTGGATGAACGAACGGACGATCGGCCACGCGCGATCGGCTGCCCAGCACCGTCCAGCCGCCTTCCAGCCGCCATGCGTCACCCGATGCAACCAGCGATGGCCGCGGTGGCCACGCGGCGCCTGATGGTCGTTGCGAACGGCGAGTGAACGAACTCATATGCTCGTTGTTGCCTTCAGAGCAAACCCTGTCGCGGACGCGTGCCGCATGGGCGTGGCGTCGATGCGAGGTGGCGCCTGATGCCTGACTCGGTCGATCTGCTCATCACCGGGGGCACGGTCGTCGATGGCAGCGGGGCACCGGGCATCCCTGCAGACGTGGCGGTGGCCGACGACCGGGTTCGGATCATGCGCCGAGCGCCGGACGCTGCCACCGAGACGGTCCCGCGCGCCGGCCAGCGCATCGACGCCACGGGCCACGTGGTCGCGCCCGGGTTCATCGACCTGCATAGCCACGGCGGGCTGATGATGCTGGCCGAGCCTCGACACGAGCCGAAGGTCCGCCAGGGCGTCACGACCGAGGTCATCGGCGTCGACGGCAACGCCTACGCGCCGTTCACGAGCCAACGGGACCTGGACGACTTCCTGACGCTCAACGCCGGGCTCGACGGTCGTCCCGACCTGCGCTACGACTGGCGGACCGTCGACGATTACCTGGCGCGCTTCGACCGGGCCGTGAGCGTCAACGTGGCCTATCTCGTCGGCAACTCGGCCCTGCGGATCGCGGCCGTCGGCTGGGACGAGGTCGAGGCGGATCCGAAGGCCATGGATCGCCAGCAGGCACTGCTGCGTGAGGGCATGGAGGACGGGGCCTTCGGGCTGTCATCGGGCCTCGACTACCCGCCGGGCGCGTACGCCACGACCGACGAGCTGGCCGCGCTGCTGCGCGAAGCCGCGCGGTCAGGCGGCATCTACCACACCCATGTCCGCTACGACCTCGGCGACCGCTTCCTGGACCCCTTCCGCGAGGCCATCGACATCGGACGGCGGGGCGATGGGCCGGTCCACATCACGCACTTCTACCACCGCACGACGTTCCCGGGCACGCCCGCGGAGATGCTCGCGCTGGTCGACGACGCCCGCGCCGAGGGCCTCGATGTGACCTTCGACCTCTATCCGTCGGAGTGGGCAAGCACGCGGCTGCTGATCATGCTGCCGCCCTGGATCCAGGCCGGTGGCGTGGCCATGCTCAAGGAGCGCCTGGCCGACCCGACGACCCGTGCCCGCATCCGCAACGAGCTCGCCATCCGCGGCCGGTCATACGCCGGCGCCGACCCTTGGGCGGACCTGCGTCTGGGCTACCTGGCTCGTCCCGAGCATGCCCGTTGGGAGGGTCGCACGCTCGCCGACTACATGACGGAGTCCGGCGTCGACGCCACCGATGCCATCTGCGACCTGCTGCTGGCCGAAGATCTGCGCGTCAACCAGGTCACGCCGGGACCGCACGGACCCGGCATGGTGCCCTTCTTCCAGCATCCGGTCTCGATGATCGGGACGGACGGCGTCCTGATCGCGGACAAGCCGGCACCACGCACGTACGGCTCGTTCCCTCGGGTGCTCGGCGAGTTCGTGCGCGAGCTGCGACTGACCAGCCTGGAGGAGGCGGTGCGCAAGATGACCTCCGCGCCGGCGGCTCGGCTGGGCCTCGTCGATCGGGGCCTCCTGCGGGACGGGCTCCAGGCCGATGTCGTGATCTTCGATCCGGCGACCGTCGCCTCGTCCGCGACCTACGACGACCCGAAGCACTTCCCGGTCGGCATCCCGCATGTCATCGTCAACGGCCAGCTCGTTGTGCATCACGGCGAGCACACCGGCGCGCTGCCCGGCCGCGCCCTGCGGCGCGGCCGCACCGGCGCCTGAAGGCCGCGACGCGAGCACGCTCGATCGAGACGGGGAGACACGATGGACCGACATGGGACGACGCTGACGATCGCCGACCTGCGCGCCGAGCCAGGCGAACGCGCCTTCGGCATGGTGTCCATCGACCTCGGGCCGGCGGCCGTCGAGCTGCCGATCGTGCTCGCCAACGGCGCCTTCGCCGGGCCGCGCGTCGGGGTCACGGCCGGCATCCATGGCGCCGAGTACGTCTCCATCGCCGCTCTCCGTCGCGTCGCCATGTCGCTCGACCCGGCGACGATGACTGGCGGCCTCGTGGCGGTGCTCATCGCCAACCCCGCAGCCTATGCGGCGCGGTCGATCTACGTCGATCCGCTCGACGGCAAGAACCTCAACCGCTCGTTCCCGGGCGACGCCGGCGGCGGCCCGACCGAACGCCTGGCGGCCTGGCTCCACGCCAACGTCATCGCGCCGGCCGATCGATTCATCGACTGCCACTGCGGCGACATGAACGAGGCGCTCGTCTCCTTCGTGGGCATGGAGCGCACGGGCTTGTCGACCGTCGATAGGGTGACCGAGGCGATGGCCATCGCCTACGGACTCGACCACATCGTCGTCGGACCCTTGCCCGGCTCGACGACGACGGCGGCAGCCAGCCTCGGCATCCCCGCCGTCCTCGGCGAGGTCGGTGGGCAGGGCCGCTGGCCGGACGAGGATGTCGCGCTCCACGAGGCAGGCCTCCGTCGGGCACTTATGGCCGCCGGGCTGGTCGCGGTCGCGCCGGACGAGCCACGCCGGACACCGACATGGCGGGAGCGTGACGTCTGGCTCCGATCCGAGGCGACAGGCTGTTGGCTGCCGGCCTTGGCTTGTGGTGATCGCGTCGAACCTGGTCAGCGGCTGGGCGAGGTCCAGGACGCCTTCGGGCGGACGCTCCAGTGGGTCGAGGCGCCGATGTCGGGGATCGTCCTGTTCATGGTCACCTCGCTGGCCATGAACGCCGGCGACCCGCTGCTGGCCATCGCCGACTGACGATCACGGCAGGCCCACGTCCGGACCGCCGGCCAGCGCATGCGGCTACGGCGACGGCAGCGTGGTGGCGTCGCGGGCCGGGACCGTGCCGCCGTCGAGGATCGGCCGGCCGTCGACGGCATCCTCGAGCTCGAAGATGACACCGAAAGGCCGGTTGCCCTGGCAATCCTGGGCACCGGAACGCGGGGCGATCGAGAACGTGATCGTCAGCGCCTCGGCACCGTAGTCGACATCCGGCGCCAGGATGCGACCCTCGGGCGACTGTCCGCTCGCGCAGGCCGTCTCGAGGACGAAGCCCTTCAGGCGCGTCGCGGTGGCATCGATCGGCAGGCTGGCCGGGTCGAGCCACCAGGTGGCGACCTGGCTGACGCCTGGATCCGGCGCAGCGGGCGTCAGGGTGCCCTCAGCCACGGCCGAGGGCTCGACGCTCGACGTGGCGCCTGCGGAGGGTGCCGCGGTCGGAGCCGTCGTCGGTGATGCGCCGGCGAGCGTGGGGCCCGCCGAGACCGACGGCGACCTGCCAGGGCTGCAGGCTCCAAGGACGACGGCCACGATGGCGATGGTCATGACGCGCTTCATGCCCACAGGGTATCGCCACCCGGTGCCCCGTCGCTGGCCGTTCCTGCCGCCGCTTGACACCGTCGCGGCCGAGCGGCGACGCTTCCTGCCTCAGCCCAAGGAGCGTCATCGGGATGACGATCACGACCAGGCCCGGACCGGCCCGTCCCGCCGCACCGAGCGCGCCGGACGCGCTCCGGCTGCCAGGCGCGGGCGAGCTGGGGATCGGTCGAGCCACAGCTGCCCCGCTCCGGCGTGAAGGTCCGGCCAAGCTGACCGGGCTGGCCCTCTACGCCGACGACCTCGTCTTCCCGGGCGCCTGGTACGGCGCGACCATCCGGTCGACCGAACCGCACGCGACCCTGCAAGGGTTCGACTTCGACGCCGACTTCGACTGGTCGCGAGTCATCGTCGTCACCGCAGAGGACATCCCCGGTGACAACGTCGTCAGCCTCATCAGCGACGACCAGCCCATCCTGGTGCCGGTCGGCGGCACCATCCGTCACCAGGCAGAGCCGCTTGCCCTGCTCGCGGCGGCCGATCGCGAGACGCTGCGCGAGGCACGTCACCGGATCCGCCCGCGGACCGAGCGCCTCGAGCCCGTCTTCGATCCGCTCACGTCGGACCAGATCTTCGCCAGCTACGCGATGGACAAGGGTGACGTCGACGCCGGCTTGGCCGCGGCCGACGTGGTCATCGAGGCGACTTATCGCGTCGGCCACCAGGAGCAGCTCTACATCGAGAACCAGGCCATGATCGCGACCCCACGCGAGGACGGCGGCATGACCGTCGTCGGGTCGCTCCAGTGCCCGTACTACGTGCACAAGGCGCTCAAGCGGGCGCTCGCACTCGACAGCGGCCGGGCGGTCGTGATCCAGGCCGAGACCGGCGGCGGGTTCGGCGGCAAGGAGGAATACCCCTCCCTCATCGCGGTCCACGCGGCGCTGCTCGCCCGTCGCGTCAACCGGCCGGTGCGCATGATCTACGATCGGCACGAGGACCTGGCCGCGACGACGAAGCGGCATCCGGCGATCATCCGCCACCGGACGGGCGCCACGAGCGACGGCACGATCGTGGCCCAGGACGTCGACCTCGTCCTCGACGGCGGCGCCTACAGCACGCTCACGCCGGTCGTCCTCAGTCGCGCGGCCATCCACGCCGGCGGTCCGTACGACGTCGCCAACGTGCGCATCAGGGCGCGCGCCGTGGCCACGAACACGCCACCCAACGGTGCCTTCCGGGGCTTCGGCGCGCCGCAGTCGGAGTTCGCGGCCGAGATGCAGGTCGCCCGGATCGCCGACGCCCTCGGGCTGTCACCGCTCGATCTGCGCCGGCGCAACATCTACCAGCTCGGCGGCACGACGCCGACCGGCCAGGTGCTGCGCGAAGGCGTCGCCGCCGAAGAGGTCCTCGTCCGAGCGGCCGAGGCGTCGGAGTTCGAGCGCACGCGCGAACGGACGAGCCGGGAGCGTGCGGTACGGGCCGACGACGACCATCAGCAGACGGCCCGTGGCATCGGGCTCGCCCTGGCCTGGCATGGCGCCGGCTTCACCGGCTCGGGCGAGGCACGGATGGGCTCGATGGCGAGCCTCGAGCTGACCGCCGACGGCGTCGTGCGCGTGCTCATCGCCAACACCGAGATGGGTCAGGGCACGAAGACCATCTTCCCCCAGCTCGTGGCACGCGAGCTGGGCCTCGACATCGACGACGTCGAGATGGCGCCCCAGGACACCTCCATCGTGCCCGACAGCGGCCCGACCGTCGCCTCGCGTACGGCGATGGTCGTGGGCGGCCTCATCGTGACCGCGGCGCGCAAGCTCAAGGACCATGTCGAGGAACGGACCGGACTGCCGTTCGCGATGTCCTACCGCGACGACGCCGCGACGTGGGGCGCGACACGCATCGACGAGCGCTTCACGCCCTACCCCGGCGAGCCGTTCGACGACGCGACGTATACCGGCGACGCCTACCCGGCCTTCGGCTGGGCGGCTGCGGTGGCCGAGGTCGACGTCGATCTCGACACGGGCGAGGTGGCGGTCCGCTCGGTCGTCGCCGTGGACGACGTCGGACGGGTCATCCATGAGGTCATGGCCGAGGGCCAGGTCGAAGGCGGCACCCTCCAGGCCGTCGGCTACGCGACCATCGAAGAGATCAAGCTGCACGACGGCCGCTACCTCAACGACCGCCTGGCGACGTACCTCATCCCGACGGCGCTCGACGCGCCGCGCATCGAGACCATCCTCGTCGAGGCGCCCTTCAGCGGCGTGCCGCACGGCGCCAAGGGCATCGGCGAGCTGCCCATGGACGTCGGTGCGCCGGCGGTCGTGGCCGCCATCCACGATGCGACCGGCGTCTGGATCGATGACCTGCCGGCCTCGCCGGAGCGCATCCTGGCCGCTCTCGATGGTCATCCGCCACCCGGCCCGCCGGGCATCTCGACGCTCGCCGACCCGAGCGCCGACCCCGGCACCGACCGATGAGCTACCAGGTGACCGTCAACGGCGTCGACTTCGAGATCCAGGCGCCGGGCATGCGCCGCTTGCTCGACGTCCTGCGCGAGGAGCTCGGGTTGACCGGCACGAAGGAGGGCTGCGGCGAGGGCGAGTGCGGCGCGTGCACGGTGCTGCTCGATGGCGAGGTCGTCGACGCCTGCCTGGTGCCCATCTGCCAGGCCGACGGTCGCGACGTGCGGACGGTCGAAGGGCTGGCCAGCGCATCAGCGGACGGCCCCATCTTGTCGCCCCTCCAGGACGCGTTCCTGCACGCCGGCGGGGCCCAATGTGGCATCTGCACGCCGGGCATGCTCGTGGCCGGCCAGGCGTTCATCGACACCGGCGCCGAGGCGACCGATGCCGCCATCCGGGAGGCCATCGCCGGCAACCTCTGTCGATGCACCGGCTACACGAAGATCGTCGAGGCCATCGCCATGGCCGCTGCTGAGGGCCTGACATGACCGACGAACAGCTCGACGCACGACCCGAGCCCCTCGAGGCGCTCGAGGCGACGATCGAACCGATAGCCACCTCGGACGAGGCCGACCCCGGAGCGCCATCGCGCGATGAGATGACCGTCGCGCTGACGCCCAGCCAGATGGCCGTCGGCGGCGTCATCCTGGCCGGCATCCTCATCGTCGGTGCCCGCCTCGTCTTCGGCCGACGCAGGGGCCGCCGGTGACAGCCGACAGGCGCGGCACTCGCTGATGCCGGCAGAACCTCCCGTCGCCACACCCACCACCCTCGCCGACGCCTTCGCCCTGCTCGCCTCGGAGCGACATCGTCCGATCGCCGGCGGCACCGACCTGATGGTCCAGATCACGGGCGAGCTCGGACCGCCACCCGAGCACATCGTCGACCTCGGACGTCTCGACGCCCTGCGGGGCATCGAGCTCGAGCCCGACGCCCTGGTCATCGGTGCCACGACGACATGGACCGACATCCGACGCTCGGCGCTCTGCGCCATCCACGCCCCGGCGCTCGTCGAGGCGGCCGCGACCATCGGGGCGGCGCAGATCCAGAACCGCGGCACGCTCGGTGGCAACGTCGTCAACGCCTCGCCGGCCGGTGACGGGTTGCCGGTCCTGCTGGCGATGGACGCCGAGCTCGTGTGCGGCAGCATCCGAGGTGAGCGGACGGTCGCCGCAACGGACTTCTGGCCGGCCTACCGCCGGACCGCGCTGGCAGCTGATGAGCTGTTGCTCCGCCTCCGCCTGCCGCTCCGCCCGGCCGGTCGCGTGGCGTTCCGGAAGGTCGGCACGCGCCGCGCGCAGGCCATCAGCAAGGTCGTCATGGCGCTCGCCTGGCGAGAGGATGGCGGCGTCTGGCGAGACGTTCGGCTCGCCCTGGGCTCGGTCGCGCCGACGCCCATCCGGGCGGCCGAGACCGAGGCCGTGCTCGAAGGGGCCGCCCCGCGGCAGACGACGGCCGACCATGCCGCGGCGACACTGCGGGCAGAGCTTCGGCCCATCGACGACGTGCGCTCGACAGCCGCCTATCGAACAGCCGTCGCCGGGCTCGTGCTGCACCGCCTGTTGCGCGTCGCCGGCGGCTGGTAGGCACGAGCACCAGACGATGACCGACCAGGCCGGCGTCAGCGTCGAGGCGCCCGACGGCGTCGAGATCGTGGCCGCCGTCCCGGAGGAGCATGCCCACATCCTGTCGCGCGACGCGCTCGCGTTCGTGGCTGCGCTCGAGCGCGAGTTCCGCGGGCGGCGCGCAGCGCTGCTCGATGCGCGGCGCATCCGCGCCGCGCGGCTGCTGGCCGGGGAGCGACCCGACTTCCTGGCCGAGACCGCCGACATCCGGGCCGCCGGGTGGACGGTCGCCCCCGTTCCACCGGACCTCGACGATCGGCGTGTCGAGATCACGGGACCGGCGGAGGCCAAGATGACGATCAACGCGCTCAACTCGGGCGCCAGGGTCTTCATGGCCGATCTCGAGGATGCCCTCAGCCCGACCTGGGCGAACGTCGTCGGCGGCCAGGCGGCAATCCTCGAGGCGCAGCGCCGAACGCTCCGCTTCACGAGCCCCGACGGCCGAGCGTATGCGCTCGGCGAGACACTCGCGACGCTCGTCGTCAGGCCGCGCGGCTGGCACCTCGTCGAGCGCCATGTGCTGGTCGACGGCGTCCCGATGAGCGCCTCGCTGTTCGACTTCGGGCTGTTCCTGTTCCATGGTGGCCGGGCGGCGATCGAGCGCGGCTCCGGTCCCTACCTCTACCTCGCCAAGCTCGAATCGCATCTCGAGGCCCGGATCTGGAACGACGTCTTCGTGGCCGGTCAGTCGGCCCTCGGCATCGCGCACGGGTCGATCCGGGCGACCGTCCTCATCGAGACCATCCTGGCGGCCTTCGAGATGGACGAGATCCTGTATGAGCTGCGAGAGCACGCCGCCGGCCTCAACGCCGGGCGCTGGGACTACATCTTCAGCATCATCAAGAAGTTCCGCGACGACCCGGCCTTCGTCCTGCCGGACCGCGCCCAGGTGACCATGGCCGTGCCCTTCATGCGCGCCTACAGCCAGCTCCTCGTTCGGACCTGCCATCGGCGCGGTGCGCATGCCATCGGGGGCATGTCGGCCTTCATCCCCAATCGTCGCGCGCCCGAGGTGACGGCCAACGCGCTGGCCAGGGTGCGCGAGGACAAGGAGCGTGAGTCGGGCGATGGGTTCGACGGCACATGGGTCGCCCACCCCGACCTCGTGCCCGTGGCCATGGAGTCGTTCGACCGCGCGCTGGGCGATCGACCGAACCAGAAGCAGCGCCTGCGCGAGGACGTGGCGGTCGAGGCGTCTGACCTGCTCGACGTGACCGTCCCGGGCGGGCGGATCACCGAGTCCGGCGTGCGCCAGAACGTGAGCGTCGGGCTCCAGTACCTCGATGCCTGGCTGCGGGGTATCGGCGCGGCGGCCATCTTCGACCTCATGGAGGACGCCGCCACGGCCGAGATCAGCCGCTCGCAGCTCTGGCAGTGGCGGACGCAGGGTGTTCGTCTCGAGGACGGTCGTGCGATCGATACGGACCTCTACGCGACCATCCGCGACGAGGAGCTGGCAAAGCTCGGCGGCCGGCAGGGCGAGAGCCTTGCCGATGCGGCATCACTGCTCGACGGCCTGGTCCTCGGCGACGACTTCCCCGACTTCCTGACGCTCGAGGCGTACGCGCGGCTTGACTGATGCCGACGACGTGACCTCACGGACGGACCAAAAGGCTGCGACCGGGCGCGTTCGGTTGGCCTGGACGATCGCCGTGCTGATCGCCGTGACGACAGCCGCTGGGCTGGCCCTCTGGGCGCGCTCGGGCTTCATCCCGCCACCTCAGGTCTTCTTCCTGAGCTCGCTGCCCTACGTCCTCTCGGTCGTCATGCTCGCCACACAGGGCTCCGCAAGCGTCCTGCTCACGGTGCGCCTGCCGACGAACAGCGTGGGCTGGCTGATCATGGCCTTCGCCGCGATCCTCGCCGGCGTCGTCCTCGCCAATGGTTACCTCGCGCTCACCGAGACGGGCTGGGTCGGCCCGCTCGACCCGGCTTGGGTCGCCGAAGTCACGGCCGCCGGGTCCCTCGGCACGGGGGTCGCCATCGCCGTCATCCTGGGCCTCGTCTTTCCCGACGGCCACCTGCTCTCACGCGGCTGGCGGTGGGCTGTCGGGCTGGCGGTCGTCGGCGCGGGGGTCCTGGCCTGGGCCACGTTGATCTCACCGGGACCGATCCTGGTCTATCCCTCCTATCGGAACCCGGCGCCATTCGTGCTCGATCCGACGACGGCAACCCTGGCCCGCGTCGTCGGCTCGCTGATCCTCCTGATGGCAGCGGCGGGTACGGGCCTGGGGCTGGCCGCGCGATACCGGAGCGCCGACGAGATCGGGCGGCTGCAGCTCCGTTGGTACGTCGTGTCCGGGATCGCCCTCGTCATCGGCCTGGTCGCATTCATCGCTGCCGTGCTGACGCTGGCGCCCGACTCCGAGCTCGGCCAGATGGTGACCATCGCCTTCTACATCGCGATCGCCATCCCCCCATTCGCTCTGGCGTTCGCGATCTTGCGCTACCGGCTGTACGACATGGGCAGCGTCATCGGGCGGGCGGTGGTCTACTCCGCGCTGACCGCCATCCTGGCGGGCATCTACACGGCCTCGATCCGACTCTTCAACGCGCTCTTCGTCGGCCTGACCGGCGAGCAGTCCGAGCTGGCGCTGGTCATCACGACCCTGCTCCTGGCAACGACGTTCACGCCGATCAAGGGGCGCCTCGAGCAGGCGCTCGCCGGACACGCGGCCGCGCCAGCCGAGCCGATCACGGCCGACCGCGAGTGGCCCGCAACCAGCCGCCCGGGGTCATCGATGGCCGCTGCGCTGTTCGACGACCCAGACTTCGTGGCCGCCCTCGAGACGTACCTTCGCGATCGGGACGGAGGATCGCCCGTCGCGAAGAAGCTCTAGCGGCGTCCGTCATCGGGCTCGCCGTCGGTCTCGATGTCGGGCAGCAGCGGCTCGCCCGTGATGAGCCGCGACCCGCGGCCGCGGGTCAGGAAGCTCCAGCCCCAGCGGACAAGCACGACGATCCGATTGGCGAAGCCGATGAGGTAGACGATGTGGATGCCGAGCCAGAGCATCCAGGCGAGGAAGCCGCCGGCACGACCGAAAGGCCCCAACCAGGGGATGTCGGTCACGCCGGACAGCCGGCCGATGACGGCCACGTCGCCACGGTTCCGATAGCGGAAGGGCGGGACGTCGCGGCCCGACAGGCGGGCGCGCACGGCGGCGGCCGCGTACTTGCCCGCCTGGATGCCGCCCTGGGCGACACCCGGGACGGGGCGGTCCGGTCGCCACGGCTGGACGGCCGCGTCACCCAGCACGAAGATCTCCGGGCGGCCTTGGATGGTCAAGTCCGGGCCGACGCGGATCCGTCCTGCGCGGTCCGTCTGGGCGCCGGTCGCGGCCGCGACCGCCTGCACGAACGGGCTTGTGAGCACGCCTGCCGCCCAGAGGACGGTTCGTGTCGGGATGAACGTGCGCGTTGGCGGGACGGTCTCCGCGTCCACGGTCGGCGGAGAGGCGGCTCGTCGCTCGACGACCGGCTCGATGGTCACGTGGTCCGCGTCGATGTCGACGACCCTGGTCGAGGTCATGACCTTGACGCCGAGGCGCTCGAGCTGCGCCCGGGCCGAGCGAGACCGGTCGGGCGGGTACGGTGGCAGGATGCGGTCGAGCGCTTCGACCAGGATGACCCGGGCGGTCGGCGGTCGGATGGCCCGGAAGTCGCGGCGCAACGTGTCCCGCGCGATCTCACCGATGGCGCCGGCCAGCTCGACGCCCGTCGGCCCGCCGCCTACGAGGACGAATGTCATCCAGGCCGCGCGACGCTCCGGGTCCGCCTCGCGCTCTGCGGCCTCGAAGGCGATGAGGATGCGGCGGCGGATCTCGATCGCGTCGTCGATCGACTTGAGACCCGGCGCGTAGGGCGCCCAGTCATCGTGGCCGAAGTAGGAGAACGAGGCGCCGGTCGCGACCAGCAGGCTGTCGTACGGCAACCGGGCACCATCGGCGAGACGGACGTGGCGCGCGACCGGATCGATGGCCTGCGCCTCGCCCAGGAGCACGGTCGTGTTGCGCTGACGGCGCAGGATCGAGCGCAGCGGCTGAGCGATCTCGCCCGGCGAGAGGGCGCCGGTCGCGACCTGGTAGAGCAGCGGCTGGAAGAGATGGAAGTTGCGCCGGTCGACCAGCGTCACCGCCAGCCGCGCATCGCTGCCCAGGCCGCGCGCGGCGTTGAGCCCCGCGAAGCCACCGCCGACGATGACCACCCGATGGGCGGCCGCCGCGCCGCTCGTGCCGTCTGCGGTGCCCATCGCTCAGCTCAGCCTGTCGATCTGGCGCTCGACGAAACGGCCGTAGCCGCGTCGTCCAACGAACGTCCCATCGCGTACGACCCACGCGCCACGCACCGCCACCGACCGCACCGATCCCGCGACCGCCCGGCCCTCGTACGGCGTGTAGTCGCTCGTGTGATGGAGGTCCGCCTGCCGGATCACGCGCGAGGCATCCGGGTCGAAGAGCACGATGTCCGCATCGCGGCCGACCTCGATGGCACCCTTCGAGGGCAGGCCGAACAGGCGGGCTGGCGTCGTGGCCAGGAGATCGACCATGCGCGTGAGCGAGATCCGGCCGGTCGCCACGCCCTCGGCGTAGACGAGCGTGAGCAGCGTCTCGATGCCCGGACCGCCATTGGAGATGCGGTCGAACGACTGACGCCAGGACTGCTTCTCGACGGCAACGCGGTCGGGCACGTGGTCAGTGCCGACGAGCGCCAGGGAGCCATCGGCCAGGCCCTGCCAGAGCGCCTCCCCCTGGCCGGCCTCGCGCAGAGGCGGCGAGATGACGACCCTGGCGGCCGCCTCCGGGGGCTGGTCGTAGCGCGTCGCGTCAAGCGTCAGGAAGTGGGGACAGGTCTCGGCGAAGATGGGCAGGCCATCAGCCTGCCCCGCCCGCACGGCGACCAGCGCCTCGGCGCAGCTGAGGTGCACGACATAGAGCGGCGCCCGAGCGGCCCGCGCGTAGGTCACCGCGCGGGCGGTGGCCTCGGCCTCGACATACGGCGGCCGCGAGCTGGCATGGAAGCGCGG
>DATBSD010000024.1:0-8002 GCA_036559965.1 Candidatus Limnocylindrales bacterium
CTGTGGAGTCGGATTGTCGGCGACGGCAGCGAGGATGGCCTTGACCTCGAAGGGCGTCAGCTCCGGGCGCTTCGAGAGCAGCACGGCGACCATGGCCGCGACGTGTGGCGCGGCGAAGCTGTTGCCGGTGGCGACCGTCGAACCGCCGTCGCGCCAGGCGATCGGCACGTCGACGCCCCACGCACCGAACTCGACCGGCGGCGCGGGGTTGTAGAAGAGGCGCCATGGATCGGGCTCGTCGTGGGCGGCGACCGAGACGACCGAGCTGAAGAGCGACGGATAGCTCGGGCCGGGCACGTTGTTGGCGGCACAGACCAGCAGGACGTTGCGGAAATAAGCCGTGTCGGCGAGCTCGTGGAAGACGCCGAACATCGCGTCGCTCTTCGACGACAGGCTCAGGTTGGCGACCCGACAGCCGTGCTCGATGGCCCACTCGAGACCCGCCGCGAAGGCGGGACCCTTGCCCCGCAGATCGGAGCCGAGGACGCGCACCGAGACGAGCTCGACCTCCGGCGCCAGCCCCAGGATGATGCCGCCACAGGCCGTCCCATGGCCGAACAGATCGTCTCGATCGTCGCTCACGATGTGCGGCTCGCCGTCCCGGTCGAGCTCCACGGCGACGCTCTCGACGACACGGCCGTGGAGCGCGGGATGCGAGCGCTCCAGGCCGCTGTCGAGGATGGCCACGCGGATGCCAGCGCCCGTGCCGCCATCGAACGCCCAGGCTCGATCGATATCGGCCAGCGGAGCCAGGCGGGCGAGGCGCTCTCTGGCGGCGGTCGAGAACGGCTCTGACCAGGCCGGGACGAGGGCGTCGGTCACGCGGCGTCAGCCCCGGCGACGGGCCGGCGCCGCATAGCGAACGAGCAGATCAAGCAGATCGGCCGCCAGCGCCGACTCGCGCTCGCCGAGGCTGCCCAGGCGCGCGAAGCGGTCGACGAGGCCCCAGAACGGAGCGTCGGCATCGGGATCGAGCTCCGTCGTCGCGGCCGACACCACGGCATCGATGGCATCGGCGTCGACGTCGTCTGCCAGGCGGCCGAGCGCCTGCCGGAGCAGCTCGTCGAGGTCGCGCTGCACGCGCGTGGCGTGGATAGCGGCGGCGGCCTGGGCGGCGAAGACGCCAAGGAGCTCCATATCGCGCAGCGTGAACGTCGGCGAGGTGTGCTTGTCGAGCAGCTGCAGGACGCCGACCGTGCCGGCGCCGCGCTCATCCACGAGCGGCACCGCGGCGATCGATCGCGGCACGTAGCCGGTCCGCTCGGCGGTCGCCCGATCGAAGCGTGGATCGCTCATCACGTCCGAGAGGGCGAGCGGCTGGCCGGTCGAGAAGACGAAGCCGGCGATGCCCTTTGACGGCGGCACGGACAGCCCGATGGCGCCGGCGCCCTGCTCACCGGCGGCGACGCGGAACTCGAGTCGCTCCGGATCGCGCTCGAAGATGGCGATCGAGGCCGCCTCGGCGTCGAACAGCGTGACCGTGGCGTCGACGATCGACTGCAGCAGCGCCGTCTCGGGGTCGCCGGCCAGGCGCTGGGCGATGCGAGCGCGCTGGGCGGCCGCGCGCAGCACCTCGAGGGTCGGTCGGATGTCGTCCTGCTTGGCCATCAGCGATCCGCGCGCAGCGCCAGCCGGTCGACGTCGGTGATGACCAGCGTGTCGCGCTCGATGCGGATGAGGCCTCCGTCGACGAGGCCGCTGAGCAGCTTGTTGACGCTCTGTCGGGTGCCGCCGATCATCGCCGCCAGGTCGGACTGCGTGTACGGCCAGTCGAGGCGCACCTCGCCATGCGCGCCAGGCTCGGCTGCCAGCGCCAGCCGGGTGAGGCGCATCGCGAGCCGGCCAGCCAGATCGAGGAAGTGGAGCTCCTCGACATGTCCGGTGAGGCGTCGGAGCTCGGCCACGAGGCCCGCCAGCAGCGCATCGCGCAATCCAGGGTCACGGTCGAGCAGATCATGGAAGACGGGGCGTGGCAGGACGAGCGTTTCGGCCGGCTCGAGGGCCGTGGCGGTGGCCGAGTGCGGGGCACCGTCGAGCAGCGCGAGCTCGCCGAAGAAGTCTCCCTCGCGCAGCGTCGCGATGATGGCTTCCTCGCCCTCGGTCGAGGGCAGCACGATCTTGACCGCGCCACTGGCGATGATGTGCAGCGAGTCGCCGGGGTCGCCCTGGTGGAAGATGACCTCGTTGCGTCGGAAGCGGCGACGGCGAAGGGCGCGCGCGACCTCCGCCAGGACCTCAGGTGTCGCCTGGGCGAAGAGCGCGCAGGCACGCAGCCGCTCGACCGCCCAGCCCTCGCTGGCCATGGGTCCCTCCCCTGCGCTCAGGCTCACGAGCCTAGCATGCACGATGCGGCCGACGATGGCGTGCCTCGTTCTGCGCGGCGCTGTCGCGAGCGGACCGACAGCGTGTCGTACGGATGACAGTCGCGGCGTCGCCTCCATCCTTGCCCGCGCGGGGCGTGACCGGGCATCCTGTGGTCACCGAACGGCGCATCCGGTGACCGAGCGGCGGACACGACCGAAGGAGAACGACGATGGCGAAGCAGCCAGCCGAGCAGCCCAAGCCCAAGGCCGAAGACGTCGAGGGTCACGGCTTCATGCTCGACCCGATCATGGCGCGCCAGATGTCGCGCGATCGATCGGCCGAGGCAGAGCGAGCATCGCGAGAGCGAGCACGCCAGAAGGAAGCCCGCCCGAACAAGCAGCACCAGGACTGATACCGCCGGGGGGCAACGAAAGGACCGAGCGGGGGCTCGGTCCTTTTGGTTTCAGCCGCGCGACCTTCGATCAGGCGCCGGCAGGTCCGTCCGTGGCATCCGGCTTCGGGGTGTCCTCGGCCTCGGTCGCGTCGTCGTCGGCACGCCGGAGGTCGGTCGCCATCTCGTGACCACGAGCGGCCACGACGGCGCCGATCTCGGCCGTCTTCTCGGCGGCCTTGGCCGCGAATGGACCGGCCTTCTCGCCGGCGACCGCCGCCAGCTCGGCTGCCTTGGCGCCGACCTCGCGGATGACGGGCATCGCCTGGCGCCCGATGTCATCGATCATGCGCTGGAGTTGGGCCGCCCAGCCCTCGGCTTCCTTGCTCGCGTCGTCGGCCGCCGCGTCCGCGTTCTCGGCGGCACCATCGGCGGCACCATCGGCGGCACCGGCCTTGGTGTCCTCGGCCGCCGGAGCAGCCTCCTCTGGGGCGCCGCTGGCGCCCGTCTCGTCGTCCATGGTCCCGTCCTCGTCCGTGGTGGTGGTCAGCCTGCAGTCTAGCCGTCAGTGCCGGAAGTGACGGCGGCCGGTGATGAGCATCGTGGCGCCGGCCGCATCCGCGGCGCCGATGACCGCCGCGTCGCGCTGCGAGCCACCGGGTTGGACGAAGGCGCCCACACCGGCCGCAAGGCACGTCTCGACGGCGTCCGGGAACGGGAAGAAGGCATCCGAGGCACACACCGCACCCGCTGACCGCTCAGCCGCTTTGGCACACGCCAGCCTGGCGCTGTCGACGCGGCTCATCTGGCCCGCCCCGACCCCGACCACGGCGCCATCGCGGACGAGCACGATGGCGTTGGAGGCGACGTGTCGGGCGACCCGCCAGGCCAGATCGAGATCCCGCCGCTCGTCGTCGGTCGGCGGGCGCGAGGTCGCCGTCGCCCAGGCAGCGGGGTCGTCAGGCTCGGTGTCGGCATCGGTCTCGAGCACGGCGCCACCGGCGCTGCGCAGCACCCGGGCGCCGATCGGCGGCGTGCCGAGGTGGCGGTCGACGATGATCCGCAGCCCAGGCCGCTCCGTCGCCAGGTGGGCGGCGGCCTCGTCGTCGATGCCGGGTGCCACGACGACCTCCAGGAAGATGCTCGCCAGGTGTTGCGCGAGCACGGCGTCGATCGGTCGCGTGAGCGCGACGACACCACCGTAGGCGCTGACCGGATCGCCGGCCAGCGCCGCCCGCCACGCGGCGACGGCGTCGGACGCCTCGGCCGCCCCGCACGGGTTGCCGTGCTTGACGATGACGCAGGCCGGGCCTCGGAGGTCCCGGGCGAGGCCCGCCGCCGCCGAGGCATCGAGCAGGTTGTTGTAGCTCAGGGCCTTGCCGCCCCGAACGTCGATACCGGTCGCGAACGGCCCGGAAGCGGGATCGGCGTCGGGCTGCCGGTAGACGGCTGCCGCCTGATGCGGGTTCTCCCCATAGCGCAGGTCCATGACCTTCACGAGCCCGAGGTCGAGCCGCGCCGGTGCAGTGGCTTCGGCAGGGACGTCGAAGCGTCGACCGAGCTCGGCCGCGATGCGCGCGTCGTAGGCCGCCGTGTGTCGGAAGGCGGCCAGCGCCAGTCGCGCCCGCGTCGTGCCGCTCAACCTGCCATCGGCCTGCAGCTCGCCGAGCACGGCCGGATAGTCGACCGGGTCGGTCAGGATGCCGACGCTGGCATGGTTCTTGGCGGCAGCGCGGACCAGCGTCGGGCCGCCGATGTCGATCTCCTCGATGAGCTCGTCGAGCGAGGCGCCGGGCCGCTCGGCGGCGGCCGCGAAGGGATAGAGGTTGACGACCACGAGCTCGAAGGGCGCCACGAGCGCCTCGCTCAGTGCCAGTCGGTGGGCGGCCCGGCGCCGATCGGCGAGGATGCCGCCGTGGATGGCGGGGTGGAGCGACTTCACACGGCCATCGAGCATCTCTGGTTGGCCCGTGACCGCGGCGACATCGGTCACCGGCAGCCCGGCATCGCGCAACGTCCGCGCCGTGCCACCCGTCGAGACGAGCTCGAACATGCTGGCGGCCAGGCCCTGAGCCAAGTCCACGAGGCCCGTCTTGTCGGAGACCGAGAGCAGCGCGCGCCGGACGGCCGGCAGGCGGGCGTCGGCGACGCCATGGTCGATGCGCACGCGCTCGCCGTCGGTGACGATGGCACCGGCGATGAGCAGCGCCGTCGCCCGCGGCAGCAGGCGGTGTTCGGTGGCCTGGATGCGGGCGCGCAGGCTGGCAGCATCGTCTGCTTCGGCGACGATGACCGGGGCCTGGAGGACGATCGGACCGCCATCGAGCTCCGCCGTCACGAGGTGGACGGTGCAGCCGGTGACCCGAACGCCGGCGCGCAGCGCGTCATCGACCGCGTGCGCGCCAGGGAAGGCGGGCAGGAGCGACGGGTGGGTGTTGAGGATGCGGCCGGCGTAGCGCTCGAGCACGCGGGGTCCCACGATGCGCAGGTAGCCCGCGAGCACGACGACGTCGGCATCGGCGGCCTCGAGGGCGGCCAGCACGCGGGGGTCATCGCCGCCCGCCACGAGGTCGGTGGCGATGCCCTCGGCGGCCGCCCATTCGATGGCCGGGCATGGCCGATCGGCGACGACATTGACGACGTTGCCACCCAGCTCACCGCGCCGTGCGGCGGCGACCAGGGCGCGCAGGTTGCTGCCCTGACCGGAGACGGCGACGGCGATGCGAGCGCCGCGTTCAGCCATCGAGCGGATCGGCTGCCTCGACGTAGCGCCGTCCCCCGGTCGCGTCGACCGGGCGGACCCGGCCGACGACCCAGGCAGGCACCCCGCGTTCGGTCATCAGCTCGAGGGTCGCGGACACGGCGCCAGGTGGCACGATGACGGCCATGCCCAGACCACCGTTGAGCGTCGCCCGGAGCTCGGCGCCATCCATGCCGGCCAGGCCGGCGATGAGCCGATGGACCGACGGCAGCGGCCAGGTGGTCGGGTCGATGTCGGCCGCGAGCCCGGCAGGCAGCGCGCGCGGCAGGTTGCCGGGCAGACCGCCACCCGTGATGTGGGCGATGCCGTGCAGCGGCTCGCCCATGGTCGCCAGACGATCACGCAGCGCGAGGACGTCGCGCGCGTAGATGCGCGTCGGGGTCAGGAGCACCTCGCCGAGCGTCGCCAGCACATGATCGGGCTCGTCGATGGCCAGCCGCTCGGCGGCGGACTCGCCGAGCGTGGTGCGCACGACCTCGAGGTACGGCCGGTCGAGCGCCAGCTCGAAACGCGCCAGCAGGGCACGGACGAGCGAATAACCGTTGGCGTGTAGCCCGCTGGCGCCCAGCCCCACGACGGCGTCGCCGGCCTGGGCGGCCGATCCGTCGAGCAGGTCGGCACGCTCGGCGATGCCGACGCAGAAGCCGGCCAGATCGAACTCGTCGGGTCGCATGAGGCCGGGGTGCTCCGCCGTCTCACCGCCCACCAGCGCACATCCCGCCGCCGTGCAACCACTCGCCACCCCGCCGACCAGCTCGGCCACATCGAGCGGCTCCACCCGGCCGACGGCCACGTAGTCGAGGAACAGCAGGGGGCGAGCACCGAGACAGACGACGTCGTCGGCACACATCGCCACCAGGTCGCGGCCGATGGTCCCGAAGCGCCGCATGGCCGACGCGATGGCGGTCTTGGTGCCGACGCCATCGGCAGCGCTGACCAGGACCGGCTCGCGCATCCCCCCGGGCAGGGCGACCGCACCGGCGAAGCCGCCGATCTCGCCGATGACCTCGACCTCGCCGAGTGTCCCGGCGACGTGGCCGCGCATGAGCTCGACGGCGCGGTCGCCGGCGTCGATGTCGACCCCCGCCCCGCTGTAGGCGCCGCGCTGGGCGGTCATCGGGCGGCGACCGCCTCGCCTTCGAGCACGAACTTGTGGGACGTGGCGTCGTACGGCACCGGCACCGGGTACAGGCCATCGAAGCAGGCGAAGCAGAAGCGTTCGCGTGGCAGCTCCAGCGCATCGAGCACGCCGCCGATCGAAAGGTAGGCGAGCGAGTCGGCGCCGACGTGGTCGCGGATCTCCTCGATGCTCAGGCGCGCGGCGATGAGCTCGGTCTCGACCTGGGTGTCGATGCCATAGAAGCAGGGGTGGAAGATGGGCGGCGCGCTGATGCGCAGGTGGACCTCGCTGGCGCCGGCACGGCGCAGGAGGGCGACGATCTGCCGGGTCGTCGTGCCACGCACGATGGAGTCGTCGACGACGACGAGGCGCCGGCCACGGACCTGCTCGCGCAGGGCGCTCAGCTTCATGTCCACGCCGCGCTGGCGCATGGCCTGCGAGGGCTGGATGAAGGTCCGTCCGGCATAGCGGTTCTTGACCATGCCCTCGCGATATGGCAGTCCGCTCGCCTCGGCGAAGCCGGCCGCCGCGGGGGCGCCCGTATCGGGTACCGGGATGACCGTGTCCGCATCTGCCGGCGCCTCACGGGCGAGCGCCTCGCCCATCCGTCGCCTGGCCTCGTACAGGTTGCGTCCCATGAGGTACGAATCGGGGCGCGCGAAGTAGATGAGCTCGAACACGCAGAGGTGCTCGGTCGCCTCGGCGAAGCGGATCGAGCGCGGCCCGTCGGGCTCGCCAAGGACGACCATCTCGCCGGGCTCGACATCGCGCACGACCTCCGCCCCCAGGAGGTCGAGCGCCGCCGTCTCCGAGGCCACGACCCAGGCGTCGGGGTGGCCGTTCAGGCCGCCGGCGATGCGCCCGAGGACGAGCGGCCGGAAGCCGTGCGGGTCGCGTACGCCGATGACCCGCTGCTCGTCCATGACCACGAGCGAGTAGGCGCCCGAGACCTGCGGCAGGACGGTCAGCAGGGCAGCCACGAGGTCGTCGCCGGGCACGTCGGAGAGGAGCGCCGTGAGGAGCTCCGTGTCGGACGAGCCGCGGATGCGCTGCCGCCCACCGGGCAGCAGGTCGAGCAGCTGACGCGTGTTGACGAGGTTGCCGTTGTGGCCGAGCGCGACGTTGCGCTGCGCGCCCATGCGCATCGCCGGCTGGCTGTTCTCCCAGACCGACGATCCGGTCGTGGAGTAGCGGCAGTGGGAGATGGCGCGGTCGCCCTGGAACGATGGCAGCCGCCGCTCGTCGAGCACCTGCGAGACCATGCCGAGGTCCTTGTAGACCATCACGCCGGTGCCCTCGCTGACCGCCACACCGGCCGATTCCTGCCCGCGGTGCTGGAGCGCGAACAGCCCCATCGCCGCGAGCGACGCGGCGTCCGTTGGCTCACCGCCCGGCAGAACTACGCCGAAGACGCCGCACATTCGGT
>DATBSD010000025.1:0-24623 GCA_036559965.1 Candidatus Limnocylindrales bacterium
TCGGATCTTCGGGCCGTTCATGTTCAAGTGGGATTACGAGCTGCCGGCGGAGTGGGTCGGTGTCAAGGTGCCTCTCGCCTCGGTCGTCCTGTTCCGGATGCTGGGCGCCTGGCGGTACGTCTACCGGCGCTACCTCCGGCATCCTGCGCATCCGGCCACGAGGCTGTTCGTGACCGTGAGCAAGCCCATCCGGCGGTCGGCCTACCGACTGCTCGTTCGCTCCTGAGTCGTCGCGCGGCTCAGACGAGGTAGCCGACCGCCAAGAGCCGCTCCACGATCCGGGCTGCACATGCCTCCGCCGACTCATCACCATCGCTCTGACAGCGCACGTCAGGGCTGGGCGGCGACTCGTAGGGGTCCCCGACGCCGGTCAGGTCGGTCACCGCACCGCTGGCGGCGGCCCGATAGAGCCCTTTCGTGTCGCGGGCGGCAAGGGTCTCGAGCTGGGCCTCGACGGACACCATGAGGCAGCGCCCGATGACCGCCTTGACTTCTGCTCGTGTCGCCTCGTAGGGGGAGACGAGGGCAGCGATGGCCACGACACCCGACGCCGTCAGCAGGCGGCAGATCCAGCCCACCCGCCGGACCTGCGTGTCGCGATCGGCGCGACTGAAGGTCAGGTCGGCACTCAAGCCGGCGCGCACCTCATCGCCATCGATGACGACGACGGGCAGACCGCGCGCCCGGAGCGTCGATGCGAGGTGACCGGCGATGGTCGACTTGCCGCTCCCAGAGAGCCCCGTGAACCAGACGGTGAAGCCGGCTTCCGGACGATCGACGGAGGACGTCATGCCACGAGCGCCATCGGGCGGCCGCGCAGGCCGTCGGGGATGGGCAGGTCGAGCCACCCGAGCAGCGTCGGCGCGACGTCGTAGATCAGCTGGTCCTCGAGGTGACGCTCGGGTGTAGGACGGCCCGGATCGTTGACGATGAGGATCCCGTACGGCGAGTGGTTGGCGTCGTCGGGACCGAGGTCGTTCTCCTCCGTCCAGACGGTCCGCAGCCCGACGCTGCCGACCGATCGCCACGACAGCGGGCCGAAGTAGACGAGCAGATCCGGCGCCACGTTGCGCACCTCCCGATAGATGTCCTGCGGTCGATAGGCGATGGAGCCCAGCTGGCGACCGGCGGCATCGGTCGTGCCCTCGAGACGGGCAGCCAGATCGCCGAGCGCGGACTCGAAGGAGCTCGCCGGGATGGTCCCGTTCGGCTCGCGGCCGGCGACGTTGAGGGAGATGCGGCCGTAGTAGCCGCCCTCGCCCCATGCCCGCGTGGCCGACCAGTCGACACCGGCCGCCTGGAGCGAGCGCATCACCTCGGGATAGGCCACCAGCGACAGCTCATCCTGCTCGATGAGCCACTCGTTGATGCAGATTCCGCCGAGCATCGCCTGGGCACCGTGGTCGGAGACGACGACGATGATGGCATCCTCGGGCACCAGCTCGAGCAGCTCGGCGATCCGCGCATCCGCCCTGACGTAGATGTCGTGGATGACGTGCTCATAGGCGCTCCCCGCCACATGTCGCGGGTGGGCTGGGTCCATGAACTTCCAGAATGCGTGCTGGACTCGGTCGATGCACATGTCGACCGTCATGAAGAAGTCGTAGCGCCGCCGCCGCAGCAGCTCGCGACAGACGGCATAGTGCTGGTCGGACATGCGCTCGATGTCGAGCAGGATGCGCGCCTTGTCCTCGGATCGGAAGTCGGGCACGTCGACGAGGTAGTCGCCCTCGATCCAGCGTTCGATGCGTGGCTTGAGCGAGCGCGGGTGTGCGAACTCGCTGGCCGCGCTGGGCGTCAGGAAGCAGCTCACGACCTCGCCGTTGACGGGCTTGATGGGGTACGTCTGGGGCACGCTGACGAGGCCGACACGCCCGCCGGCCCGACTGACGAGGTCCCAGACACGAGCCCGCCGGACATCCGCGGCGTTGGCGATGCGGACGTGGTCGTAGGCGTGGTCGATCCGGTTGTGGAAGCCGTAGATCCCCAATTGGCCCGGGTCGAGGCCGCTCATCATCGACGCCCAGGCGGGCACCGTGATGGCCGGGATGGTGCTTTCGAGCCGCGCATGGACGCCGCTCCGCATGAGGCCGTCGAGGGTCGGCAGGTCGGCTCGCCAGCGATCGAAGACGAGGCTCGGCTCAGCCCCGTCGAGGCCGATGACCACGACCGGGCGCCCGACCGCGTCGATCGGACCGTCGTCGCTCACATCGAACCCGACAGGGCGCCCAGCCGTTCCGTCAGGCGCAGGTTCTCGCGGTAGTCGATCGGCACCTCGACGAGCGCCGGCCCTTCGACGTCGAGCGCTCTCCGCAGCGTGGGAGCCAGATCTGCAGCTGACGTCGCCCGGAAGCCGGCGATGCCGAAGCTCGTCGCCAGGTCGACGAAGTCGGGGTTCCCGAACTCGACCCCGAACGGCCGCCCGAACTCATTGCGCTGCTTCCAGTCGATGAGCCCGTAGCCGTCGTCGCGCCAGATGACCACGGTCACGTTGGCCCCGATGCGGCGAGCCGTCTCGAGCTCCTGGCAGTTCATCAGGAAGCCGCCGTCGCCACACAGCGCGACGACCCGCCGTTCGGGGTGGACGAGCTTGGCGGCGATGGCCCCGGGCAACGAGATGCCCATGGCGGCGAAGCCGTTCGAGATGATGACCGTGTTCGGCTCGTAGGCCTGGTAGAGACGGGCGACCCAGACCTTGTGGGCGCCGACATCGGACACGACGATGTCGTTTGGCGCGAGCACTTCGCGCAGGGCCGAGATGGCCTTCTGGGGACGGATCGGGAAGCCATCGTCGCTGGCATAGGCGTCGAGCTCGGCCAGCAGCGCCGTGCGCAGGTCGGCGTTGACGAGGATCTCCTTGGCCTCGTGACGCTCGGTCGCATCGCGGCCACCGATGCCGCGCGGCAGGACCGCTTGGAGCAGGCGCGGCAGCGTGCCCTCGATGTCGCCCACCAGCTCGATCTCGGGCTGGTATGCGGCATCAACCTCGGACGGTGTCGTGTCGATGTGGATGATCCGCTTGTTGCCCTCGGGGTTCCAGCGTTGCGGGGCGTACTCGACGAGGTCGTAGCCGATGGAGACGATGACGTCTGCTCGGTCGAAGCCGGTCAGCACGTGGTCGCGCGCCTGGAGCCCGACCGCCATCAGGCTCAGGTGGCTGCGATCGTCGATGGCGCCTTTGCCCATGAAGGTGACCGCGACGGGCACATGCAGCCCGCGCGCGAATGCACGCAGCGCGGACGATGCGTTGCGCCGCAGGACCCCATTGCCGGCCAGGACGAGCGGTCGCTCCGACCCGGCCAGCATCTTGGCGGCGTGGGCGATGGCCTCGTCGGTCGGCTCGGGAAAGTAGGTCCGCCCCGGCTCGAGCGGCCGCGCAGCCACCGGCGCAGGCATCGCGGCCAGGTTCTCGGGCAGCTCGATGTGGGTCGGTCCGGGCTTCTCGAGCATCGCCACGCGGAATGCCTTGCGCACGATCTCGGGGATGGCCTCGATGCGTTCGACGCGCGTGTTCCACTTCGTGACCGGCGCGAGCATGCCCACGATGTCGACCAGCTGATGGGCCTCCTTGTGGAGCTTGTCGGAACCGGTCTGGCCGGTCAGCGCGACCATCGGCGCGCGGTCGAGGTAGGCATCAGCGACGCCCGTGACGAGGTTCGTGGCGCCCGGGCCGAGCGTCGCCATGGCGACGGCAGCGCGGCCGGTCAAGCGTCCGTGGACGTCCGCCATGAAGGCCGCGCCTTGCTCGTGACGGGTGGTCACATGTCGGATGCGCTCCCGCCGGCTGAGCGCATCAAGCAGGTCCATGGTCTCTTCGCCGGGCACCGAGAAGACCCAGTCGCAACCTTCGGCCTCCAGGCCATCGACGAGCAGGTCGGCGGCCGTCCGGGGGCGCTCGGTGGTCATCGCTCCAAGTGTACGGGCGGCACCGGGGACGCCGCCCGCGTCATTCGCGTGCGGCCGCCTCATGCGCCAGCGGACGGATCGTGGCGGGGATCCAGGGCGCTCGGGACACCCGGGATCCCCGCCCGGTCTCGGGGGACCGCAAGGGGGCGTTGCGTGGTCGATGCCGGTGTCAGCCTCGGGGCAGCCGCCGAGCGGGCGCCGAGGCGACCGGTCGTTTCTACGCTGGCGCGGTGCATCCCGTCAAGGGGTCACCGGCGTGGACCTCGAGCCGATCCCGACGTCAGGGCGTGTAGGTGACCTGGACACGGAGGCTGTCGAGGTCGAAGTCCTTGGCCGCCTGTGTCGAGGCGTTGATGACCCGGACCCGGAAGTTCGTCGTGCTGAGGTTCCCGACCGACCACGTCCGGCCCCAGGTATCCGCCGGGCCGCCGAACGCATACGTCGTCCAGGCGTTGCCTCCGGTCACGGCCTGCGTCTTGATGGTCGTCCAGGTGGCGCCGCCGTCCCACGAGAGCTGTGCGCAGAGGTTGTTCGTGCCGCCGTTGTTGTTGAGACGCAGGACGGCCTGGACCTCGATGCCGTTGATGGCCGAGACCGCGCCCGGCATGCCGAAGGCGTAGCCCCACCAGCGGTGCTGATCCTTGCGCGTGTCGGGCGTGTTGCCCGTGCCGCACGACTCCGTGCCGCCCGTACCGCTGTTGGGGTCGCGCGCGAACAACCCGTCGGCCACGCCGCATGCGCGGTTGGGGTTGGTCTGGTAGCCGTTGTTGTCACCGGCATTGACGGTCTCGGCCAGGTTGGACGTCCCGACACAGTCCTTGTAGCCGGTACCGGTCGCGCTGCCGACGGTCGCCGAGGCGGGACCGGCATCGACGCTCGACCAGTTCTGGAGAAAGGCACGGACCTTGTAGAAGTAGGTCCCCGCAGCCGGCGAGTCGATGTACGTCGTCGTCGTGCGCGGCGTGACCGAACCGATCTGGCTGTACGTCCCGCCGGCCGTGGTCGATCGCCAGATGGTGTAGCCAGCGGCCCATGTCTTCGGCGTCGCCGTCCAGCCAAGCGTGATCGACGCGCCGCCGGTGGCCGAGAGCGCCGTCGGCGGGGACAGGATGTCGGCGCCGAATGCGCCGACCGTGGTGTCGTTGCCGGTGAATCGCGCGAGGCTCGTCGGCACGGTCGTCATGGTCAGGGCGGCGACGAGGCCGATGACGACGAGCAGCGTGGCTCGCCGGCCGCGGGGCAGCGGCAGCGAGAGCGTCACGTCGATCGTCGCTTCGAGCGTGAGGGTCGGGGCCGTCGGGAGGACGAAGGTGATTCGGTACCCAGCTCGGGACGGCGGCGGCGGGCGTCGACGAGGCCCGCCACGGAGGGCATCGCGGGCGAGATGCCGATGGGCGCCGCCGCTTCGAGGCCACCTGAGGCCATGGCCAGCGTCGGTCGCCCGCGACCGGCGCCGGAGCTGGTCGTCGCCCGACGAGCGCGCTGGCGGTCCGATTCGACGCTGTCGACCAGCAGCGCCGCCAGGACGAGCAGCCCGCCGAGGGCCAGCACGAAGGCCACACCACTGGGCACCGACAGCCAGGCCACGACGTAGCCCATCATCGGGATGGTCAGGTTCACCCGGCCGATGACGGTCTCGGCTGGCACGGTCGCGCCATCGACGACGGGGTTGTTGTCGCCCTTCGTCTCGATGTACGGCTGGCCGTTCAGGGCGAGCGTCCGGATGACCCGGTGGGTGTAGATGGCACGCGCGTCGCCGTTCTGGACGGAGACGACGTCACCGACCGCGATGCTTTCTGGTGCGACTCGGCCGATGACGACAGCCGAGCCGAGCGGCACGGCCGGCTCCATCGAGGGCCCGCCGATGATCAACGTCTGGCCACCGACGAGCGGCACCACGCGACCGAGGACGACCGCGAGCACGACGATGGCCACCAACCCCACGATGGCGATGTCCAGCATCCAGCGGGTCATCGCGAACACCGAGGGGCGGGTGGCCTTCATCGGGTCTCCCTGTCGATGGGACTCGAGTCCCTGCACTGCGATCGACGGTGATCGCGAACCTAGCGGATCGGCATCACCGTCGACGGTCCTATGACTACGGGTTGTTGGCGGTCTGCTCGGCCAGGAACGTGAACGTCGTCGAGACGCTCGTGCCCTGGAAGGTCGTCGCCGTGCTCAACGGCAGGTCCCAGCTGAAGCAGAGGTTCTCGTTGGCGCCGGACGCCAGCGTGCGGTCGCCTGCCAGGGGGTGATCGCCCTGAGCCGGGTTGCCGAAGAGTGCGTCGTCGACATCGCCCGTGTAGATGGCGGCCGCGACGCTGGGGCAGGCTCCCGGACGGATGACCAGGTTGATCTCGTCGCCCAGCCCGTCGGGGTCGGTCGACGTGCTCGTCATCGCGTAGCGCAGCGCGCCGGTGCCGGTGTTGGCGACGTTGACCGTCGCGCTGCCCGAGTCACCGGGGAAGATGTTCGTGGCATTGAAGACCGTGACCGGCGAGACGTCGAGCACGATGGTGCCCGTCGAGAAGTTGCCGGCCGATGTGTCGCTCGACTGGAAGACCGCGAGCGAGAAGACGCCCGACCCGAGGGTCAGGACCGAGAGGCCCAGCAGAAGGGCGATGAGTCCTCGCCGTCGACGCCGACGATCCTCGTCCGCGCGCGTCGCGACCGGCTGGGAAACGAACTCCATGGTGCCTATGCCTTTCTGGTGGCCCGTCATCGGTCGATGCATGGGCGGATGACGACTCCTCGCGGCACCCCCTGGGGCGAGAGGTCGGGACGCATTTGGTCGAGGCCTATGGAACGACGTCAACGACGGCAGGCCTATGGCACCGCGGTCAGGGTCGGTGCAGTACCTTCTGGCGATATCTCCGCGTCGGTTGCGACGAGTGGGCTCGCAGCCGGATCGCGCGTCAGGCGGTGGGGCGCCGGAGCGACAGCGCCACGAGGGCCATCGAGACGACGATCAGGCGCCTCCGATGTCACGCACCGGTGCCGGTGCGAAGCGTGCCTGCCGCGGTGACGGCGCGACCCGTGACAGGATCTGCTCCACGTCGACCGGACCCTCGGCGAGTGCCTCGGCCGGGCGGCCGAGCAGGTATCCCTGGGCGGCCTTGGCACCGAGGTCGCGAACGACCTGGAACTGCTCTGGTGTCTCCACGCCCTCGGCCACGACCATGGCGCCCCAGCGCCCGGCGAGGTCGATGAGCGAGCGCAGCACGGCCAGCGAGGAGTCGCGCATGGCCCCGCCCTGGACGAGCGAGAGATCGACCTTGACGATGTCGAAGTCGAGTTGGCTGAGCAGCCGCAGTCCGGCGTTGCCCGCGCCGACGTCGTCGGCGGCGAGCTTGAAGCCGATCGCGCGGCAGGCCTCCATGCTCGAACGCAGCTGTTCCATGTCCTCGACGACCTCGCGCTCGGTCAGCTCGAGGATGACGCGATCGGTCGTGATGCCGTGCGCGGCGAGGACGTCGGCCAGGCGCCGAGCCTTGAAGTCCGGTCCCTCGAGTGTGCGCGGTGAGAGGTTGATGCTCACGAGTCGGTCGGGCTCGATGGCTGCGGCGCCGGCACCGACCACCTCGAAGCAGGCCATGTCGAGCTCGACGACACGATCGCAGGCGGCGGCGGCCGCGAACAGGCTGCCCGGGTCCGTGAAGCCGGCGTCGGCCGTCGGGCGGACCAGGCCCTCGTAGCCCAGGACGCGACCCGTGATGACGTCGATGATCGGCTGGAAGACCGGCCGCAGGGCACGCCGGGTGATGACGTCGCCAACGCGATCGACCACGGCCGCGCCGGCCGACGCGTGCTGGGGCCGATGACGGGCGGGGTCGTAGACCTCGACCGCGGAGCGACCGTGACGCTTGGCCCAGAAGAGGGCGGCGTCCGCGGCGGCGAACAGCTCACCGGCCTCGGGCGCGACGAGCGGCGTGGCCGCCACGCCGGCCGAGAACGAGAGCGAGCGCGCCAGCGGGCTGGCCGCGTCGGGTCGCAGGGCGGCATCGAGCAGGCGCTGGGCGAGGATAAGGCCGCTCGCAGCATCGGCCTGCGGCATGACGATGGCGAACTCATCGCCGCCCACCCGGAAGGCGCGATCGGTCGCCCGGATGCTGCCGGCCATCAGCGCGCCGAAGCCGCGCAGCAGCTCATCGGCCGTCGCATGACCGGTGGCATCGTTGACACGCTTGAAGTCGTCGAGGTCGATGAGCACGAGCGCGGTCGGCGTGCCGTGACGTCGAGACAGCTCGGTCTGTCGCGCCGACTCCTCCTGCCATGCGCGATGGTTGCCGAGCGCAGTGAGTGGGTCCGTCAGCGCATCGACCTTGGCACGCTCGTAGAGCCGCCGGAGCTCGATCCGCGACCGCTCGAGGTCGCCGGCCGGCCGCATGACCTGACGCGACATCCAGATGAGCAGCACGATGAGGACACCGATGAGCGCTGCGAGCGGGACGAGCAGGTGGAGCGGCAGCGTGCCCGCTGGCTGGGCGACGACCAAGGCCCAGTCGTCGGAGAGCAGGCTGCTCGCGCTGAGGGGAGACAGGCCGACGCTCCAGCCATCCGAGAAGAGGGTCGCGACGACCGCCTCGGCCCGATGGAGCGCACCGAGCACGGCACGATCGAGACGCTGCAGGCCCGTCGCCGGCGCGTCGGCGGGATCGCCGCTCGTGGCACGGCTGTCGGCCACGATCTCGCCGCTCGTGGCGTCGACGAGCTGAGCGTATCCGCCCTCTGGCGTGTCGGTCGGGGCCGTGGTCAGGAGGCGCACGAGCGGGATCTCGAAGGCCACGATGCCGATGCTCGACCCCGTGCCGTCGACGACCGGCGTGGCCAGGACCATGCGTCGGATGCCGTCTCGCCCATCGTATGCGTCGGAGCGGATGACTTCGCCGGCGGCCAATCGAAGGACATCGCGCATGGGCATCGGCAGGGCGCGGATCGCCGACGCCCGCTCGGGAGCCGACGCGACGCCTTCGATGGCGTGGATCCGTTCTCGGCCATCGGTCCCGTAGACGGCGACGTGCTCGACCGACGTGCCGGTCACGGCGGCCAGCCCGGCCAGTCGCCGATCCTCGGGCGAGACGGTCGCCCCGCGGGCGGCATCGACGACGGCACCGTTGGCGGCCGTCATGAGGATGGCGTTGCCGACTCGCTCGACCTCCGCCGCGACAGCGGCTGAGAGCGCCTCGCTGGCCGCTGCGACCCGAGCCTGCTCACGCCCCGCGTCGGCGCGATCGAGGGCAGGGACGACGACCAGGCCAAGCGCCATCGGCAGGACCGCTGCGGCGAGGATGACGAGCGCCAGGCGCACGCGGACGAGGCGCAGCGGATCAGATCCGCGCGAGCGGCTGAGCCTCACCAGCTGCGATCCATGTGCAGGGCTGCCTCGTTCGTCGTGCGGCCGACTCCGAGACCGCGATCGCCGGGGCGACGCGCGGTCACGCTCCGAGACGCTGGAGCGGTGGAGCAGCGAGGCGGCCATCAAACCGGATTCGGCCGATCAGCACCATGGGTCGGGCGGGTGCCACTCGCAGTACCAAGGTCAGGGGGACGTGGCAGGGGTCTGGTGGGGTCGCGAGACGTCGCTTGCTGCGTTGCGATGGCTCGTCCTGGCGCTCGCGAGACACCGACCGCTATCGATCGGCGCGGATCGGGCTAGCCGGGTTCGGCGAGGACCATGATGCGGATCTCGGTCATGTCCTCGATCGCCCAGCGCAGACCCTCGCGACCGAGCCCCGAGTCCTTGACCCCGCCGTAGGGCATGTGGTCGATGCGATAGGTCGGCACGTCGTTGACGATGACGCCGCCGACCTCGAGCTCGTCGAAGGCGCGGCGGGCATTGCTGAGATCATTCGTGAAGATCCCTGTCTGGAGCCCGTAGTCGGAGGCGTTGACCCGGGCGATGGCATCGCCGATGTCGTCGAACGGGAAAGCGACCACGAGAGGCGCGAAGGCCTCGTTGGTGCACACCTGGGCCTCGACGGGGACGTCCGTCAGGACGGTCGCGGGGAAGAAGGCGCCGTCGGCCTGACCGCCGGTCACGACACGGCCGCCCATGGCGACGGCCTCCTCGACCCAGCGCTGCGTGCGCTGCGCCTGGGCGACGTCGACCATCGGGCCGAGGACGGTCTCCGGGTCGAGCGGGTCGCCCGTCCGCAGGTTCCGAGCGCCGTCCGCGACGCGCGTCATGACCTCATCCCAGACGTCGGCGTGGACGTACATCCGCTGGACGCTGATGCACACCTGACCGGCGTAGCTGAAGGCGCCGACCAAGATGCGTCGGACCGCCCAGTCGAGGTCGGCGGTCTTGTCGACGATGACGCCAGCGTTGCCGCCGAGCTCGAGCACGACCCGCTTCTTGCCCGCCCGGGCCTTCATGCGCCAGCCGACGGCCGGGCTGCCGGTGAAGGTCAGGAGCTTGAAGCGCTCGTCGGCGACCATCTGATCACCCAGCTCGCGGCTCATCGGCAGGATGCTCACGGCTCCCGTCGGCAGGCCGGCGTCGGCCACGATCTCAGCCACGGTGAGCATCGTGAGCGGGTCCTTGGACGGTGGCTTGAGCACGATCGAGCAGCCTGCCGCGATGGCCGGTGCGAGCTTGTGCGCGGCCAGGTTGAGTGGGAAGTTGAAGGGACTGATCGCGGCCACCGGGCCGACCGGGAAGCGGCGGGTCAGCCCGAGCCGGCCGCGCGAGGCAGGCATGAGGTCGAGCGGGATGACCTCGCCGACCATCCGCTCGGCCTCCTCGGCACCGAGCCGGAACGTGAGCACCGCGCGATCGACCTCGACCAGGGCGTCGCGGATCGGCTTGCCGGCCTCGAGGGCCATGATCCGCCCGAGCTCTTCGCGCCGCGCCTTGATGCCGGCGCTGATCTCGCGCAGCACCCGACCGCGTTCGTAGGCCGGCAGCCGGCGCGTCTCCTCGAACGCTGTCACGGCCGCGGAGACCGCCGTCTCGAACTGCGCTGCCGTCGCGTTGTAGGTGCTGCCGGCGGGGTCGTCGGGCCGGGCCGGATTCGAGACCTCCAGCACGTCCGGTGACGTGGCCCACTCGCCGGCCAGGTAGATCGGGTGCGGCTTCGTGCCGGCGACGGTCGTCATGGACACGATCGTAGCGCGAATCGATCGAGCGCCGGGCCGGTATGCTCGGGCCATGACCGACCGACCCGAGCCGTCCATCCGCAAGCGCCTTCGCGTCGAGCCCGGCGCCAGCGTCGATCTGTCGGGCTGGGATCCGAACGAGACGTTCGGCCACCAGAAGTCGGCGGCCGTGACCGAGCTGGCAGCAGGCGTCGACCGCCTGACCGACCTCCAGGAGCGACTCTGGGCCAACGGGGCCCATGCCGTGCTCATCGTCCTGCAGGGCATCGACACGGCCGGCAAGGACGGCACCATCCAGCACGTCATGGGCGCCTTCAACCCCCAGGGCTGCGACGTCGTCGCGTTCAAAGTGCCGACACCGGACGAGCTCGCCCGCGACTTCCTGTGGCGTGCACACAAGGCCGTGCCGCCGAAAGGCAGCGTCGCGATCTTCAATCGCTCGCACTACGAGGACGTGCTCGTGGTGCGCGTGCATGGCCTGGTCCCCGCGGCGACCTGGCGCCGGCGCTACGACCAGATCAACGAGTTCGAGGCGCTCCTGACCGAGACCGGCACGACCATCCTCAAGTTCTTCCTGCTCATCGACCGCGACGAGCAGAAGGCACGCCTTCAGGCCCGGCTCGACGATCCCGCCAAGCGCTGGAAGTTCTCGACGTCGGACCTTGCCGAGCGAAAGCTCTGGGACGAGTACATGGCGGCGTACGAAGAGATGCTCGAGCGATGCTCACCGAGCAGCGCGCCGTGGCACGTCATCCCATCCAATCGCAAGTGGTTCCGTAACCTGGCGGTGGCAGACATCGTGGCTGACGCGATGGACGACCTGCACCTCCCCTATCCCGAGGCCGAGGCCGGTCTCGACGCCATCGTCGTCGAGTAGGACTGGCTCAGGCCGGATCCGCGGCCCGCGGACAGCTCCCCAGCACGCGCACCATCGCCGCCACCCTGCCCAGCTCCGCGATGGCCGAGGCCGTGACTGACGCCCGGGCGTCGGCGTCGAGCTCGACCCAGAAGACGTACTCCCAGGCACGATCGCGACTCGGGCGAGACTCGAGCTTGCCCATGTTGAGACCGGCATCGGCGATGACCTTGAGGCAGCGCAGCAGCGCGCCCGGCTCGTTGTGCACGGCCAGCACAAGCGTCGTCCGGTGGCCCTGCGATGCCACCCCGTTCCACGTTGTCGCCTGGTCGCCAGGCTCGACGGGCGGGTCGCCCATGCGGGCCACGACGAGGAAGCGGGTCCGGTTGTCGGGCACGCTCTGGATGTCGTGGGCGAGGACATCGAAGCCGAAGAGCGCGGCCGCGCGCGGCGACAGCACGGCCGCCGCACCCCGCTCCTGCCGATCGGCGATGAGCTTGCCGGCACCGGCCGTGTTGTAGGTCGTCAGCAGGCTCCAGGGTCGCGTGCGCAGGAAGACCTCCGCCTGGCCAAGCGCCTGGATGTGGGAGTAGACCCGCTCGATGCTCTCGAGCGTCTCGCCGGGCATCGCCGCGAGGCACAGCCGGACCGGCACGATGACCTCGCCGACGATGACCAGCTGATGCTCGAGGAGCAGGTCGTAGGTCTCGCGGACCGTGCCCTGGACGACGTTCTCGATCGGCAGCACGCCACGCTCGACGGCCGCGATCGCGGCACCGTCACCCGGCCGCCCGCCGGCGGTGACGACTTCGAAGACCTCGCGGAAGCCCGACACGGGGACGGCCTCGGCGTCCTCGGCCAGGGCGAGCACGGCGTCCTCGGCGAAGGCGCCCGGCTCCCCGGCGTAGGCATAGCGGGTCATGGCTCGGGAGTCTAGCGGCGCGCGGTCGGCCGGCGGTATGCTCCGGTCCCGGTGACGCGCCAGGCGACCCGGTGCTCGGGGGCCGATGGGGGCGAAGGGAGTCAGTGATGCGCATCGACGAGGTCGAAGGCATCGGCAACGTGTTCGCGACGAAGCTCGGCGAGGCCGGCATCAACAGCACAGATGATCTGCTCATGGCCGCCGGCAGCCCCGCCGGGCGCGACAAGGTCGCCGCGGCGACCGGCATCGGCACGCATCAGCTCTTGAAGTGGGTCAACCACGTCGACCTCATGCGCGTCGACGGCGTCGGCTCCGAGTACGCCGACCTGCTCGAGGCGGCCGGGGTCGACTCCCCCGCTGAGCTGGCGCAGCGCAACGCGGCCAACCTCGCGCAGACCTTCCAGGAGGTCGATGCGGCCCGGCCGAACTGGATCCGCCGACTGCCGTCAGAGGCGACCGTCGCGGGCTGGATCGCGAGCGCGGCCGCGATGGACAAGGTCGTCAGCCACTGACCTGGGGCTCGATCGCTCCACGCATCCGTCGGCGCGGCCGCCGATCGATCGCTCTGGCTACCGCTCGAACCAGGCGGTCGTGTCGTGCCGGGCGGCTTCTTCATCGAACTCGCTGGCGGCAGCGTCGGCCGGCTCGACGGCCGTCCGCGCGCGGTTGCCGGCGGCGTCGGTGGCACCCGCCCAATGGTCCTCGGTCAGCAGGTCGTTGATGGCTTCGATGTAGGCCTCGACCGAGGCCGCGATGATGTTCGGCGACTGGGAGCTGCCTTCGTACGATCCGTGCGCCCGAGCACCGGCTGCATCGGCCGGCGGCGCCAGACGGACGGTCACGCGGCCCTCGGCATCCGGCCCCTCAGCGAGCGCGTGGACGTCGTAGGCGATGAGGCGAGGATGCCCGGTCAGCACGCCGCTGAGCGCCTGATCGACGGCCCCGAACAGCGCGTCGACGGCGCCGTTGCCCTCGGCCGTCGCTTCCCAGCGATGATCGCCGCTTTCGAGCACGACCACGCCCCGGCTCTGGACGTTGGAGCCCGTCGTGCAGCTCCAGCGGGCGAGGCGGAGGCGCTGCTCGGCCGCCTCGGCCGTCTGGCCGGCGTCACCCATGTTCATCGACCTCCCGGGCTGATCGTGGTGAAGTGCCGTTCATCGCGGCGCTCCGTCGACGCGTCGCCGCTCTTCCAGAGCGCGTATTCGAGCGAGTCGCCGAGCGCCTGCCACGAGGCCGCGATGATGTTCGTGTCGGAACCGCCGGTCGACCAGGTGCCCCACTCCGCCGCCGAGTCGATGACGACGCGCGTCTTGGCCGCGGTCGCGGCATCGCCGTCGAGGATGCGCACCTTGTAGTCGACGAGGTGGACGCCATCGAGCTGCGGGTAGAACGCCCGGAGCGCCTTGCGCAGCGCGGCGTCCAGCGCGTTGACCGGACCGTTGCCGTCGGCCGCCGTGTGCAGGACCTCGCCATCGACCTCGACCTTGACCGTTGCCTCGGCCCGCAGGTCCTGCCCGTCACGCTGCTCGACGAGGACGGTGAAGTCGACCAGCTTGAACGGCGCCCGGTAGTCGCGCCCATGGCGACGGATGAGCAGCTCGAACGATGCCTCGGCGCCCTCGAAGCTGGCCCCTTCTGCCTCGAGCTGCTTGATCAGCTGGCTCAGCTCGCGCGGATCGACGACGCCTGCCAGCTCGTGGCCGAGCTGCTCTGCGCGCCACTGTGTATTGACCCGCCCGCCCAGCTCGCTGACCACGAGCCGTGTCTCGTTGCCGACGAGTGCCGGGTCGATGTGTTGGTAGGAATGGCGGACCTTGGCCGTGGCCGCACCGTGGACGCCGCCCTTGTGCGCGAAGGCGCTGGCGCCGACATACGGGGCATGCGCGTCGGGCGTGATGTTGGCGATGCCGGCGACGAAGCGACTGAGCTCGGCGAGGGCGGTCAGGTCGGCCGCCGCGGGGACGCTCTCGAGGCCCATCTTGAGCCCCAGGTCCGCCCAGATGGTCACGATGTTGGCGTTGCCGCAGCGCTCGCCGTAGCCGTTGACCGTGCCCTGGACATGGCGCACGCCGGCGCGCACGGCGGCCAGGGAGTTGGCGACCGCGAGGCCGGCATCGTCGTGGACGTGGATGCCGTAGCGCACGTCGGCCAGATCGAGGGTCGCGATGACGTCGCCGACGATGGCCGCGACCTCGTCGGTCATGCAGCCGCCGTTCGTGTCGCACAAGGTCAGCGTCGTCGCCCCCGCCGCATGCGCGGCCCGGAGGGTGGCGAGGGCGTACTCGCGATCGTCCTTGTAGCCGTCGAAGAAGTGCTCGGCGTCGTAGACGACCTCGACCCGGCCACCCTGGCGACAGTGGGCGACCGAGTCGCCGACCATGGCCAGGTTCTCGTCGGGGGTGGCGCCCAGGACCTCGATCACGTGGAGCAGCCAGCTCTTGCCGAAGATGGTGATCACCGGCGTGGCCGCCTCGACGAGCGCGGCCAGGTTGGGGTCCTCGTCCGGCTTGTTCGCGCGATGGCGCGTGGAGCCGAAGGCCGCGATGCGGGCATTCGTCCAGCGCATGTCGCGGGCGGCGGCGAAGAACTCGGCGTCCTTGGGGTTCGAGCCCGGCCAGCCGCCCTCGACGTAGGTGAAGCCGGCTTCATCGAGCCGCTTGGCGATGCGCAGCTTGTCGGCCAGGGAGAGGACCATGCCTTCTCGCTGCGTGCCGTCACGCAGCGTCGTGTCGTAGAGGACGATGGGGTCGCTCACGCGGGGCCTCCTGCCAGCCGTTCGATGATGCGTTCGGTCATGTCGCGCGTCCCGAGCACGCGGGCCGTTGGCGTGTCGGTGGCCACCAGGTCGGGCGTCCGCCAACCGTCGGCGACCGTCGCGCTGACGGCGGCCTCGATGGCGTCGGCGACATCGGCGCGGCCGAGCGACCAGCGCGCGAGCATGGCGCCGGAGCGGATGGTGCCGATGGGGTTGGCGGTGTCCTGCCCCGCGATGTCGGGGGCCGAGCCGTGGATCGGCTCATAGAGCCCGAACAACCCGTGTGCGGTGCGGCGCGAACCGATGGAGGCGGATGGCAGCATGCCCAGTGACCCGGCAAGCACCGAGGCCTCGTCGCTCAGGATGTCGCCGAAGAGGTTCTCGGTCACGATGACGTCGAAGGTCGACGGCCGGGTGACGAGGACCATCGCCGCGGCGTCGACAAGGCGATGCTCGACGGCCACCTCCGGGAAGCTCGGCGCGACCTCGTCGACGATGGTCCGCCAGAGGCGAGACGACGCCAGCACGTTGGCCTTGTCGATGCTCGCGAGACGCTTGCGCCGGGCCTGCGCGAGCTCGAACGCGAGCGTCACGACGCGCCGGATCTCCGCCTCCGTGTACCACAGCGTGTCGATCGCGGCCCGGCCGTCGGCCTCGACGCGCTGCTCGGAGGGTCGCCCGAAGTAGATGCCGCCCGTCAGCTCGCGGACGATGAGCAGGTCGACGTCATCGAGCAGCTCCGGCTTGAGCGGCGAGCTGGCGGTCAACGCCGGCTCGACGGTGACCGGCCGCAGGTTGGCGAACAATCCCAGGCCGCCCCGGAGGGCGAAGAGCGCTTGCTCGGGGCGGACGGCGGCCTTGGGATCCGACCATCGGGGACCGCCGATGGCCCCGAAATAGACGGCATCCGACGCAGCGGCGACGGCCAGGTCGGCGTCGCGGATGGGCACGCCGAAGGCATCGATGGCGCAGCCTCCGACGACCAGCTCCGACCACTCGACACCGAAACCGAAACGGGCGCCGCACGCCTCGAGGACACGTACCCCGGCAGCCAGCACCTCAGGTCCGATGCCGTCGCCCGGCACGGCCGCGAGTCGATAGCCGACGGTCGTCGGCGGGTCGACGGCGACGGGCGTCGAGATGGCCTCGGTCACGCCCGGACCTCGCGCACGACCGCGTCGCGCAGCTTGTTGAGCGCCGAGACATAGCCCTCGAGCGAGGCCTCGATGATGTTCGTCGACAGGCCGTGGCCGGTGCCCATCGGCCCATCCTCGCCGTCGGTCGAGCGGCGACATCGGACGAGCACGTTGCCCTGGGCATCCTCGCCCGCGGTCACGGCCCGGATCTCGTACTCGATGAGCACCGGGTGCCAGCCGAGGATGGGTCGCACCGCCGCGTCGACGGCGCCGAAGAGCGCATCGACCGGACCGTTGCCCGTGCCTTGTGCCTGCTCCGTCCGACCGGCGGTGGCGAGCGTCACGCTGCCCTCCGACCGACCGCCGTGACTCGACGTCACGCTCCAGCCGACCAGCTCGACGGCACCGGCCTGCGCCGGAGCGGTCTCGGCGGCCTGCTGCTCGACGAGCGCCAGGAGATCGGCGTCGGTGACGTCCTTCTTGGCATCGGCGAGCGCCACGACCTCGCGATAGACGGCGTCGAGCGCGGGACCCTCGACGCGATGCCCGAGCTGCTGCAGCTTGCCCTGCAGACCGCGTCGGCCGGAGAGCTTGCCGATCGAGAGCGTCGAACCGGAGAGCCCGACCGATTGGGGGGTCATGATCTCGTAGGTCAGCGGGTTCTTGAGCACACCGTCCTGGTGGATGCCGGACTCATGCGCGAAGGCGTTGCCGCCGACGATGGCCTTGTTGGGCTGGACGACGAAGCCGGTCAGATAGCTGACGAGGCGACTGGCGGCCGTGATCTGCTCGGTGGCGACGCGACTGGCCAGCTGCGGGAACTGGGTCGGGCGCGTGCGCAGCGACATGACGACCTCTTCGAGCGACGCGTTGCCTGCGCGCTCGCCGAGGCCGTTGATGGTCACCTCGACCTGCCGCGCGCCGGCCTGGACGGCCGCCAGCGTGTTGGCCGTCGCCAGCCCGAGGTCGTTGTGGCAGTGGACGCTGACCACGGCCTCCGATCCGACCCGCTCGTGGACGGCGGCCACGAGCTGCCCGAACTCGGACGGGATGGCATAGCCGACCGTGTCCGGGATGTTGACCGTCGTCGCACCGGCGTCGACGACCGCCTCGTAGACACGCAGCAGGAACTCGGGATCGGTGCGCGAGGCATCCTCGGCGCTGAACTCGATCTCGGCATCCGGGCCGAGCGCCCGACGGCCGTAGGCCACCCACTCGACGGCCGCGGCGAGGGCTTCCTCGCGCGTCGCGCGCAGCTTGTGCTTGAGGTGGATGTCGGACGTCGCGATGAAGACGTGGAGGTGGGGACGCTCGGCGACGCGGATGGCCTCGACGGCCCGCTGCGGGTCGCCATCCCGGCAGCGCGCGAGGGCGGCGACGGCGACGCCACGGGTCTCCTTGGCGATGCGGTGCACGGCTTCCCAGTCGCCCGGCGATGCGGCCGGGAAACCGGCCTCGATGACGTCGACGTTGAGACGCACGAGCTGGCGTGCGACCTCGAGCTTCTCCTCGGCCGTCAGCCCGGCGCCGGGCGCCTGCTCGCCGTCACGCAGGGTCGTGTCGAAGACGCGGATGCGGCTGGCATCCCAGCGGCCGGCGCCCGGACCGGTCACCCCTGGCCGCCCTGCGAGCCGGCGGCCCCGGACGCCGAGGCCTGAGCCTGCCCGGCCGTGACCTCGACCGGATCGAGCCAGCGCATCTGACGCCGGAGCTCGACACCGACTCGCTCGATCTGGTGGTCCTGATCGGCCTGCCGGAGGCGCAGGAAGTCGCCCCGTCCGGACTCGTTCTCGGCGATCCAGCGCGCGGCGAATGAGCCATCCTGGATCTCGCCCAGGACCTCGCGCATCGTCCGGCGGACGTGGTCGTCGATGATCCGCGGGCCCGAGACGTAGTCCCCGAACTCGGCCGTGTCGCTGACGCTGAAGCGCATGAAGTTGAGGCCGCCGCGGTAGAGCAGGTCGACGATGAGCTTGAGCTCGTGCATCGTCTCGAAGTACGCCAGCTCGGGCTGGTAGCCGGCCTCGACGAGCGTCTCGAAGGCCATCTTGACGAGCGCCGAGGTGCCACCGCAGAGGACCGACTGCTCGCCGAAGAGGTCGGTCTCGGTCTCCTCGGCGAACGTCGTCTCGAGCACGCCCGCGCGCGTGCAGCCGAGAGCCCGAGCGTAGGCCAGCGTCCGCGCCCGGGCGGTCTGGCTGGCATCGCGGTGCACGGCGAAGAGCGCCGGCACGCCGCCGCCCTCGACGTAGACCGATCGGACGAGGTGTCCAGGCCCCTTGGGCGCGACCATGCCCACATCGATACCGGCCGGCGGGTCGATGCGCCCGAAGTGGATGTTGAAGCCGTGGGCGAACATGAGCAGGCTGCCGGGTCGCAGGTTGGCGGCGATCTCGGCGTCGTAGACCGCCTTCTGCTCCGTATCGGGCACGAGCATCATGACCACGTCAGCCTCGGTCACGGCATCGGCGACGGTGGCCACCCGGAGTCCGGCTTCGGACGCCAGCGCGCGGCTCTTCGAGGTCGGCTTGAGGCCGATGACGACGTCGACCCCCGAGTCGCGCAGGTTGAGCGCGTGGGCGTGGCCCTGGCTGCCGTAGCCGATGATGGCGACCACCTGGCCGGCCAGCGCCGCGGCATCCGCGTCGGCGTCGTAGTACATGCGTGCGCCCATCAGCCCTTCTCCTCGAACTCGACGGTCTGGGCGCCGCGCAGCATGACGATGCTGCCGGTCCGGACCAGCTCCTTGATCCCGAACGGGGTGACCAGCTCGACGAGCTGATCGATGTCGTCCTCGGTGCCGGTCGCCTCGACGACGACCGAATCGGCCGCCAGGTCGACGACACGACCCTTGTTCATCTCGACGATGGTCACGACCTCGGCCCGGGTGGTCTTGGTCGCGCGAACCTTGATCAGGGCCAGCTCATGCTCGATGCGCCGCTCGGCGGTCACGTCCTGGACCTTGAGCACGTCGATGAGGCGATAGAGCTGCTTGCTGACCTGCTCGACCCCATAGTCGTCGCCATGCAGCGTGATGGTCATCCGGCTCACGGCCGGGTCCTCGGTGTGCCCCACGGCAAGCGACTCGATGTTGAAGTTGCGCGCGCGCATGAGACTCGAGACACGGTTCAGGACGCCGGGCCGATCGTTGACGATGGCCACGAGCACATGGCGGCGGGTCTCGCCCGAGCCGGGGACGTAGCGGACGGTCGCCGCCGCCCGAGCGCCGTCGGAGCTCGCCGGATCGCTCACTCGTCCGCCCCGCCCCACTTCTCGATGAGGTCGGAGAGGCCCTTACCGGCGGGCATCATGGGGAAGACGTTCTGCTCCTCGGCGATCTCGAACCAGACGAGCGCCGGTCCGTCACATCCCTGAGCGGCGCGGATGGCGTCGTCGACCTGCTCGGGCGTCGTCGCCTTGAAGGCCGGGATGCCGTATGCCTCGCAGAGCTTGGAATAGTCGGGCCCGAAGAGGCTCGCCGAGTGGTAGTTGCCGGCGTAGATGATCTCCTGCCATTGGCGGATCATGCCCAGCTTCTTGTTGTCCATGAGCGCGATCTTGACCGGGATGCGGTCCTGGGTCAGCGTCGCCAGCTCCTGGAGCGTCATCTGGAAGCCGCCGTCGCCGGCGATCGCCCAGGTCTCCTTGTCGGGCCGGCCGAGCGCTGCACCCATGCCCGCGGGCATCGAGTAGCCCATCGTGCCCAGGCCGCCGGAACTGAGGTGTGAATTGGGGCGCCGGAAGCCGGCATAGCGAGCCAGCCACATCTGGTTCTGACCGACGTCTGCGATGAGCGTCGCGTCGTGGTCGGTCAGGACGCCGATGCGCTGGATGACGAAATCGGCGCTCAGCAGACCATCGCGCCAGGCGCCCGATCCGTGCCACGAGGCGCCTTCGGAGTCGCGGCGCCACTCCGCGAGCTCGGCGAAGTAGGCATCGCGCTCCTCGCGCTGCCTCGCCTTGACGAGCGGGGTGAGCGCCCGCAGGACACGCCCGACGTCGCCCACGATGGGCACGTCGACCGCGACGTTCTTGCCGATCTCGCTGGGATCGATGTCGACGTGGATGACGCGCGCGCCCGGGGCATAGGTGCTGACCTTGCCGGTCACCCGGTCGTCGAAGCGCATGCCCAGGGCGATGAGCAGGTCGGCCGACTGGATGGCCTTGTTGACGTGCTTCCAGCCGTGCATGCCCATGTAGCCATAGCTCAACGGGTGGCTCTCGTCGATGCCGCCGATGCCCAGCAGCGTGTGTGCGACCGGGATGTGCGTCTTCTCGGCGAACGCGCGCAGGTCGTCCCAGGCCTCGGCCACGAGGACGCCGTGGCCGGCCAGGATGACGGGGCGCTGGGCCTGATCGATGTCTCGCGCGGCGAGCTTGAGCTGCTTCGGGTGACCGTCGACGTTGGGCCGAAAACCGGGCAGGCCGGCGATGACGTCCTCGTCGCTGGGATGCGGCGCGGTCGTCTCCTGTTGCAGTGCGTCCTTGGTGATATCGACATGCACGGGGCCCGGGCGACCGGTGCGGGCGATGTGGAAGGCCTCGGCCAGCACGCGTGGCAGCTCGTCGGCGTCGCGCACGAGGTAGTTGTGCTTCGTCATCGGCAGGGTGATGCCGGTGATGTCGATCTCCTGGAACGCGTCCTTGCCGATGAGCGCGGCGGGCACGTTGCCGGTGATGGCGACGACCGGGATGGAGTCGAGCTGGGCGGTCGCGAGGCCGGTCACGAGGTTCGTGGCACCGGGGCCGGACGTGCCCATGCACACGCCCACCCGACCGGTCGCCCGCGCGAAGCCGTCGGCGGCGTGGGCCGCGCCTTGCTCGTGACGCACGAGCACGTGGCGCAGATCGGGGTAGTCGCCGAAGACGTCGTAGAGCGGCAGGATGACCCCGCCCGGGTAGCCGAACAGGACATCGGCACCCTGACGCAGGAGCGCCTCGCAGACGACGTCGGCACCGATGCGCGTGCGGCCGCGCGGCTTGGCCTCGTGGAGCATCTGCGTTCGGGCACGCTCGACGTCCCGGGCCGCCTTCGTGCCGGCGGCCGGCACGTGTCGGCCAGCCTGGCCCTTCGTCATCGTCATCCGTTCGTCGCTCCTGTGGTCACTCGTTGGCTCGCATGTCGGTCGTTGGTCGCTGGTCCGCTGCAGGCCTCGCCGGGTCGAGGCAGCAAAAGACCCTCGCCTCCCGGCGAGGGTCCCGTGGGTCCTGACGTGGCGCCGTCGCTAGCGGCGTGCTCCTCGTCGCCCTCCGGGCTCCCGCCGGGAGCCGGTAATGAGGCCGATCAGGCCAACAAGGCCGAGGCCGACGAGTCGAAGAAGGTCGCGCAGCGAGAGGTCGTCAGCGGGGATGGTGTCCTGGTAGCGAACCGGCACGCGGCGGCCGTCCGTCGTGATCACGACGGCGACGAGCTGCTGGCCGGTGTCCTGCTGCCTCAACGATGCCGCTCCCCGATGATGATCCGCAGCTGCCCGTGCGGTGCGCGGAGTCTACCCCGCGGTCGGGACGCTGTCCACACATCCCGGTCGTCCGGTCCGCGAGGGTACTTCCGTCGACGTCGTCGGTCGATGTCACGAACCCGACAGCAGGTCGCGCGGGGCTGCGTACACTGCCGCGCATGGCCACCTGCGCGACGTGCGGCGGCACGAACCCCGACGGGTTCCGCTTCTGCGGGACGTGTGGCAGCGCGCTGGCCGCCGGCGAGCCGCAGGTCGCGCGTGAGACCCGCAAGACCGTGACCATCCTGTTCAGCGACGTGACGGGCTCGACTGCGATGGGCGAACGCCTGGACCCCGAGTCGATGCGACGCATCCTCGGCCGCACCTTCGGGGCCGCGCGCGACATCCTCGAACGGCACGGCGGCACCGTCGAGAAGTTCATCGGCGACGCCGTCATGGCGGTCTTCGGCGTGCCCACCATCCACGAAGACGACGCCCTGCGGGCCGTCCGAGCGGCGAGCGACTTGAACGAGGCGCTCGAGGTCATCAACGCCGACATGCTCCGCGACCACGGCGTGCGCATCGGGCTGCGCACGGGCATCAACACCGGCGAGGTCGTGGCCGGCGACCCGGCGGCCGGCGAGGCGTTCGTGACGGGCGACGCCGTCAACGTCGCGGCGCGCCTGGAGCAGGCTGCCGCTCCGGGCGAGATCATGCTCGGTGAGGGGACGTACCGTCTGGTCCGCGATGCCGTGGAGGTCGATCCACCGACCGAGCTCGATCTCAAGGGCAAGTCGGCGCCGGTGCGCGCGTTCCGGCTGCGACGCGTCGATCCTGATGCCCCGGCCCACCTGCGACGGCTTGATGCGCCGCTCGTCGGGCGCGTGCGCGAGTTGCGGCTCCTGGCGCAGGCCGCCGAGCGGGTCCGATCCGATCAAGCCTGCCAGCTGTTCACGATCCTGGGCACGGCCGGCGTGGGCAAGAGCCGGCTCGTGGCCGCCTTCCTCGATCAGGAGGCGGGCGACGCGCGGACCCTCCGCGGCCGGTGCCTGCCGTACGGCCAGAACATCACGTTCTGGCCCATCGGCGAGATCGTGCGTGGTGCGGCGGGCATCGAGCCGGACGACACGAGCAGCGTCGCCATCGAGCGCATCCGCGGCCTCTTCGGCGACGACCCCGAGGCCGAGCAGCTGGCGCAGGTCGTCGGCCAGGCCATCGGCCTCGACGAGGCCGAGACGCCGGTCGAAGAGACGTTCTGGGCCGTCCGGCGCCTGCTCGAGACGCTGGCCCGCGATCGACCGCTGGTCGTCGTCATCGACGACCTCCATTGGGCGGCGCCGACGTTGCTCGATCTCATCGAGCACGCCACGGACTGGATCCGGGACGCGCCCATCCTGCTGCTCACGATGGGCCGGCCGGAGTTCCTCGACAGCCGACCGGCGTGGGGCGGGGGCAAGCTCAATGCGACGACCATCCTGCTCGAACCGCTGAGCGAGATCGAGAGCGAGGAGCTCGTGGCGCAGCTCGTCGGCGCGGCCGGTCTCGATGCCGACCTGCGGCGACGCATCAGCGATGCCGCCGAGGGCAACCCACTGTTCGTCGAGGAGCTCGTCGCGATGCTCGTCGATGACGGGACCCTTCGCCACGACGGCAGCCGCTGGGTCGTCGAAGGCGACCTTCGCGCGGTCGCGGTGCCACCGACCATCGCCGCCCTCATCGCGGCGCGCCTCGACCGCCTCGCGCCGGGCGACCGGAACGTGCTCGAGCGAGCCTCGGTCATCGGCCGCGTCTTCTGGCGTGCTGCGGTCGACGAGCTCATCGACGCCGGCGGCAAGACGGAGCTCGTGGCGCGTCTCGCCGACCTCGTCCGCAGGGAGCTCATCCGGCCCGACCGCACGAGCGCCTTCTTCACCGACGCCTTCCGCTTCCGGCACGCCCTCATCCGCGATGCCGCGTACGACACGCTCTCGAAGGAGGAGCGGGCAGCCCTCCACCTGCGCTTCGCCGTGTGGCTCGAGCGGACAGGCGTCGAGCGCCTGTCCGAGATCGAGGCCATCGTCGGCCACCATCAGGAACAGGCAGCGCGGCTGCGCGCCGAGCTGGGTCCGCTCGACGGGGACTATCGGGATGCGGCAGTCCGCGGCGCCGGGCACCTCGCAGCGGCCGGGCGGCGTGCGCTCGCGACAGGCGACCTGCCAGCGGCCGTCGGGCTGCTCGATCGCGCCGCTGTGCTGCTACCCGAGGACGAGCCGGGGCGGGCCTCGATCCTCGCCGCGCTCGGCTCCGCGCTGACCGAGCAGGGCGAATTCGTCCGGGCGGCGGACGTCTTCTCCGGCGCCGAGGAGGCCGCCCGTCAGGGCGGCGACATGGAAGAGGCCTACACGTCGCTGACGCGCCTGCACCTCTTCTTCTTCACCGACCCCGACGGCGTCGCCGAGGCGACCCAGCGCGAGGTGGAGCGCCTCATCCCGCTCTTCGAGGCGCGCGGCGACGAGCTCGGGCTGGCCAAGGC
>DATBSD010000026.1:0-8297 GCA_036559965.1 Candidatus Limnocylindrales bacterium
GCGGATGCCGGCGAGGTCGCTCGCGCGGTCGTGCTGGCGATGACCGATCCGGCCAACCCGTGGGGAGCGGCGCTGCCCTGGCCGCGTCGCGACGACGCCGACCGCCGGCCGTTGCCGCGGGCGGCCGGCGCCTCGGTCGTGTTGGTCGACGGGTCTCCCGCCCTGGTGCTCGAGCGCGGCGGCCGTTCGCTCGTCACGCTGCCGGCGACCGATGACGCGGACACGCTCCGGGTCGCCCTGGACGCGCTCGTCGCCGACGTCGCCTTGGGCCGCCGCACCGCGCTCGAGATCCAGCGCGTCGATGGCGCGCCGACGGCCAGCTCTCCGATCGCCGAGCAGCTCGGCGCGGTGGGCTTTCGGTCGTCCTATCGCGGTTTCGTGCTCCGCTCGACGAGCGCACGGTAGCATCGCCCACGATGTGTGAGCACCTCGTCGCCCGTGCCAGCGAGCCGTTCGAGCTTGGCGCCCTGTGGCCGATGGTCGCCGATCTCGAGCGCCTGGGCCTGGCAGGCTGGGGCTGGGGCGCGGCGTGGACGACGGCGATCGGCGGCCTGGCCAGCCATCGCGACCCTCGGGCATTCCGCGACGATCCGGCCACCGGCGCCCTGGCCGCGACCGAGACGACCTCGCTGCTCGTGCATCTCCGGCGCCCATCGCGCTTGAGCACCATCGGCCTCGCCGACACGCAGCCGTTCCTCGATCCAGCCGGGCGTTTCGCTTTCAGCCATAACGGCGACCTGCGCCGCTTCCAGGCCAGGCGGCGCGAGTATCAGGCGGCTGGCCGCATCGAGGGCCGCGCAGATTCCGAGGTCGGCCAGCGCTGGCTGGAGGACCACTGGGCCGACGACGTCGATGCCACGACCACGCTGGCGGCGCTGCACGAGACGTTCGACGGCCAGGCCAATCTCATGGCCCTCGGGGCCGGCGGCGACGCGCACGTCTACGCCGGCAACACCGAGAACCCGGTCTTCACCTTCCGCCTGGGAAGCATCGGGCTGGCGTCGACGGGCATCTACTCGCTCGATCGGTCGCTCTTCCGCTTCGTCGTCCCGGGCGCGCGACGGCGTCACATCGTCCGCCCCGGCCAGGGGGTGACGCTCGGCGCCGACGGTCACCCCGCGTCGCCGGGTCTCGAGCGCCGGCCCTCGGCCGCCACGCTCAGCGGCTGACCGGCCCGCAGAGGCGCGGTCGTGCCCGAGGGCGACACGCTCTTCCGGACCGCCGCCGTCCTGCGCGAGGTGCTCCTCGGCCGGACGGTCACGGCCGCCCGCGGCAGGCCCGGCGGCGCGCGACTGGAGCGCCTGGTCGGCCGGCGCATCACGCGCGTGGAGGCGACCGGCAAGCACCTGCTCATCGACGACGATGGCGGCCTGACCGTCCACTCGCACCTCGGCATGCACGGCTCATGGCATCGCTACCGGCCCGGCGAGCGATGGCGCCGCAGCCCGTCGCGCGCCTCGGCGGTCGTGGAGGTCGAGGGCGCCGTCGCCGTCTGCTTCGATGCACCGACCGTCGAGCTCGTCGAGACGCGGGCGCTGGCGATCCATCCCGGGCTGCGGTCGCTCGGGCCTGATCTCATCACCGATGACGCGACGGCGGCGACGCTCGTGGAGCGGCTTCGATCGCTGCCGGCAACGACGTCGATCGGCGACGCGCTGCTGGACCAGCGCGCCATGGCCGGGCTGGGCAACGTCTACCGCAGCGAGGTCTGCTTCGTCGAGCGGGTCGACCCGTTCACGCCGCTCTCCGCGCTGCCCGATGCCGGGCTGGGGCGCATCGTCGAGACGGCACGCGGGCTGCTGCGTGCCAACCGCCTGGCGGCCGGCCGGACGACCGTCCCCGGCGGCGCCGCGCCCGGTGGTCGACTGTGGGTCTACGGCCGCGCCGGGCGGCCGTGCCGCCGCTGCGGGACCCGGATCACGCGCCGCGTCGCCGGCGATCGGCCGCGCCCGGTCTGGTGGTGTCCCCGCTGCCAGCCGCCGAGCGGGGCGTAACGCGGGCTGGCGGCCCCGCGTCCGAGGGGCGTACGATGCTGCAGGGAGGTCGACCGGTGACGGAGGGGAGCCAGGTCGTGGACGAGCGTCCGCCGCTGTCGCGCCTCGAGCTGCTGCGCATCAGCCTCTACTGGCTGGCCATCAGCGGCCTCTGGGCCGGGCTCGGTCTGCAGCTCCTGCCGGTCATCTCGCAAGCGCTGGTCTGCCCGGCCGGGATGGACGCCGTGACCTGTGCGACGCTGCCCGCGGCCGACCTCCGGCCGGTCTTCGGCGGCCTGCGGCTCCATCCCGAGGTGGCGCTCGGCGTCGTCCTGCTGCTCGGCTCCGTCGTCGCCTTCGTCGTCCAGCCCATTGCGGCCGCGCTGAGCGACTACACCCGCAGCCGCCTCGGCCGGCGGCGGCCGTGGATCATCGCGGGCACGACGCTGGACGTCGTCTTCCTGGTCGCCCTCGCGGCGATCTCGGCCGGCATCGTCGGCGACGACGCCAACCGCTTCCTGCTGGTGGCGCTGCTCATCCTCGCGCTCCAGTTCTCGAGCAACCTTGCCCAAGGCCCGTTCCAGGGCTACGTGCCCGACCTCGTGCCCGAGCCGCAGGTCGGCGTCGCGTCGGGCCTCGTGGGCATGATGTCGATCGGCGGACAGCTCGTCGGCGCCGGCATCGCCGGCATCGCCATCGCGGCCGGTCAACCGGCGGCGGGCATCGTGGGCCTGGCGGTGCTCGAGGTGGCGACCATGCTGCCGGCCGTGTTCGGGGTCGCGGATCGCCCGGTCGAGATGCCCGAGCGGACCGGCGGCGTCGTCGCCGGGGCGCGCGGCGCGATCGCCGAGGCGTGGGCGCACCGGAGCTTCGTGTGGCTGCTCGTGAGCCGTTTCTTCATCCTCATGACGACCGGCACGCTCGTCGCCCTGGCCCAGTTCTTCCTCACTCGCTCGCTCGGCTACACGACCGAGGAGGCGGCCGTCGCCATCGTCATCCTGCTCACGGTGACCGTGCTCAGCGCGGCGGTCGTGGCTGCCCTCTCGGGGCCAGCCTCCGACCGTTGGGGTCGCAAGCGCGTCATCTGGCTGGGCTGCCTCGTCGGGGCGGTGGGCATGGCGGCCATGGCCGTCGCGCCCGCCCGACCCGAGCTCATGCTGGGCAGCGTCCGCTTCCCGGTCGGCGGACTGGCGGCGGTGCCCATCGGCATCGGCGCCGGGATGTTCCTGTCGGTCGACTGGGCACTCATGGTCGACATCATCCCCAAGGTCACCGCCGGCCGGTACATGGGCATCAGCAACGTCGTGACGGCCACTTCGGGCGCCATCGCCGGCGCCATCGGCGGTGTCGTCATCGCCTCGACGACCTCGCTGACCGGCGATGCCGGCATCGGGCCGCGCGTCGCCCTGGCGCTCACGCTCGCCTTCTACGCCATCGGCGCGCTCGCCCTGCGGAACGTCGACGGGCGGCCGTACGAGGTCCAGCTCGCCGCTCGGTCGAACCCGGTCGGTGAGGCGCTGCCGCTCGCCACCGGCTGACCGTCCGGGGATGACTCAGGCGACGGCTTCCGCCGCGGCCGCCGGCTCCCCGATCTCGATGGGGTTGTTGGCCGGGTCGCTGCTCCACTCGAACCAGCCGCCGTCGTAGACCGCGATGCGCTGCCAGTCCTGGAGCAGCGCGTAGAACCACGTCTCGCTCGCCCGCCAGCCCGTGCCGCAGTAGAAGGCGACCCACTTGTCGCGGGTGATGTCGGCCTCCGCCCAGTTGGCGGCGATCTCGGGGTAGGCGCGCATCGTGTTGTCGACGTTGCGGTAGTGCTGCATGTGGTAGGCATCCGACCCGCAGTTGCCCCAGACATCGCCCTTGATGCGGCCGGCGACGCCGATGTAGTTGTAGCCACTCACGGCGCCGATGTGCTCGCCCCAGGTGCGCACGCTGACGAGCGCCGCGCCGTGGCGGTCGGCCAGGATGGCCTTCGCCTCCGGGAGATCGACGATGACCTCTGGTCGGAGGGGCACGGTCACGCCGATGTCCTCGACCGGGTCGGCCGGTGGTTCGCCGGTGGCCAGCGGATTGCCCGCGCGGACCCACCAGTCGTAGCCGCCATCGAGCAGGCGGACGTCGTCGATGCCCGCGTAGCGCAGGATCATGAGCGCCCGCGTCGCGGCGATCTGACCGGCCCGCCGCCCGGGCCACTTCTCATCGGGCGCACCCTCCGTGTCGCGACCGTAGAGGACGACCGTCGTGTCGCGGGTGATGCCGAGCTCCCGGAGCGCCAGCTCGAGCTCTGCCGGCGAGCGGCGGTTCCAGTCGTCGGGATCCTCGAGCCGGTTCGTGTCGAGATAGCTCGCACCCGGGATGTGGCCCTCGGCGTATTCCTCGGGCACCCCGAAGTTGACGTGGAAGAGCCGGAAGCGCCCCGCCGGCGCCGCTTCCGGTCGGTCGCCGGCAAGCACGGCCTGGAGCCACTCGGTATGGACGAGCCACTGGTAGTGGGGCAGCCGCTCGACGTCCCCGTCGGGAGCCTCAGCCCAGGCCGGGAAGCCGCCGTCGAGGACGCGGGCACCGATGACGCCGAAGGCCTCGAACGCCGTTCGCGCCCGTTCCGCCTGCGCCGCATCGTCGCCATAGACGACGACCTGCCGGCTCGCCGTCACGCGCTTCTCGGCCAGCAGGCGTTCGATCTCCGGCGCGTCGACGGTCGTCAGCCACGCGAGCGGGAAGGCGACCGCACCCTGGATGTGGCCGCCGCGCGACTCGCCGGCCAGCCGCCAGCCGTTGAAGGCGGCCATCGGACGGACGTCGACGATGGTCAGGTCTGGTTCGTCGAGTCGGGTCGCCAGCTCGGCGACGGCGATGGTCGTGGAGTCGGCGATGGGGGTCGGTCTCGGAGCGGGGGAGCTGGTGGTCATCGTGGCGTCCTCGTGTGGTCGAGTCGGTGGACATGAAAGGACCCCTGCCGTCGCAGGGGTCCGGATGGGCCGTGGCGCGATCGTCGGGATGCGCGCCTAGGGACACCACCGGCCCTGCTCGAGGGCGTGATGACAACGGTGCTGGCGCATGGTGCGAACGGTCGATGTCATGTCGTGGCAGTCTGCCATCCCTGAAGGTCGGGCGCAAGCGCGTCACTGGAGCGCCAGCATGGCGGGTCGAGCGGCCGGTCTCGCATGGTAGCCTTCCGGCGACCAAGCAGGGAGGCTGTCTGTCCGTGGCCGAAGGGCATGTCATGGTCATCGGCGGGGCCGAGGACAAGGTGCGCGATCGCGTCATCCTCGCCCGCTTCGTCGCCCTCGCCGGCGGCAGCGACGCGCGCATCGCGGTCATCAGCACCGCCTCGTCCCTGGGACCGGCGGCCGGTGAGCTCTACACGCGTGTCTTCGGCGAGCTCGGCGGTCACGACGTGCGCGCGATCCACGCCACGACGCGACCGCAGGCCAATGACGACACGAACGCGGCCGGTGTGCGCGACGCGACCGGCATCTTCCTGACCGGCGGCAACCAGCTCCGCCTGAGCTCGACCATCGGCGGCACGCGCCTCGCGCAGGCCATCCTCGAGCGCCACCGGGACGGCGCGGTCGTCGCAGGCACGAGCGCCGGTGCGAGCGCCATGAGCAGCCACATGATGGCCTTCGGGGCGAGCGGCGGGTCGCCCCGACAGCGCATGGCTCAGATGGCCGCCGGGCTGGGCGTGCTGCCTGGGGTCATCGTCGACCAGCATTTCCAGCAGCGCAACCGGCTCGGGCGCCTGCTCGCCATCATCGCCCAGAACCCATCGCTGCTCGGCATCGGGGTGGACGAGGACACGGCAGGCGTCGTCGGTCCCGACCAGGTGCTCGAGGTCATCGGTCGTCGGAGCGTGACGATCATCGACGGCTCGGGCGCCGACACCGACGCCTGGGAGGTCGCCGCCCATCGGCCGATCATGATCAGCAACGTCGTCCTCCATTCCCTCCCGGCCGGCTATCGCTTCGATCTGCGGCGCCGCGTGCGACTGGCCGACGCCCGTCTCCACGCCCTCGAGGGCGGCGGGGAGTCGCTCGCCTCGAGCTAGCACAGGAGGCCTCGGTGTCCCAGTCGACGTCCCCACCGGCCGCCCTGCCGGAGCTGCGGCCCGAGCTGCGCATCATCGAGACGCGCGTCATGCGCGGACCCAACTACTGGGCGCGCGAGCCGGTCATCCGGATGGTCGTCGACCTCGGCGTGCTCGAGGACTACCCGTCCAACCTCGTGCCCGGCTTCACCGACCGCCTCATCGCGCTCATGCCGTCGCTCGAGGAGCACGCTTGCTCGCTCGGTCGCCGGGGTGGCTTCATCAGCCGGCTACGCGAGGGCACGTGGATGGGCCACATCGCGGAGCACATCGCGCTCGAGCTGCAGACGCTCGCCGGGACCGAGGCCCGCCATGGCAAGACGCGCTCGACCGGCACACACGGCCAATACAACGTCATCTATGAGTACGCCGAAGAGCGCGTGGGCATCGAGGCGGGCAAGATGGCCGTCGCCTTCGTCAACCACCTCGTGGCGCCCGATGACCCGACCACGGCGGGCTTCGACTTCCAGACCGAGCTCGAGCGGCTCATCCGGCTGGCCGAGCGACAAGCCTTCGGCCCGTCCACGCAGGCGCTCATCGACGAGGCCGTCCAGCGCGACGTGCCCTGGATCCGGCTCGACCGGTTCAGCCTCATCCAGCTCGGCCAGGGCGTCCACCAGCAGCGCATCCGCGCGACGATGACGTCGCGCACGCCGGCCATCGCTGTCGACATCGCGTCCGACAAGAGCCTCACCAACGCACTCCTCAGCGCCGCCGGCCTGCCCGTGCCGCGGTCGGACGTCGTGGACGAGGTCGAGGCCGCCGTGAGCGCGGCGACAGCGATCGGCTTCCCGTGCGTGGTCAAGCCGCTCGACGGCAACCATGGGCGGGGCGTCAACCTCGACCTGCGCGACGAAGCGGCGGTGCGGAAGGCGTTCCCGCTGGCGCTCGCCCAGTCACGCGCCGGCGACGTCGTCGTCGAGAGCTACGTCCACGGCAACGACTACCGCTGCCTGGTCATCGGCGGGCGGATGGCGGCCATCGCCGAGCGCGTCCCGGCGAGTGTCTTCGGCGACGGGGAGCACACCGTGCGGCAGCTCGTCGAGGCCGAGAACCTGGATCCGCGTCGCGGCATCGGCCACGAGAAGGTGCTGACCAAGATCAGCCTCGATGCGGCCGCCGAGGAGCTCGTCGCCGCCCAGGGCTGGGGCTTCGAGGACGTGCCGCCCGATGGAGCCTGGATCAAGCTCGCCCTGACCGGCAACATGTCGACCGGCGGCACGTCGATCGACCGCACGGTCGAGGCGCACCCCGAGAACATCGAGATCGCCGAGACGGCTGCCCGGGTCGTGGGCCTCGATGTCGCGGGCATCGACTTCATCGTTCCCGACATCGCCATCCCCGTGCGCGAGCAGGGGGGCGCCATCGTCGAGGTCAACGCCGCACCCGGCTTCCGGATGCACACCCATCCGACCGTCGGCGAGCCACAGTTCGTGGCCAAGCCGGTGCTCGACCTGCTCTTCCCGCCGGGCACACCGGCGCGCATCCCGATCCTGGCCGTGACCGGCACGAACGGCAAGACGACGACCGTGCGCATGATCGCCCACATCCTCAAGCTCATGGGCCGGCGCGTGGGCATGACCACGACCGACGGCATCGTCATCGACGGCCGGCTCATCAAGCGGGGCGACATGTCGGGCCCCAAGTCGGCCCAGATGGTGCTCCAGAACCCGAGCGTCGACACCGCCGTGTTCGAGGTCGCGCGCGGCGGCATCCTGCGCGAGGGCCTGGGCTACGACCGCAACGACGTGGCCGTCGTCACGAACGTGACCGGCGACCACATGGGCCTCGGCGGCATCACCACGCTGCGCCAGCTGGCCGACGTCAAGGCGGTCGTGGTCGAGGCCGTGCCGCGCTCGGGGACCGCCGTCCTCAACGCCGACGACCCGCACGTCGCGCGCATGGCGCGCACGTGCCACGGCCGCATCGTCTACTTCTCGATGGCCACCGACCGCGAGCAGGACGGCTGGCTGCGGGTCGATTCGCATTGTGGTCGGGGTGGAGCGGCGATCGTGCTCCAGGAGACGGACGAGGGCGAGCTCGTCGTGCTGCGCCACGGGCCGCGCATCATGCCGCTCCTCCACACGCACCTCATCCCGGCCACGTTCGGCGGTCGGGCGCGCATGAACGTCGCTAACGCGCTCGCCGCCGCGGCGGCCGCGTGGGCATCGGGCGCCCACATGCACGACATCCGACAGGGCCTGCGGACCTTCTCGACCTCCTTCTTCCAGGCG
>DATBSD010000027.1:0-23562 GCA_036559965.1 Candidatus Limnocylindrales bacterium
GCCCAGCTCGTCGAGGTCGCCATCGTCATTGGGCGAGAAGGCCAGCGGCTGGGGCTCGATCTCCCAGGGCCGAGGACCGGTCGAATCCTCCGGCCGGAGCTGGTCCGTGGCGACGAAGCCTTCGGTCGGCGAACCGATGCCGAGGTAGGCCCGCCCGTCGGGCCCGGCCGTCGATGCCTCCGTCAGCGCGACCAGGGTGCCGCTCTCGAGGGCACCGACGACCGAACCGCCCGGGGCATCGACGACGTCGACGGTCAGACCGTCGCGCACTCGCGCCAGGCCCGGCACCGCGAACGTGCCGGGAGCCAGATCGGTCCGCGCGAACGGCGCGCCGGTGACCTGGTCCGCGGTCATCGACAAGCGGCCGGTCAGCGCACGGTAGTAGCCGGTGCTGCTCTCGGGATCCATGTGGACGTCGTAGCCGGACACGCGAGCGCTCGGGAAGCGGATGTCGCGCCCGCCGCGGTAGCCGGTGCCCATGAAGATCTCGTCCATCGTGTCGTGCGTCGTCATGAGCGCGGTGATGACCGACCGGACGTCCTGGTGTCCGTAGGCGAAGACGGCGCGCGCGCCGGCACGGATGAAGCCGTTGGCGTAGTTGTCGACGCGCTGCTTGGCCCCGCTCTGGCTGGGTGCGCTTCGGCCGGGCTCGCTATTGCCGCTCGCGTAGCACAGGTGGTTGAGCAAGACCACGGCGTTCGGCGCGAGGTCGATGTATCGAGCGATCGGGGTCGCGCCCCAGTACTTGACCGTCGAGCTGCCTGACGATGCGTTGAGCCCGAAGCCGTCCTTCGTGTCTTCCTGGTACGGCGAGTAGGGGCTGGGCCAGCCGTTGCCGTGGCCGAGGTAGACGACGATCGAGGCGCCCTGGATGTTGTCGAGCACCTTCGACCATGTGGCGTAGGGATGGAAGACCCGCCGGACGTCCATGCCGTACGAAGCGGCCAGATCGGCGATCGCCTTGCCGGCGGCATTGTTGCTGCTCTGCAGGCTACCGCTGGGGCCGACGATGACGACCGCCTTGAGCGAGCTCGCTGCCTCGGCGCTGCCGGCCGATGCCGGCGCGAAGCCGATGGCGATGGCCATCACGACCGCCGTCAGGACCACGACCAGCCAGGCGGCCGCAGGGCGACCGGCCGACCGTTCGGTCGTAGCGGCGGTGAGACGCAACGGGACCTCCGAGAACGTCGACCGGGGCAGCACAGGTCCCGGCGCGTCCGCACAGACTCGATGGCAGCCGTCGCGGCGGCCATGCCGCGAAGGTCCCGAGGTGGCTAGCCCATCTGCCGTTGTCGCCAGACACCGCAAGGCGTGGGGTGTGGCACGATGACCGCGCGCGGCGCACGCCGCACCCGCGGAGGGATCGATGGCGCAGGTCGACGAGACCGACAACGACGCCGACGCACGGGATGGCGAGCCGGATCAGGCGCCAACGACCGCTGAGACAGGCGCGACGCCGGATCCCGACGCGGCACCCGAGACCGACGCCGAGGCTCAGGTAGCGGCCGACCCCGCAGCGGAAGCCGAAGCCGCGGCGGAGGTCGAGGCCACGGCAGAGGCCGAAGCCGCCGCCGAAGCCGAGGCCGCCGCCCAGGCACAGGCCGAGGCCGCTCCGGACGTCAAGCCCAAGAAGCGTCGCCGTCGCAAGCGCGCCGCGACGGCGGCCGTCGTCGGGGCGGCCATCGACGCCATGGACACGAACGGGGCCGCAGAGGCGACCGCCGAGGAGACGGCCGAGCAGCTGGCTCCGGCGCCCGTGCCGACGATGCCCGTCGACGACGTCGACGTGGCGGCGCGCCGGGGCTTCGGCACGCAGCTGCTCCTGGGCTGCCTGGCCGTCGTCATCGTGCTCGCCATCGGGGCCGCCCTTGGCTTCGGCGCAGCCAGCCTCGTGCCCGGCTTCGTGGATGCCTCGGCGCCGGTCACGACGTTGCCGCCGGCGACCGAACGACCGACCCCGCCGCCCATCCCGACCGCCCGGCCGAGCCCGACCGCGTCACCGTCGCCGAGCCCAGTGCCCTCTCCGACGCCGCTCGTCCACACGGTCAAGCGCGGCGAGAACCTGACCCAGATCGCGCGTCGCTATGACGTCACGGTGGCGGCCATCGTGGAGGCCAACGCCCTCACGAACGCCAACCTCATCGAGGTCGGTCAGAAGCTCGTCATCCCCTCAGCCCCCACGCCCGAGCCCTGAGGACATCGGGCGGCCCGTGCCGGCTAGGGTGCCGGCTGCAGCGACGGCGACGGCAGCTCGATGGGCAGGCCACCGGGCGAGTCGTCGGGCGATGCACTGGGCGAGCCATCGCTGCCGCCGGACCCGTCTTCGGCTGACGGTGACGGCTCGGGGGCCAGGGGGATGCCGCCCTCGTAGTCGGTGATCACGAGCACGTACTCGAGCTTGTCGAGGGCGACGGCCGGGTCGACGAGGGCGACCTGGACGACCGACGCGGCATCGCGCTGGACGTCCACGACCCGCCCGACCAGGAGGCCCTTGGGGTACGGCGAACGGACGCCGTCACCGAGGTCGATGCCGGCCGTCACGACCTCGTCGTCGACGTTGACCTCCTCGGTCGTCGGGATCTGCGACATGAGCAGGGCGCCACCGAGCTGGCCCTGGATGTTGCCGGTCGCTCGGCTCGGCTCGACGAGGCCGATGACCGTCGAACGCGTGTCGCTCACGAGCAGGACCCGGCTGTAGTTCGGCCCGACCTCGACCACCCGACCGACCAGCGCGCCACCGTCGGCGAGGACGACGTCGCCCACGCTGATGCCCTGGTCGCTGCCGGCGTCGAGCGTCACGACCCGTTCGACCTGGCTGATCTGGCGACCGATGACCTCAGCGGCGACGGTCCGGAAGTCGAGCGTCGAGCGGACCTGGAGCAGCGCGCTGAGGCTCTCGTTGGTGGTCACGAGCCCCTGCAGGCGGCGGTTCTCGGCCTCCAGCGCGCGGTTCTCCGCCTCGAGCACCCGGTTGTCGTCCCGCAGCTGGTCGATCTCGCCGACCGTCGTGGCCAGGCCGGTCACTCCGCGGGTCAGCCCGGTGAGCACGTCCTGGACCGGCGTCAGCGCGTAACCGAGACCGGCCCGCAGGTCGGCCAGCGCGCCCGATCCGCTGAGCGCGAGCAGGAGCAGCGAGATGGCCACGAGCAGGACGTAGGCGATGCCGCGACGGCGGCTCGATCTGGTCGTGAACATGCGATGGCGGCTCCCGTCCCGACCGCTCTAGCGCGGTGGCCGCGCGTAGGTCTCGGCCACCAGGGTGCGCTCCATGACGTCGAGCTCCTCGAGCACGATGCCGGTCCCCCGCACGACGCAGGTCAGCGGATCGTCGGCCACGTGGACCGGCATCTGGGTCGCCTCGGCCACGCGCCGGTCGAGGCCCTGCAACAGGGCGCCACCGCCGGCGAGGACGATGCCCTGGTCCATGATGTCGGCCACCAGCTCGGGCGGCGTCTCCTCGATGGTGTCCTTGATGGTGTCGACGATCTGCTGGACGGAGATCTCGATGGCGTCGCGGACCTGGTCGGCGCCGATCTCGACCGCCCGCGGCAGGCCGGTCAGCAGGTCGCGGCCGCGCAGCGTGACGTGCTGCTGATCGTGCTCGCCGGGGTAGGCCGACCCGACGGCGATCTTGATGTCCTCGGCCGTCCGCTCGCCGAGCAGCAGGTTGAACTCGCGACGGGCGTAGGTGACGATGTCCTGGTCCATCTCGTCGCCGCCGATGCGGATGCTCCGGCTGACGACGATGCCACCGAGGCTGATGACGGCGACCTCCGTCGTGCCACCCCCGATGTCCACGATGAGGCTGCCCGAGGGCTCCGAGACGGGCAGGCCGGCGCCGATGGCTGCCGCCATAGGCTCCTCGATGAGCCGCGCCCAGCGCGCCCCGGCGTTCATGGCGGCGTCGCGCACGGCACGCTTCTCGACCTCGGTCACGCCCGACGGGATGCCCAGCAGCATCCGGGGACGCGGGATGAGGCCGACCCGGTCGTGGACGCGGTGCACGAAGTACTTGATCATCTGCTCGGTCACGTCGAAGTCGCTGATGACGCCGTCGCGCAAGGGGCGGATCGCGATGATGGTCGCCGGCGTGCGGCCGACCATGCGTTTCGCCTCGGCCCCGATGGCGAGCACCTTCTTCGTCCGCGCCTCGATGGCGACGACGCTCGGCTCGCTGATGACGATGCCCCGGTCGCGGACATGCACGAGCGTGTTCGCCGTGCCCAGGTCGATGCCGATGTCGCGCGAGAAGATGCCGAGTAGGGCGTCGAACATGTCGGAGGGCGGTTCCTTCGCGGGGATCGGGGTGGCGCGCGGGCCGATGGCGGCCGGGCGCGCGGGGATAGGCTCGAGAGCCGGTGCAGTATACGCGCCCATCTCGCAGCGCCCGGCGGCGGCTCCCGCGGATCGTCAGCCGGCTGCCTCGGATGGACGGCGTGTCAGTGCGCGCCGGGTCGGTCGAACGAGATGCCGCGATCGCGCAGCGAGACGTACGCGTCGTGGCCGATGACGAGGTGGTCGAGCACCGGCACGTCGAGCAGGCGGCCGGCCGCGATCGCTTCCGCCGTGAGATGGAGATCGTCAGGGCTCGGGGTCGGGTCCCCCGAGGGGTGGTTGTGGGCGAGGATGATGCCAGCCGCATGCTGTCGCACGGCGTCGCGGAACAGCTCACCGACACGCACCAGCGATGCCGAGACGTTGCCCCGATAGACCGTCTCCATGGCCAGGACCGCGTTGCGCGTGTTGAGCAGCACGACGCGCAGCTCCTCGCGCTCGAGGCGGCCCATCTGGAGGACGAGGGGGTCGGCGAGGTCACGCGGGCCGCGCACCGTCAGCCGACCCGCCGGCCAGTCTGCCAGCAACCGGCGGCCGAGCTCGAAGGCCGCCGCCAGTCGAGCGGCCCGGGCCGATCCGATGCCGGGCATGGTCGCCAGCTCGACCGGACTCGCCCTCGCCAGTCCGGCCAGGCCGTCGTGCTCGGCGAGCGCGTCGCTCGCGAGCTCGATCACGCTCCGACCCGCCGATCCGGTGCCCCAGACGATGGCCACCAGCTCCGCATTCGAGAGCCCACTCGCACCGCGGGCCGCGAGTCGCTCACGTGGCCGATCCTCGGGCGGCAGCTCGCGCACGGACCGCGCACCGGTGCGGGCGTCGGAGCGGACGGCCAGCCGGCGCACGTCCCGTGGCACCGGCAACGAGGTGAGCCTGTCCACGCGGCCGGGCCGTGGATCGACCGCTGCTGGGCGGGATCGCGACACCGGCACGGCAGCCTCCAGCGATCATCATGGGCGCTCCGGGCCCGAACGACGGAGCCCGCCGATTCCCCCGCCATCCGGACCCGAGAGCCCGGGCATCGTAGGCGGCCGCGCTCATCGAGCACTTCCCCGTCGCTTGCCGCCACGTTGGCCGCGCGAGCGGCGGCTCGAGACTAGGCGGGCAGGCCGCCGAGTTGGCCGGCGGCGGCGGCCAGGACGAGCAGCGTCGCGTTGTAGCCGACGTGACCGGCGATGGCCGCTCCGATGCCATGCCGCAGGTAGACCCAACCGAGCACGAAGCCGAGCGGCAGGATGACGGCGACCTGCAGGATGGCCTCCCGCGCGGCGTCGCCGAACGTGACGCCGCCGACGTTGACGATGTGGACGATGGCGAAGAAGGCGGCGCTGCGGATCAACGCCGCACGTGGTCCCAGGTCCCGCCGCCAGGCGCTGAGCGCGAAGCCGCGGAAGAACATCTCTTCCCCGACGGGCGCCACGAAGGCCGCACCGATGACCACGAACAGCGTCTCCAGGCCACCTTCGACCGACGGGATACGCCCGGTCGGCTGGACGTCGAGCACGAGCGCCAGGAGGCCGGCGCCGATGAGCACCGGCACGACGACTGGCACCGTCACGATGACGCCGAACGCGGCGTCGCCGACGAAGCGTCCGGATCTCCCCCGGCCGCTCGGCCAGCCCATGGCCGACCACGACAGCGCGCCAGTGCGGTCGACGAACAGGACGATGACCGTCAGGTAGCCGAGGGCAACGACGGTCAGACCGAGCAGGAAGTCGCCGCCCGTGAGCGCCGTCAGCAGGCCAGCCAGCCCGAACGCGACGGCGATGGCCGAGCTGAGCATCGCCGCGGCAACGAATGCGAGCACCGGCGAAGGGCCACGGTAGGCATCGGGCGATCTCGCGGTCCGCCGAGCGACGACCTGATAGCCACATCCCGCGAACGACCCGACGGTCGCCAGCGAGAGGCCGACGAGGGCCAGCGCGCCGCTGGCGCTCGAGGTCGAGATGACGCTCACGAACAAGATGCCAAGACCGGTGCCGGTCAGCAGCCAGGCGACGAGATAGAGACCGGCGGCCGGCCGATCGAGGCTGAAGATGCCGCCGCCCGGCGGTGTCGGCGGCTGGACAGTCTCGGCTGGGATCGGCGACTGATCAGCCGCCCCGGCAGGCGCGAGCGGCCCGTCGATCGGTGTCGCTGCGTTGTGCTCCGGCGTCGCGCCGTCGGGCCCCGACGAGCGGGGCTCGGTCACCGAGAGGAGGCCGTCCGCCGCTTGGGCTCGACCTGGCTCACGGTCGCGTCATCGACGGTCGCCGCTGCGATCGTCCGCGAGCGCACGGGGATGCGCGTCGTCGTCGAGTCGCGCAGCAGCTCTGGCCGCTCGAAGTCCTTGCCGCACCACGCGCAGAGCGACCAGTCGAGCTCGACCAGCTTGCTGCAGTTGGGGCACACGCGCCGCAGACGATTGCGGCAGGACGGGCAGATGATCCAGTCGTGCTCGACGCGCCGGTGGCAGTTGGCGCAATGGGCCTGCGCCTCGACCTCGACGAGCATGGCCTCCTCGGCCAGGGCGCGCTCGTTCGCTTCGGCGATCGTCTCGCCCGGTCGCACGATCTTGTAGACGACTGCGGCGAAGACGAAGAAGACCGGCGTGAAGACGACGATGAACGCCGCCGCGAGGTACGGCAGGATCGGATTCGCCGTCCGGCGGCTCATGTCCTTGTACGCCCAGAGCGACGTGGCCAGCCAGAGCAGGACGACGTAGATGGCGATGAGCTGAGCGCCCAGCTGCACGGTCGGGTTGTCGACGATGCTCTGGAAGAACTCGCCGATGGTGTCGAAGATCTGTTCCATCAGGACCCGAGCGGCTGCCTCCTAGCGCTCGCAGGACTCGCGGGCGGCGCGAGTGTAGCAGGTGGTCGGCGGCCGGCCGGTCGCTCCGCGCAGGCCTGTCGCGGCCGCCAGCGGGATGACGCGCGAGGCCGCTTTCGCGTGACGAGCGACCTCACGAACCAGCCGGTGGTGCGGCGTCGGCGGTCGCGACCGCATCTCGGCCGACGAGGCTGAGCACGCCGCCGACGAGCGTCAGCAGCCCACCCAGCGCGAACAGCCAGGCGCCGATGCCGACGACGGCGAGCGAGTCCACCCGCTCCCAGAAGACGCCGACCACGAAGACGCCGAAGACGAGCGGCAGCCAGCCGGTCCGGACGCGCAGGCTCAAGCCGAGAGGCTGGACGACGAGGACTAGCAGCACGAGGTCGATGACGAACACGACGAGGCGGCTGCTGCGGCTGAAGCCCCAGGCGTCGAAGTAGCTGATGCCCGAGAGCAACGGCGACCAGGGCAGGAAGAAGGCGATGGCGATCATGAGCAAGCCGACCAGGGCGAGGCGGCCGCCGGCGTTGGGAACGGCCAGCGGCAGGTCGGCGAAGAGGCCGGGCTTGGGCGGGTCTTGTTCGACAGGCGCGGCAGCCGTACCCGAGTACCACTGGTTGGGGCCGAGCTCGGCGCGCGATGCCGGCATCGCGGCCGGCGGGATGGCCGCGGTGTGGACCGCAGGCGCAGTCGGCGCCGGTGGCGCCGCCGCCGACGCCTGCCCGACGGGCTCCGACGGCGCGACATCGATCGGCCCTTCGTCGGTCGGGCCTGCGCTCGGTCGCACGGTCGACGGCTGAAGGAGCACGGGCGAGGATGGACCGTCGGTCGAGGCGTCGAGCTCGCGCTGCTCGGGGATCGGGGCCACGTCGACGCCCGGGTCGCGCCAGGTCTGGCTCGGCGGACGCCGAACGGCGGCCAGGATGGCGCCGCACGATCGACAGGTCAGCCAGTCGGCCTCGACGACCGCAGCACAGCTCGGGCACTGCCCGACGGATCCTCCAGCCTCAGATCCCATGGCCCATAGTGTCCGACCCTCGTCCAGCCCCCGGGACGCGGACGCGGCTCGTCCACAGCTGTGCTCGCACGAGCGAGGCGATGCCGCACGCGAGCAGCACGACCACCCAGCAAGCGACGAGCAGGAGGACGCCGAGGACGGCGAGCATCGGCTGCGCAAGATCCGACCCATTCGCCGCCCACGCTTGGCGAGCGGCGCTCCAGGCCCACGACAGGAACGCCAGCCCGGGCACCAGGACCGCGAGCGTCACCAGCCAGCCGGTCGTGGCCGTAGCCGCGACGCTGCCGATCGCCGCCAACCGCGTCCGGCGGCGCCGCCCAGGCTCGAGCGCGACGCGGGCCAGCAGACCATCGATCGCCTCGCACAGGACGACGCCCACGACGAGGGTGGCGAGGGGCACGACCGAGCGGCTGGCCACGCGGGCTGCCAGCGCCACGGTCAGGTCGCCGGGCAGCAGCAGCTCCGAGCGCGTGATCTCGATGATCTCGACACCCGTCCCGGCGAGCGCCGCAGCGAGCGGCACGAGCGCGATGAGCTGGATGGCAACGAGGCGACGGATGATCGCCGAGCGGCGCGTCGGCATGGCCGACCAGTCGTGGACCGCCCGTTCGACGGCAGCGGCGATGATCAGGGCCGCAGCCACGACGAGGACGAGGACGACCGTGGTGACGGTCACGAGATCGCGCAGCGGGCCCGTGAGTCGGCCGGTCGAGATGATGGCCGGCCCCAGGAGGGTCGCGATGCCGACCGGGCTCGGCAGGGTCAGGATGGGCAGCGCCAGCACGACGATCCCGCCACGGACCAGGAAGCCGAGCATGCCCAGCGGCCAGGCGGCCGGGTCCTGCCAGGCCTGGCGGACCGCCTGGCGCAGCCGCCGGTCCAAGGTCACCCAGGGCTACCGGCCGACTCGAGCGCGCGCGCGAAGGCCTGCACGACCTCCGCGGCCAGATCGTTCGGGCGCATCGTGGCCGCCCGGATGGGCTCCCACTTGATGGCCACCTGGACGATGCACGGACGCTCCCACGGCCGCGTCTCGTCGGCCGCCGGATGGAGGCGCAGGCGAACCAGGCGCCGGCCATCCTCCTCGGCGATGAGCCCGGCCAGCGATCCGGCGAAGGACGGACCGATGAGCTGGAGAGGCGGGCTTGCTGGCGGTCCGGCGCGCGGGGCGACCGTGAGCGTGTCGATGACGCCGTCGGCATCGAAGGCCCAGAGGTGCGTCAGCCACCAGCCGTCGCCGGTCTCGGTCGGGTGGCTCATGCCCACGCGCACTGCGACCCCCGGGTCACTGGGACCGGCATGCAGGCGCACGATGCGCTCGCGAGCGTAGGACGGACCGGGCGGCGGCGTGCGATCGGCCACGAACGGAGTCTAGGCCGCAGCTCGACGACGGGGCGGCGGGCTCGGAGCCCCTCAGGTCGTTGGCTGAGCGTCTTCGTCGGGGGCGTCGCTGGAGGCTGGATCGGACTCCGGCGCCGAGTCATGCGGCGCTGCGTCGTCCGGAGCGGCGTCGGCGGCCACATCGGTCGCCGCGGCCTCGGTCTCGATACGCTCCGCGGTGTCGGCCATGATGAGCTCCTCGACGTCGTGCTTGGCGTCGGCCGCGGCGCGGGCCTGGCGCGCCTCGAGCTCCATCTCGAGCATCAGCCGGCGCACCTCATCGTCCGGCGGACGGTTGGCCGCCTCGACCGTCGCCTCGTCGGGCGCCGGGACGACCGATGCGGCCGTGGCCAGGCTGGGCGTCGTGTACATCGCCGCACCCGACTGGGCGGCGGCCCGGTTGCGCTGGATCTCGACGAGCTCGAGCGCGCGCGCCGCCTCGGACGAGAGCGTCGTGACACCGGGCACGACGAGGTTCTCGTCGGTCGGCTTGAGACGAGAGCCGCAGTGCGGGCAGATCTCCAGATCGGTCGTCTCGAGCGCACCGTTGCACCACTGGCAGACGATGGCCAGCGGCTTGGGCTCACCGAAGGCGAGCGTTTCGGGATCGAGGTCGGCGCTGAAGGTCGTGTCGGCCTCGCTCGTGCGCATCTCGGCTGCTTCGGCGACGGCTTCCAGCTCGTCGACCAGCTCGGCCGTCTCGGCCTCCGCGTCGGCCGCTGGCCCGCTCGGGGGCTCCGGCGACGGCGCTTCGGGTGTCGCGGGTTCGGCGTCTGACTCGGTGCGCGGTTCGTCGTCCATGGCGGGACTCTAGCGCAGGGGGTCCTGGTCGGGGAGTCCCTCGAAGGTCACTCCCACTCGATGGTCGCCGGCGGCTTGGAGCTGATGTCGTAGACGACCCGGTTGACGCCGGGCACCTCGTTGACGATGCGGCTCGAGATCGTCGCCAGCACCTCGTACGGCAGCTTGGCCCAGTCGGCGGTCATGCCGTCCTCGCTGGTGACCGCCCGGATGGCGACGACGTTGGCATACGTCCGGCCGTCGCCCATGACACCCACGCTCCGGACGGGCGTGAGGATGGCGAACGACTGCCAGACGCTCCGGTAGAGGCCCGCGGCCTTGATCTCGTCGATGACGATCCAGTCGGCCTCGCGCAGCGTCTCCAGGCGCTCGGCCGTGACGGCGCCGATGATGCGGATGGCGAGGCCCGGACCCGGGAAGGGCTGCCGGTGGACCATCGCGTCGGGCAGGCCAAGCTCGAGGCCGACCGCGCGGACCTCGTCCTTGAACAGGTAGCGCAGGGGCTCGATGAGCTGGAAGCGCAGGTCGGCCGGCAGGCCACCGACGTTGTGGTGGGTCTTGATCTTCTGGGCCGCCTTCGTCTCCGGCGTCGTCGACTCGATGACGTCGGGGTAGAGCGTGCCCTGGGTCAGGAAGTCGATGCGGCCAAGGTGCCCCGCCTGCTCCTCGAAGACGCGGATGAACTCATCGCCGATGATGCGCCGCTTCTGCTCGGGGTCCTCGACGCCGGCCAGGCGAGCGAGGAAGCGCTCACGCGCATCGACCATCACGAGGTCCATGCCGAGGTGCTCGGCGAACGTTGCCCGCAGCAGCTCCGATTCCTTCTTGCGCATGAGCCCGTGATCGACGTAGATGCACGTCAGCCGATCGCCCACGGCGCGATGGACGAGCGCCGCGGCGACGGCCGAATCGACGCCCCCGGAGAGCGCACAGATCACCCGGCCGTCCGACCCGGTCGCCGCGGCATGGGCGTCGACACGCCGGCGGATGGCGGACACGGTCGAGTCCACGAAGTTTGCCGGCGTCCAGGTCGGACGCGCGCCGGCGATGCCGAGGACGAAGTTCCGGAGCACGTCGCGGCCGTGCGGCGTATGGACCACCTCGGGATGGAACTGGATGCCGTAGAGCTGGCGGGCCGGGTCGGCCAGTCCGGCGAAGGGCGACGAGCTCGTCGCGGCGGTCGAGGCGAAGCCCGCCGGCAGGCGTGTGATCGAGTCGCCATGGCTCATCCACACGGGCTGCTCGAGGTCGAGGCCCGTGAACAGGCCGTTGGCGGCGGTGATGTGCACGGTCGCCGGGCCGTATTCGCGTTTGGTCGTCGGAACGACGTCGCCGCCGAGCTCGAGGGCCATGAGCTGGGCGCCGTAGCAGATGCCCAGGACGGGGATGCGGCCAGCCCAGATGGCCGGGTCGGGCTTGGGCGCGTCGGCGTCATAGACGCTCATCGGGCCACCCGAGAGGATGATGGCGCTCGGTGCGCGACGCTCGATCTCGGCGAACGGCGTGTCGTGCGGCAACAGCTCCGAATACACGTTCAGCTCGCGCACGCGCCGCGCGATGAGCTGTGCGAACTGACTGCCGAAATCGAGCACGATGACGGAGTCCGGCGGGCTTGCCGCGGCGTTCGTGCCGGTCGGCACGTCGACCGGCCGGTCGTCGGGACTGCGTTCGGGCGGTGGCGCATCGAGCGCGACCTCGAGGTAGGCCTCGACCTCGGCGTCATCCGGAGCGAGCACGCGATGGCCCGCGTTGGCGGGCTCGCCGTGGACGGTCGTCCCGCGCGTCGTGGCCGTCGTCCGCTCGTGCTCCGCCAGGGTCGCCGCTCCTCCTCCTGCGCCGGGCTCGCGCGGGCGAGCACGGATCGACGCCCGCCCAGTCTAGCCGAGCAGAGAGGGACGGTGGACGCCGACCATCACGAGCGCGCACGATAGGCGGTCAGGAGGGCGCGCGGGATGAGGGCGAAGGCGACCAGCATGGCGATCCCGCTCGCCATCGTCGGTTGCCTGACGGCCGTCGGGCTGGCCTGGATCGGATCGTCCGGCGTGCAGGCCACGGTCGTGCCACCGTGGGAGTTCGCGGCCATCGCGTCGGCCTACTTCGTGACCGGCGCCATCGCCTGGCGTCGACGGCCGGACAACCGTGTCGGTCGGCTGATGATGGGCGTCGGCGCGGGCACGCTGCTGGCGATGGCCCGATCCGTGCCCGATCCGAGCATCGCAGTGCTCAGCCGAGCGCTGCTGGGCATCAACGAGGTCGTGCTCGCCTACCTGCTGCTGGCCTTCCCGAGCGGTCATCTCGGCAGCCGGGCGCCGCGCATCCTGTTCGGCGCCATCGTGACCGCCTACGCGCTGCTGGTCGTCGTCCAACTCGTGAGCGTCGACACGAGGAACGACCAGTTCTGCCTCTCGTGCCCGGCCAACCCGTTCCGCATCGTGACCTCGGCGGACATCAGCCTGGCGGCCACCCGCCTGGCCCTCTTCACGAGCGGCCTGCTCGGGGCGGCCGTGGTCGCGGTGCTCGCCTGGCGCTGGTTGCGCGCGACGCCGGCCGCACGCCGCGTGCTCGGCCTCGTCCTCTTCGCCGGCATCCTCGAGTCGGTCGGAGTGGCGACACGAGCCCTGACCATCGCCGACCCGGGCACGGCCGCCGTCATCTCGCGGCTCGCCTTCCTCTTCACGCTGGCGGTACCCATCGCCCTGCTCATCGGCTTCGTCCGGGCGCGCCTCGATCGAACGGCGGTCGCCGAGCTGACGCTCGCGCTCGGGCGCGCGGCGACACCGGACGAGGTGGAACGGTCGCTGCGCACGACCCTCCACGACAGGTCGCTGCAGGTGCTCGTCTGGTCCGACGCCGGCGACGGGTACCGCGACGGACAGGGTCGCCCACGGGCGCTGCCCGGTCCCGACGACCCCGCCGGTCAGGTCGCCACGCTCGTCGACGATCGCGGGCGACGCGTGGCGGCCATCGTCCACGATCCGGTCCTCGATGCCGAGCCCGACGTGCTGGCCGCGGCCGCCACGGCCCTCCGCCTGGCCGTCGAGCGCGACCGCCTCGAATCGAGCGTCCGCGCCCAGGTCGCCGACGCCGGCCGCCTGCCGCACGGCGAGGTGACCTTCCTGTTCGCGGACATCGAGGGCTCGACCGCCCTCGCGAGTCGGCTCGGCGAGCGTTGGTCGGAGACGCTGCTCGAGATCCGTCGCTTGGTCGCCGGGCTGACCCGCCGTGCCGGCGGCATCGAGGTCGATGCCCGCGCCGATGAGTACCTGGCGGTCTTCGCCACGGCGCCGCCGGCCGCCGAAGCAGCCCTTGCCATCGAACGCGGGCTATCCGCTCGCCGCTGGGCCGACGATGTCGTGGTCCGCATGCGGATCGGGCTCCACACGGGGCGACCGGAGCTCACGGACGAGGGTTATGTGGGCATCGAAGTCCACCGGGCGGCGCGGGTCGGGACCGTCGGTCACGGTGGCCAGATCGTGCTCAGCTCGACGACCGCGGCCGCGCTCGAGGGCAACCTGCCCATCGACGCCCACGTGGTCCCGCTCGGCCGCTATCGGCTGCGCGGCGTGACCGACGCCGAGGTGCTCTACGGGCTCATCGTGGCCGACCTGCCGCAGCAGTTCCCGGCCCTGCGCACCGAGCCGGGCTGAGCTCGGCCCGCGGGCCGGCGTCGGCTGGAGGAGCGAGTCGAGTCGTCAGGTAGACTTGACCGTCCGCATCAGGCGGGCCTGAGCCGACCTGACGGGCACCGGCGGCCGAGCGAGCCGTCACCGGGGAGGAATCGTGATCGAGCGTCCCGTCCAGCGAACGGCGGCCTCGTTGCGCGAAGCGACCGACACGGCGCATCGGCGAGCCGAGCAGGAGCCGTTCATCGCCGACCTGATGGCCGGGCGCCGGAGCGCCGGCGACCTCGCCCGCCTGACCGGCCAGCTGCGACCGATCTACGCCGCGCTCGAGTCGCGTGTCGGGGCGATGCGCTCGCGGGGCGACCTTGCGAGCCTGCTCGACCCCCGCCTCGACCGGCTCGCGGCCCTCGATCACGACCTGGCGGTCATGGCCGGCGACGACGTCGCCCAGCTGACCCGCCCGCTGGCGGCGACGGACGCCTTGGTCGGTCGCCTCGGTGACATCGGCGACGACCCGCCGCGGCTGCTTGCCCACCACTACGTGCGCTACCTCGGCGACCTGTCGGGCGGCCAGATCATCGCCCGATTGATGCGTCAGCACTACGCCGTGCCGGACGATGCGCTCACCTTCTACGCCTTCGACGAGCTGGGCAGCAAGGGCGGCTTCAAGCATCGCTATCGCGCCGCGCTCGACGAGCTCGTCGCCGAGTCGTCCTTCTACGACGCCATGCTCGACGAGGCGCAGCGCGCCTACGAGGCCAACCGCCAGGTCTTCGTCGGCCTGGGCGCCAGCGCATGACGACGGCCGAAGGCACCATCGCGTCCGGCCTGGCGGACGTCGGCGTCGGGGTCGTGCCCGTCACCCGGCGAGCCAGGCTGGGCATCTATGTCGCCGTCCTGCTCGCCTTCCTCGACAACTTCGCGCTGCTGCCACTCATCGCACCGCGCGCCCAGGAGTTGGGAGCTGACGCGCTCGGCGTTGGCCTGGTCGTGGCCGCCTACTCGCTCACGAACCTGCTGCTCAACCTGCTCGGCGGTTCGCTGACCGATCGCATCGGGCGCCGGACGGTGCTCCTCCTCTCGCTCGCGGCGGCACCACTCTGCATCGCCGCCTACGGGCTCGCCTCGAGCTACGGTGTCTTCCTCGGTGCGCGGATCGTCCATGGCATCTTCGGCGGCTTCCTGGTGGCCGCCATCTTCGCCCTGCTGGCCGACGTGGCGCCCGAGGGCGAGCGTGGTCGGACCATCGGACGTGCCGGTGCGCTGATCGGGCTGGCGGCGGTCATCGGCCCGGCCGGCGCCGGGCTGCTGGCGAGCCAGCTGGGCACGACGCCGGTCTTCCTCATCGTCGCCGCCGTCCTGGCCGTCGGCCTGCTGGCGGTCTGGCGGGTCGTGCCCGAGACGCTGCCGGCGACCGACCGCGAGGCTCGCCGGCCCGGCACCTGGCGGCGGCTGCTGTCCGAGCCTCGTCTGCGCGTCGCGTACCTCGCGATCTTCGGCCTCGAGGCTGGCGTCGGCGTCATCACCGGCTTCCTCAAGGACGGCGTCTACGAGCGCCAGGTCGCGGCGGGCATGGAAGCCGAACGCGCGCTGCGCTATGCGACGGGAGCGCAGGGCGGCCTGTTCAGCGTCTTCGCCGTCGTCGCCATCGTGCTCATGCTCAGCCCGCTGGCGCGCTCGGTCGACCGCCGCGGCGTCGTCGGCGTGGCGATCGTCGGTCTGGCCCTGCTGGCCGCCTCGACGCTCATCCTCGCGCAGCGAACGTCGATCGAGATCGATGCGATCGCGATGGTCGTTTACGGCATCGGATTCGGTCTCCTCTTCCCGGCCGCGGCGGCCATGGTCGGCATCGCCACGGCGCGCCCGGAGCGTGGCCGGGCCTACGGCATGTTCAATGCCTTCTTCGACGCCGGGCTGTCGGTCGGCCCGCTGGTGGCCGGCGCCCTGGCTGTCTCGGCGCTCGGACTCGACCCCTTCATCGCCGCCACCCTGCTGCTGGCCATCGTGACGGTCTGCGTGCCCATCGCGGCTCGGAGCGGCCGGACGTCAGGCCTCGATGACCTCGGTGATCCTGTCGGCGCGCAGCCCGGCTGAGCGACAGAGCGTTTCGACAGCACTGCCGATGCCGGCCGGGCCCTCGAGCAACAGTGCCGCCGGGCCAGCGGCGACGCGCGAGACGAAGGCAGCGACAGCGTCGAGCTCCACCCCTCGACCAAGCATCCCGCCGGGCGCCGCCGGCGTCGTGGTCATGTCGCCTCGCGGCGTCCGATGCGACCGAGATGGGTGTCGTGGAAGCTGGTCGGCAGCTTGAGCCCGTAGCCGAGCGCGCGATCCGCGCCGACGTGGGCGAGGACGACGGCGCCGACGAGCACGAGGGGACCGAAGCCCAGCCCGACGCCTGCTGCCAGGAGGCCGAAGGCGAGCACCCAGTTGTGGACGAGGTTGTAGGTCAACGCGCCGAGGCGCGGGCCGCCCAGGTACCCCGCCATCGAGACGTCGGGCAGGAGCAGCGCCGGCAGGAGGACGATGGCGTTGCCGCCCGCCACGAGCCAGATGGCACAACCGATCAGAAACGCCGCGACCGCCTCGGCGCGGAGGATCCGCTCCGGCGTCATCGCCGGTCGCCCGGCGTCATCGCCGGCCCTGTCGCGAGCTCAGCGGCCGCGCTGCCAGGACTTGCCTTCGACCGCCACGGCCGGCGCGTAGACGAGCTCGGCCTGCTGCATCTCCGCGATGGACGTCGCGCCGAGCGCTGCCATCGACTGCCGCAGGGCCCCGATGAGGTTCTCGGAGCCGTCCGTAGCCCGTGCGGGACCGAACAGGATGCGCTCCAGGGACCCGATCGTGCCGACGCGGATGCGGGTGCCACGCGGGAGCGTCGGCGACGGCGTGGCCATGCCCCAATTCGTGCCTCGGCCGGGCGCTTCGGTCGCCCTGGCGAGCGGCGAACCGAGCATCAGCGCGTCGGCGCCGGCGGCGATCGCCTTGGCCAGCTCACCGCCCCGGCGCATGCCGCCATCGGCGACGACGGGGACGTAGCGTCCGGTCTCGTCGTGGTACGTGTCGCGCGCGGCGGCCACGTCGCTGATGGCGGTCACCTGCGGTACGCCGATGCCCAGCACCTCCCGCGTCGTACAGGCCGCGCCGGGGCCGACGCCGACGAAGATGGCGGCGATGCCCTGATGCATCAGCTGATAGGCGGCTTCGAAGCTGGTCGTGTTGCCGCACGCCACGGGGATCGCCATCGACGCCGCGAAGGCGTCGAGATCGAGCGCGTCGTAGCCACTCGCAAGGTGACGGGCGGACGAGACCTGTGACTGGACGATGAACAGGTCAGCACCCGCGTCGGCGCACATGGGACCCCAGCGCCCGGCCGCGGCCGGGGTGGCCGCGATGGCGGCCGGCGACCCGGCCGCATGGAGCTCGGCGATGCGGCGCGCCACGAGCGCCTCCTGGATGGGCGGAGCGTAGGCCTCGGCCAGCAGGCTCTGGACCGCATCGTCGGGCGCGTCGGCGATGCGGCCGATGACCGCGTCGGGGTCGTCGTAGCGCGTCTGGACACCCTCGAGGTTGAGGACGGCCAGACCACCGAGGCGCGCCAGCTCGCCGGCCAGGCGAGCATCGACGACGGCGTCCATCGCCGAGGCCAGGATGGGGATGGAGAGGCGCAGACCGGCAAGCTCGACATCGGTCGCGACGTCGGCTGGCTCGACGGTCGAGATGCCAGGTGCCAGCGAGACGTCGTCGAAGCCGTAGGTCCGCCGCATGCCGTCGACCTTCGATGACCGACGGGTCTGCGGTCGGGGCTCGAGGGCCAGGGCATCGAACGTCATCGGTGCGAGTCTACCAATGAGCGATGGAAGGGATCAGCGCGGTGGGCGGTCGCCGTCGAGGGTCAGCTCGAACCAGGCGGCGCGGCGGGAACCGACAAGGTCGTCGCGGATGCGCTCGATGGCCGTCCGATAGCCCGGCCAGACGACCTCGCGATGGGCCGCATCGATGGTCAGCCAGCGGGCGTCATCATGCTCGTGCGAGAGCGTCGGTTCGGCGCCCGGACGGACCCGGACGGCGAACACCGCCGCCAGCAGGACGGCGTCAACGGACGGTTCATGGAACTGATTGACGAGATCGAGATCGTAGAGGTTCTCGATCTCGGCGCTGTCGAAGCCGGTCTCCTCGCGGACCTCGCGCAGCGCGCCGTGGGCGATCCGCTCGTCGGCTTCGAGCGATCCCGAGACGCACTGCCAGAGGCCGGCCAGGATGCGCCCCGGGGCACGCCGCAGCAGCAGCAGTTCGAGCGCGGCATCGGGCCGCGACGGCGTCGTGGCGCGAAAGATCCAGCAGTCGACGAGGTCGGGCCGGAGGGGGCTCATCGAGCCGACGACGGCCGGCCGACGGTGCTCAGAGCCGCTCGAAGCGATCGACCGGCAGGACGAAGACGGTCGCCCCGCCGAGTTCGACTTCGACCGGATAGGGCATGAAGAACTCGCCCGGTTCCATGATCGGCGGCATCGGGTTGACGACCTGGGTCCGCGAGATGCAGTTCGTGCGCACGATGGCCAGGACCTCGTCGATCTGGTCGTCCTCGACACCGAGCATGACCGTGGCGTTCGACTGGCGGAGGAAGCCGCCCGATGAGTGGAGTCGCGTGGCCCGGTAGTCCCTCTCGAGCAACGCCGAGACGAGGGCGCCGGCGTCCTCGTTATGGACGATGGCGACGACGAGCTTCACGCGCCGAGTATACGCACGGCACCGGTCGCCAGGACACGCGGGGGCGCGCGTCGACACGGGTATCATGACGCCCGGCGTGGCGACGCCACCCGGCCGCCTGCCTGCCCTGGAGGGACCCTTCGATCGTGACCATCCACGTTGACGGACGCCTTGCGGCCATCGCCGCCGGTGCTCGACTCCTCGCCCGCGGCGGCACCCTCGACGAGCAGCTCGACGGGCTGGCGGCGGCGGCCTGCGCGGTGGCCGGCGCCTCGAGCGCGCTGGTCTACCTGCTCGACGGAGAGCACGGTGTACTCATGGCCGGCGGCAGCGCCGGGCTGGGGGACCTGGCCGTCGACCCCGTGGCGCCGCTCTCGATCGCAGCAGCCACCGAGGCCGGCGATCCCATCGCCAACGCCGTGCTGGCCCGGCGGACCGAGGTCGTCGCCGTGAGCGATGCCATGCGCGAGACGCTCTCCGCCAACGCGGCCACGGTGGCGGCCGTCGGGCTCGCCCCGCTCGTGACCCAGGACGGCACCGGTGCCGAAGAGGTCCAGGGCCTGCTCGTGGTCGGCCTCGCGGCCGGACCAGCCGACGCCGGCGAGGCGGCCGACCTGATCGGCGGCCTCGATGTCATCGGCGACATGGCGGCGACCGCCATCCGTGCCGCGCGCCTCGAGCAGGCGCTCGTCGAGCGCTCCGACTGGTACGACCGCCTGGCGCACACCGACCCACTCACGGGCCTCGCCAATCGGCGCACGTTCGATCGGATGCTCGACCTCGAGCTCGCTCGAGCCGGTCGTCAGGTGACGCCCCTCAGCCTCGTCCTCTTCGACATCGATGGGCTCGGTGCCATCAGCTCGCGGCACGGCGCCGACGTCGGCGACGACGTGCTCCGTCGCGTGGCCGCGACGCTGGCCGACTCCGTGCGGCTGGTCGACACGGTCGCCCGCTACGGCGGCGACGAGTTCGTCGTCCTGGCGCCTGGCTCAGCCGGATCGACGGTCGCTCAACGCGTCGTGCGGGCCGTGGCGGACCTGGCACCGGTCGGCGATGCGGCGCACCTGACGCTCTCGGCCGGCGTCGTCCGCTTCCCGGAGGATGGCGCCACAGCGGACGAGCTGCTGGCGGCCGTGAGCGAAGCGCTCCAGGGCGCCAAGGCGATCGCGCCCGGCACGGTCATCGAGAAGAGTTGAACCGCGCGTCGGACACCGACGCGCGACGGGCGACGGTCTAGCCGCCCAGCGTCGCCGCGGCCTGGACTGGCGTCGTCGGCGCCGCCGATCCCCCGGCTGGCTCGATGGTCAGGGCCACGATGTCGACCGGCGCATCGGGCTCCATCGACATGACGACCAGGCCGTCCGTCGGCGTCGCCGTGCCGGCCGGCACGGGCACCTCGTCGGGCCCGATCGTCCAAGCCTCGTAGACCTGGCCGGTCTCGAGCGCGGCCAGCCCGTCGACGACGAGATACGCGGCGCCCTCGGCGGGCACGACCACGAAGCCGCCGGCGTTCGGCTGCGCCTCGGTCCCCGCCACGGTCGCCACGGTGGCGTCGGGCTGCCCGGCGGCAACGACCGCGTCGCGCAGCAGGCGCGCGAGCTCCTCCGACTGGTCGACACGCGACTGGAGCAACAGGTTGTTGCCAAGCAGGGCGACGATGGCCAGGACGGCCGCGGCCGCGAGCACCCAGCGCAGGATCGGCCTCCGGCCTGCGCGCTCGGCGTCAAGCGAGACAGGCGCATCATCGGGCCGTGTCGTCTCGGCGGCGTCGGTCGTGGCCGCGGTCGTCGCAGCCGCGCTCACTCCGGCTGCGGTCGCTGAGGCGGACGTCAGGACGGCCGCGTGGTCGTCGGCCACGGCCGCCATCAGCCGATCCTTGAGCGCCGCCGGTGGGTCGGCGGGCTCGGGCAGCTCGGCGAGGTAGGCGGCCGTGCCACCGAAGGCGCCGAAGGCCGCGTGGACCTCCTGGCATTCGGCCAGGTGGTCGCGCACCGCTGCGGTCTCGTCGGGCTCGAGGGCGCCGAGCACGAAGGCAGGCGCCATGTCGTCGGCCTCGGCGCAGGTCAGGCCGCCCGGGTGCCAGGGCTTCGTCATGGTCGGCCTCCGGCCTCGACGAGGGCGTCGCGAAGGGCCAGCAACCCGAGTCGAACACGGCTCTTGACCGTCCCCAATGGGGCTCCGGTCCGTTCGGCGATCTCGACCTGGGTCAGCCCGCTGAAGTAGGCCAATTCGATGGCCTCACGCTGGACCTCGGAGAGCGTCGTCATGGCGGACGCGATGGCCGATCGCTCGAGACGCCCGGCCACCTCGGCCCAGGCATCGTCGATGACCAACGCCGGAGGGGTCGGCGCTTCCGGTTCCGGCAGCCCGTCCGCCGGCCGGCGCCGACGGATGGCATCGATGGCCCGGTGATGGACGATCGACATGACCCAGGTCCGCGCGCTGGCGCGCGACCCGACGTACCGATCCGCAGACCGCCAGACGCCCAGGAAGGCTTCCTGGACGATGTCCTCTGCCAGGGCAGGGTCGCCCGTCATCCGTGTCGCGAGGCCGAAGGCCATGCTCTTGTGTCGCTCGTAGAGGGCTTCGATCGCGCTCGGGTCCCGGGCGACGATGGCGGCCATGAGTTGCTCGTCGGTCGGTGCCGAGGCATCGTCCGACGGACGCGCCGGTGATGCACCTGGCGCTTCCATCAGCCAGTGCGCACGGTCGTGCCCCGCGGTTCACCGACGCTCGCAGGCAGGAGATCGCCGAGTGCCGCCTTGACCGCCGCCGTCAGCTCGTCGAGCGACGTGCCGGCATCCACGACGCGCCAACGGTCGGGCTCCGCGGCCGCCATCGCCAGATAGCCCGATCGGACCCGCTCGTGGAAGGCGCGATCGTGCCGACGGTCGTCCTCGAAGCGTGTCTGCTGGTCGTCGGGACCGTGCCGGCGGCGCTCCAGGCCGAGCTCGACGGCGACGTCGAAGAGGATCGTCCGATCCGGTCGCAGCCCGCCGGTCGAGATGGCCGCGATGCGGCGCAGGTCGTCGAGCGGCACGCCGCTGCCATAGCCCTGGTAGGCGAGCGTCGAGTCCGCATAGCGATCGCAGAGCACGAGTGACCCCCGGTCGAGCGCGGGCTGGATGACCGTGGCCACGAGCTGCGCCCGTGCGGCGTTGAAGAGCAGGGCATCGGCCGGCCCCGAGTGCTGCTGCTGGGCATCCATGAGCACCGTCCTGATGGCCTCCCCGAGCGAGGTGCCGCCAGGTTCGCGGACGATCGTGGCCGCCACGCCAAGGTCGACGAACCACGCTGCCAGGCGCTCGGTGACGACGCTCTTGCCGGCGCCGTCGGGGCCCTCGAGCGTGATGAACAGCCCGGCCCGGTCGGATGGCTCCTGGACGTGCGCGTGCATCGCCGGAAGTCTAGCGGTCGGTCATCCAGCCCGGCCGGTCCTGCGCATCTCCTCGTGACGATGCCGCTCCGCCGACGCCTTGCCATCCTCGCCGCCAGCCTCCTTGTGCTTGGGCTGCCCGCGGTCGCCCTGGCCCATCCGCTGGGCAACTTCACGATCAACCACTACACAGGCCTCCACGTGATGGCCGACCGCATCGCCGTCGACCAGGTCTTCGACCTGGCCGAGATCCCGGCCTTCCAGGCGCTCCAGGCGACCGACGGCGGGTTCGGGCCGGCCGGGGCGGCGGGATACGCCATGGCACGCTGCGCCGAGCTTGCCCCGCTGCTCAGCCTGAGGGTCGACGGGGCTCGGTTGCCGCTCACGATCGAGGCAGCTCTTGCCAGCCTGCCGGCCGGCCAGGGTGGGCTGCCGACGCTGCGGCTCGAGTGCGGCTACGTGGCGCTGCCAGCCACGTCCCTCGCTGCGGCCACCCGGATCTCGTTCGCGGACGGCACCTATGCCGAGCGCATCGGCTGGCGCGAGATGGTCGTCACCGGCGATGGGCTGCGGATCGAGGGCGCCGATGGACTGGCAGCCAGCCTGTCCGCTCGCCTGACGCGCTATCCGGACGACCTGCTCGCCCAGCCGCCGTCGACGGCGAGCATCGACGTCATCGCCCGGCCCGATGGCGGATCCCTCGCCACAGGCCCCGAGACCGGTCCCGTGCCCGAGGTCGGTGTCGCGGTCGTGCCCGGCGGCGTGGACGCGCTGCCGGCCGAGCTGACGAGCCTGTTCGACCGCGGCGCCACGACCCCCACGGTCGTGCTCATCGGCCTGCTCGTCGCGGTCGCCCTCGGCGCATTCCACGCCCTGACGCCGGGTCACGGCAAGACGATCATGGCCGCCTACCTCGTCGGTACGCGCGGCGATGTGCCGCGCGCGCTCGGCCTGGGAGCCACCGTCGCCGTCTCGCACACGCTCGGCGTCCTGCTCCTCGCGCTGGTCGTGCTCGGCGCCAGCAGCGTCCTGCCGGCGGAGCGGCTGTTCCCCATCCTGAGCGTCGTCTCCGGCGCGCTCGTGGCCGGCCTCGGCGCCTGGCTGCTCGTCGCGGCGCTCCGCCAGCTCCACCGTCGACGAACCGACGCGCGCGCTCACGCCGCTGCCCATGCGCACGGTCACCATCACGATCACGGCGATGGGCTCCACGATGTCACCCCCACGGACGCCACCCACGCCGACAGCGACGGCTGGCACGAGCACGGCGGCGTCCGGCACACGCACCTCCCCGCAGCGCGCGACGGGCAACCCATCCGCTGGCTGGGCATCGTCACGCTCGGCCTGGCCGGTGGCATGATCCCGTCTGCCTCGGCGATCCTGCTCCTGTTGGCGGCCGTCGCTGCCGGTCAGCCCGAGCTGGGCGTCCTCCTCGTCGTCGCCTTCGGCGTCGGCATGGCCGGCGTGCTGGGTGGCATCGGGCTGCTGCTCGTCGGCGCCCGCGGTGCCCT
>DATBSD010000028.1:0-9019 GCA_036559965.1 Candidatus Limnocylindrales bacterium
GACAACGTCGACCGGGGGACACGCATCCTCTTCGCCGCCCACTACCTCGAACGCATCGGCGACCGGGTGACGAACATCGCCGAGGACATCGTGTTCCTGGCGACGGGCAAGATCGAGGACCTCAACCCGTGACCGCGGCACCGGACGGGGTGGCGACCACGACCGGTGCCCAGCGTCCGCTCCGGATCCTTTTCGCCTGTGTCGGCAACTCGGCCCGCAGCCAGATGGCCGAGGCCCTGCTGGCAGCGAAGGGGGGGCCGGCCTTCGCCCCCGCCAGCGGCGGCATCGTGGCCAGCTCGGTCCATCCGCTGACCGTGGTCGTCCTGTCGGAGGTCGGCATCGACTGGTCGGGCGCGTCGTCGAAGCCGCTGGCCCCGATGCTCGAGCGCTCGTGGGACCTCGTCGTGACCGTGTGCGACGAGGCCGCAGAAGCCTGCCCGGTCATCCCGCCACCGACGGCGGTTCTGCACTGGGACTTCGAGGATCCGGCCGCCGCGACCGGGACCGAAGCCGAGCGGTTGGCCGTCTTCCGAAGGGTGCGCGACGAGATCGGTGCGTCCATCGACGACCTCCTGGCCGACGACGACGCACGTGCGGCCATCATGCATTCGCGGCCCACGATCGGGGCGTCCGGATGACCGAGCTGCTCCTCCTGCGCCACGCCCACGCCGGCGACCCGATGGCCTGGTCCGGCTCGGACGATGTTCGCCCGCTCTCCAAGAAGGGCCGCGACCAGGCCGCCCGGATGGCGGCCTTCCTCGTCCGCGTCGGCGTCGAGCCGGACCGGATCGTGTCGAGCCCCAAGACACGAGCCATCGAGACCGCCCGGCCGGTGGCCGATGCGCTGGGCCTCGAGGTCGACGTCGACCAGCGCCTTGCCGAGGCCTTCGGGCTGGCCGAGATCGAGCGCCTGCTGGCCGACCTCGGCGACCCCGAACGGCCGATGCTCGTGGGCCACGACCCGGACTTCAGCTCGCTCGTCGCGGCGCTCTGCCATGCGCCGTCAGTCCCGGTCCGCAAAGGGGCCCTTGTGCGCATCGATGCGCCGCGCCCGCTCTGTCCCGGCTGCGGCACCCTTCGCTGGCTGGTCCCGCCAGATCTGCTCCCGAAGGCCTGACCTCAGCCGGGACCGGGGAAGGTCGTCTCCTTGACCAGGCGGCCGGCCCGATCGAAGGTCCGCCACACGCCTACCTGCCGGCCGCGGTCGAAGTTGCCGGAGCGCATCAGCGAGCCGTCCTTTCGGTAGAACGCCCAGTCGCCGTGCATCTCGCCATCGAGCAGGAAGCCGGTCGACTGGACGCCGCCGGAGCCGTAGAGCGCGGTCGTCGCGACCGGGTCGCCTGATCCACCCACGGCGCGAGTATCACGCCCCGGGCATGGCTGGCGCATCGAGGACCGAGAGCCGGCGACCGGCGAGCTCCCCCGGCGCCAGCCGCACGGCCAGATCGGCCGCCGGCAGCAGCTCGCGGGCGAGCCGCGCCAGGCGCTCGCTGACCGCCGGATCGAGCCGGTAGTAGACCCACGTGCCACGGCGCTCGCTGGCCACGACGCCGGCCTCCCGCAGGACCCGGAGATGATGCGAGACGGTCGGCTGCGCGAGCTCGATGCAGACGGTCAGATCGCAGGCGCACGTCTCACGCTCGGCCGCCAGCTGTCGCACGATGGCCAGCCGCATCGGGTCCGCCAACGCGCGGAGGAGCTGACCATCGGGATCGCCACTGTTCATCGGCTCACTATATCTATGGCTGTCAATATTGACAATTGTCGATATATTGCCTAGCCTCCGTCCATGACCGATGTCGTCGTTGCTGGGGCTCTGGCCGGACTCGGGGTCGCCATCCCCGTCGGCGCCATCGCCGTGCTCATCATCGAGACGACCATCCGACACGGATACCGGGTCGGCTGGGCGGCTGGTGCTGGTGCCGCGACCGCGGACGGCACGTACGCGCTCCTGGCGGCCATCTTCGGGACCGCCATCGCGGCCCTCCTGGCGCCCTGGACCGTACCCCTGCGACTCGCCTCGGCCGCACTCCTCGTGGCCATCGCTGTGCGTGGCCTGCTGCGACTCCGACGACCGGCGGACGAGTCCATCCACGAGGACCCGCCGACGATGCGGCGTGCCTACCTGCTGGTGCTCGGTCTGACGGCCATCAATCCCATGACGGTGACCTATTTCGCGGCGCTCGTACTTGGCCTCACCGCCCTTGCCGAGGATCCCGGGTCGCGCCTCGTGTTCGGCGTCTCCGCCTTCATCGCCTCGCTGGCCTGGCAATCGGTCGTCGCCGGCATCGGCGCCATCGTCCACCACACGGCGTCGGCCAGGGTGCGGACCCTGACGTCCATCCTCGGCAGCGTCATCGTGCTCGCCTTCGCCGTGCTCATCGTCATCGACACCATCCAGCCATAGGAGGATCCGAGATGTCCACGACCCGCACCACGACCAGCCCAGCGGCAGCCGCAGAGGAGCTCACGGCGTCCGTCCGTGAGCACTACGCACGATCGGCCCTCAGCGTCCTCGAGTCGGAGGGCCAGGCCGCCTGCTGTGGCGACGGCTGCTGCGACCCGGCCGACCAGCGCTGGGGCGCCATCCTCTACCAGCCGGCCGATCGGGATGCTCTACCCGACGCGGCGGTCCTGGCCAGCCTCGGTTGCGGCAACCCGATCGCGGTCGCCGAGCTGCGCGAGGGCGAGCGCGTCCTCGACCTTGGCTCGGGCGGCGGCATCGACGTCCTGCTCTCGGCACAGCGGGTGGGGCCGACGGGGCGCGCTTTCGGGCTCGACATGACCGACGAGATGCTGACGCTGGCCAGGCAGAACGCCCGCGAGGCCGGCGCCACCAACGTCGAGTTCCTCAAGGGGCGCATCGAAGCCATCCCGCTGCCGGCGGCATCCGTCGACGTGGTCATCAGCAACTGCGTCATCAACCTCTCGGCCGACAAGCCGGCGGTCCTCGCCGAGATGGCCAGGGTCGTGCGACCGGGCGGGCGCCTGGGCATCAGCGACGTCGTCGCCGACGACGCGTTGACGTCGGCCGAGCGGGCCGAACGTGGCAGCCACGTCGGCTGCATCGCCGGTGCGCTCTCGTTCGCCGAGTACCGCGCTGGCCTGACAGCGGCCGGTTTCACGGATGTCGCGGTCACGCCGAGCCACGCCGTCGCCGATGGCATGTGGTCGGCCATCATCACGGGCGTACGCAGCTGACGGCCGGAGAGGGAACGCTGGCCGCCGGCCGCTGGCGCTGGACCTAGCCCACGGCATGACCGATCGCACGATCGCCCGTGGCGACGTCGTCGCGCTCGTCCTCGCGGCATCGTGCTGGGGCCTGGGCACGGTGGTCAGCAAGGCCGCGCTGGCCGAGCTGCCGCCGCTGACGCTCTTCCCGATCCAGCTCGCGTCCAGCCTTGCCGTGTTGGTCATCCTCATGCGCAACCGACGAGTCCCCATCCGCGGCAGCGGCAGAGCGCTGCTGGGGCGCCTCGGGTTGCTCAACCCGGGCATCGCATACGCACTCAGCCTGGTGGGTCTGACGATGATCTCGGCCAGCCTGTCGGTCGTCCTGTGGGCGCTGGAGCCGCTCATGATCCTCGTGCTCGCGGCGTGGTTCCTGCACGAACGGGTCACGCCGACCCTGGTGGCCATGACGCTCCTCGCCGTCACGGGCATGATCGTGCTGGCGGTCGACCCGACGAGCGAGGCCGACCATCTCGTCGGCGTTGCGCTGACCGTCGCCGGTGTCGCCTGTTGCGCGGTCTACACCGTGCTCGTGCGCCGGTGGATCCCCGACGCCCCGGAGACGAGCCAGGTCGTCCTGCAGCAGCAGGCGTATGCGCTGGCACTTGCGGTCGGGCTGGTCGCCATCGTCGGACTGGTCGGGGGCGCCATGGTGCCCGAGCGCCTGACGCCCGTCGGGCTCGCCAGCGCCATCGGGTCCGGCGCGCTCTACTACGCGGGCGCCTACTGGTTCTACCTTGGCGCGCTTCGGCACGTCCCGGCCTCGCGCGCGACGATCGCGTTCTACCTCGTGCCTGTCGCTGGCCTTGCGGCCGGGGCCTTGCTGCTCGGCGAGCGGCTCGATGTCCGTCAGTGGTTCGGCGTCGCGCTCATCCTGGTTTCGGTGCTCGCCATCGTGCGGCGCCCGGGCGGCGAGACCGGGCCGGCGAGGGTGCAGGCCGCACCCGAGCACTGATCAGGTCGGCATTCGAGGGACAGCGTCGTCACGCAAGTCGAGCGGACGGCCTTCGATGATGACGGCGGCCACACCAAGCCGCTCGAGCCGGCGCACGGTCGGTTCGCGGCGAACGGTCCAGGCGACGATGTCGAGGCCGGATCCTCGCGCCAGTCGCACGATCGCCGGCGTGATGAGCGGCCAATCGACGGCGATGGCGACGCAGTCGAGCGCCACGGCTTGCGCCACGGCATCTCCGATCCGCACGTCGTCGCGACCGGGCACGCGCTCGACGTTCAGCCAGCGAGGCCAGCCAGGCAGTCGGGCGGCAAGGTCGACGAGCGCGTCGGGGTGGAAGGACGACACGATCGCACGGTCAGGATCGGGACCCTTGGCCGCGAGCAGGATCGCGATCGCGGTCGCGTTGGGGGGAACCTTGAACTCGACGTCGACGAGGGCTTCGGTCGGGAGGGCGGCCAGAGCGGCGCTCAGCGTGGGCACGCCGACTGCTGCCAGCTCGGACGCGGACAGCTCGGCGACGTCCGCATCGACGCCATGGATCCGACGCAGCGAGCGATCGTGGATGACGACCGGGATCCCGTCGGCGGCCAGTCGGACGTCGATCTCGACCCCGTCCGAGCGCGCTGCGCGCGCGCCAGCCACGATGGCGACGAGGCTGTTCTCAGGTCCTTCGCGCCAGTCGCCGCGGTGGGCGAGGCGCACGATGCGATCCGATCGTGACCCGGCCGGACGTCGATGGAGCACTCAGTCGCCCAGCTCGAGCTCGGCCAGGACGCCCCGGTGGTCGGACGCAAAGAGCGTCGCATCCTCGACCGCCGGCCGATCGAAGACGAGGCGCGCCGACCGGACCGCGACCCGACCCTCGACCCACACGTAGTCGAGGCAGGCGGGCGGGCCGTCGGTGTCCATGGCCGGCGCCCGGAGCCCCGATGGCCAGGTCACGTCGGGGTCGGCGCCGTTGGCTTCGCGATAGGCGGACCGGAACCCGGCCGCGGCGACGCGGGCGACCGTCGGCTGGGCGGGATCGGCGTTGAAGTCGCCGGTCATGACCGTGACGTCGACCGGCGGCAGGCCGGCCAGCCAGGTGAGCAGGGCCTCGGCCTGGCCCGCGCGCACCTGATCGTGCTCCGACCCGATCATGTGATGGAGGTGCGTGTTGACGATCCGCACGCGGAGCCCGTCAGGCAAGGCCAGCTCGGCCCGGCCGGCGCTTCGACTGAGGCCCAGGTCGAGGCGCCCATGGCCATCGTCGGGCAGGAGGCCGTCGGCCAGCGGGTGCCTCACGAGGATGCTGTTGCCCGCCTCGTCGTGGCGGTAGGACCACGCGCGGCGGATGGCGTACTGAGCCGGGCCGGCCGCGCCCAGCAGCCGGTCCTGGTGCATCACGTAGACGACTTCCTGGAGGCCAGCGATGTCCGGCTGGAGTGCTGCGAACTCAGCCAGCAGCAACGGCAGGCGCTCTGGCCAGCGGTCGGCCATGTTGAGGATGTTGAGCGTCAGGACTCGGACGAGCGTGCGCATCGGCGGCCTCCGGTTCCAGGCATCAGGCGTCCAGTGGTCAGGCGGCGTCGAGTCGCCGCTCGGCGTTCTCGATGTCGAATGCTGCCAGCTCGCGCGCGGCGCGCGCGGCGTCCCAACCGAGACGTTCGACAGCGACCGCGGCGACGGCCTCGGCGGCTGCCCGGCCAAGATCAGGCCCGAAGCCGAGCATCATGCGCCGCAGGACGACGTCGCCGACCGTCGCCGCCCATTCGACAGCCAGCGCGTGAGCGACTTCCGCCCGGATGGCGTCACCGACCGGCAGCAGTGGCAGCGACCACCACGGGTCGGCATCGGCGATGGCGCCGACCTCGTCGGCGCGCGCACCGTAGATGCGCCACAAGCGCTCGGCGTACGGCCCCGCGGCGGGCGGTGGCTCGGGCGGGACCGAACTGCCGCTGAGGTCGGCGTCGGCCAGGGCGCTCCGATCCCGATCGCCCAGCAGCTCATCGACGACCTCGGCGGCGATCGACCGCCACGCGGTCAGCTTGCCGCCGGCAACGGTCGTCAGACCCGGTGCGCCGTCGCGCGCGTGATCGACGAGCAGGTGTCGCCGCGAGACCCGGTTCGCGAGACCGGTCTCACGAACCAGGGAGCGGACGCCGACGCTGCCCCACAGCGGACGCATGCCGGTCGCCGCCGGCAGGACGCGCTCGACACCGTCGACGAGGTAGTCGACCTCCGCGCTCGTCACGCGGGCCGAGTCCGGTCCACCGACCACGTCGCGCTCGGTCGTGCCGATCATCGTCATGCCCTGCCACGGGACGGCGAAACAGAGCCGCCGATCGTCGGGATGCTCGAACGCCACGGCGTGCTCCGCCAGGCGCGGGTAGACGATGTGGATGCCCTGCACGAGGCGAAGCAGCGGCCGCGCGTCAAGGCCGAGCCCGGCCAGCGTGACATCGGACCATGGCCCGGTCGCGTTGATGACGCGCGTGGCGGTCACGCTCGCCGCCGCTCCGTCGAGCGTCCCGCGCAGCTCGACGCCGATGACCCGACCGGCAGCATCCCGACGCAGGCCGGTCGCCGCCGCGTGGTTGCGTACCTCCGCGCCGGAGTCCTGGGCGGCACGCAGCGTGTCGAGGACGAGCCGCTCGGGCAGCTCGACCTGGGCGTCCCAGTAGAGGGCGGCCTCGGTCAGACCGGTCGTCGAGAGACCCGGCTCGAGGGCGGCCGCGTCGTCGCGGCCGAGGAAGCGGTGCCGCGGCATCGAGCGGCGCGGCGAGAGCATGTCGTAGAGGGTCAGCCCCGCGCGCAGCCGCAGCCGGTGCCAGAGCGGCTCGTGATAGAAGGGCAGGATGAACGGCAGCGGCGTCACGAGGTTGGGCATCCGTCGCAGCTGCCAGGCCCGCTCGCGCAGGCCCTCGCGGACGACGCCGACGTCGTAGTTGGCGAGATAGCGCAGACCGCCGTGGATGAGCCGCGTCGAGCGCGCCGTCGTGCCCCAGGCGAAGTCCCGTCGCTCGACCAGCAGCGTCGTCAGCCCGCGCCGCGCGAGCTCACGTGCGACCCCTGCGCCGAGGATGCCGCCACCGATGACGAGGGCGTCGCAGCGGCTGCCATCGAGGCCACCGGCGCCCGATCGGGCAGTCGCTTCGAGGCTCACAGCGGGCTGCTCCGGGTCCGCGCCACGGCTCCGCGCCACCGCTCCCGTTCGGCGGACCGCCGTGTCGCTGTCATCGCCGGCTCGAAGCGACGGCCCATGCCGACCAGTCCGACCAGCTCGGCGTCGTCCGCCCAGACGCCGACGGCACGCCCGGCCAGGAGCGCCGCGCCGAGTGCCGTCGTCTCAAGGCTCGCGGCGCGCTCCACGGGCCGGTCGAGGAGGTCGGCTTGCAGCTGGAGCAGCAGGTCGTTGGCCGCCGCGCCGCCGTCGACACGCAGAACGTCGATGCCGTCACGCCCGTCAGCGCCGAGCACGTCCACGAGGTCGACGACCTGGTGGGCGATGGCCTCGAGCGTCGCTCGCGCGAGATGGGCGCGCGACGTGCCGGCGGTCATACCCGTGATGGTGCCACGCGCATCGGGGTCCCAGTACGGCGCCCCGAGGCCGGCGAAGGCGGGCACGAACACGACGCCGTCGGTATCGGGCACCGATGCCGCGAGCCCCTCGACCTCGTCGGCCGAGGCGATGATGCCGAGGCCGTCGCGCAGCCAGCGGACCGCCGAACCGGCCACGAAGACGCTGCCCTCGATGGCGTAGCTCGGCTGCGCGGCCGCCGTGGCGCCCTCATGCCGCTCCCAGGCGACGGTGCCAAGCAGGCCGTCCGGCGGCCGGGGCGGCTCGGCGCCGACCATCTCGAGCAGGAAACAGCCCGTACCGTACGTGTTCTTCGCTTCGCCAGGATGCAGGCAGAGCTGCCCGAAGAGGGCCGCCTGCTGGTCGCCGGCCACGGCGGCGATGGGGATCTCGGCCCCCAGGAGGTCGGCCGTCGCGAAGCCGAAGCCGGCGTCGGTCGCCCGCACCTCGGGCAGCGCCGCGTGCGGCACGCCGAAGAGGTCGAGCAGGTCGTCCGACCAGCGACGCGTCGCGATGTCGAGCAGCATCGTGCGGCTGGCGTTGCTGACGTCGGTGGCGATGGTCGCTCCGCCGGTCAGCCGGCTGATGAGCCACGCGTCGACGGTGCCGAGGCGCAGATCGCCGGCGAGCGCTCGCGACCGGGCATCGGGCAGCGTCTCGAGCAGCCAACCCATCTTCGTGGCGCTGAAATAGGGATCGAGCAGCAGCCCGGTCCGGTCCCGCACGATCGGCTCGTGGCCGGCCAGGCGCAGCGTTGCGCAACGCTCAGCCGTGCGCCGGTCCTGCCAGACGATGGCCGGCGCCACTGCCCGACCGGTGGCGGCCTCCCAGGCGACCGTCGTCTCGCGCTGGTTGGTGATGCCGATGGCCGCGATCGCGTCGACCCCGAGACCGGCCGAGGCGAGCGCCTGGCGGGCGGCCGTGAGCTGGGTCTGCCAGATGCGCTCGGCGTCCATCTCCACCCAGCCCGGACCGGGGAACGTCGATGGCAGCTCGAGCTGCGCGCTGCCGACGATCGTGGCGCGCTCGTCGACGACGATGGCGCGCGAGCTGGAGGTGCCCTGGTCGAGCGCCAGGACGTGGCGCCCGGCAGCGGTCACGCCGCCACGGCCAGATCGCGTCGCGGGATGGCGAAGCTGAACGTCGAGCCGGCGCCCTCGCGGCTCTCGACCCAGATCCGGCCGCCATGGCTCTCGACGATGTGGCGGGCGATGGCCAAACCAAGGCCCGTGCCGCCCATCCCCCGGACCCGGGCCTTGTCGACCTTGTAGAAA
>DATBSD010000029.1:0-46340 GCA_036559965.1 Candidatus Limnocylindrales bacterium
TCGGCCGGCGAGTTCCCGACCGACCGCTACGTGCTCCAGGGCTTGGCCGAGGCTCGTGGGCTGGAACTGCGGCTCGTCGAGCCCGACCCAGACGAGGGCATGACCCTCGACCGGCTGATCGCGGAGCTGGCCGCCGAGACCGCCCTCGTCGTGATCTCGATGGTCGACTATCGCTCCGGCGCCCTGATGGACATGGCGGCCGTGACGGCGGCCGTCCACGAGGTCGGTGCCCTCGTGCTCTGGGACCTCTCGCACGCCGTCGGCTCGGTGCCCATCGACCTCCAGGGTGCGGGTGCCGACCTCGCCGTCGGCTGCACGTACAAGCATCTCGACGGCGGACCGGGTGCACCGGCCTTCCTGTATGTCCGACGCGAGCACCAGGACCGGCTGCGAAACCCGATCCAGGGCTGGTTCGGGCAGCGCGATCAGTTCGCGATGGGCCATCCGTACGACCCGGTCGAGGGCATCGGGCGCTTCCAGTCCGGCACGCCGCCGATCATCGCGCTGACCGCGGTCGAGGCCGCGGTCGAGGTCCTGGCAAGGGCCGGCATCGCGGCCATCCGGGCCAAGAGCCTGGCGCTGACCGGGCTCGTCATCGCCCTCCATGACGTGTGGCTCGAGCCGCTCGGCTTCAGCCTCGCGACGCCGCGCGGCCCGGCCCTGCGCGGTGGCCACGTCGCCCTCCGCCACGCGGACGCCTATCGCATCGACAGCGCGCTCATCGAACTGGCAGATGTCATCCCCGACTTTCGAGCGCCGGACATCATCCGGCTGGCACCCATCGCCGCCTCCACGCGCTTCACCGAGGTCTGGGACGCGATGGACCGGCTTCGCGGCCTGGTCGAGCGTGGCGAGCACCTCGAGCTGTCCACGGAGCGGGCGAGGGTCACCTAGGCGGCACGCGCTGCGTGCTAGACTCGGCGCCTCACGGCTGGGACCGAGAGGAGTAGCGCGCCGGACGGCCGCCAGAGACCGCGGATCATGGGCTGCAAGCCCGCGGGGCACGAGGCGCGTGAACGTCGCTCGCGAGCGGTGACGGCCGACGCCCGATAGCGCGTCGAGAGGGCCGCGGCCAGACTCCGACCGGGATGACCGGCCGGCACCGCGACCGAACCAGCAGGTGGTACCACGACCCCGTTCGTCCGCTGGACGAGCGGGGCGTTTCGCATCTGGGCCCGATCGTGCGGGCCTGAGACCGAGAAGCGGAGGGCCGATGAGCAACGAGCAGGCTGGGGGACTGCCCAAGGCCTACGACGCGTCGAGCGTCGAGGGCGGCATCTACGCGCGCTGGCTGGCCGCCGACGTCTTCGCACCCGACGGCGCCGGCAGCCGGGCCGACCCGGCGAAGCCACCCTTCGTCATCATCCAGCCGCCGCCCAACATCACCGGCGCGCTCCATCTCGGCCACGCACAGCGGACGGCGGTCGAGGACGCCATGACCCGCCACGCGCGGATGACGGGCCGCCCGACGCTCTATCTGCCGGGCAAGGACCACGCTTCGATCGCCGCCCAGTTCGTGCTCGACAGGATGCTCGCCGAGGAGGGCGAGACGCGCGAGTCGCTGGGTCGTGAGCGCTACCTCGAGCGGATGCGCGCCTTCGTCGAGTCGACCCGTCACGTCATGACCGACCAGCTCCAGCGCGTCGGCGCGTCGCTCGACTGGGGCCGCGAGCGCTACACCATGGACGACGGCTCGGCGCTCGCCGTGCGGACGGCCTTCAAGCGTCTCTACGACGACGGCCTGGCGTACCGGACCGAGGCGCTCGTCAACTGGTGCCCGGGCTGCCGGACCAGCATCTCCGACCTCGAGACGATCGCGACGCCCGAGACCGGCACCCTGTGGCAGATCCGGTACCACCTCGTCGACGCCGCCGGGGCGGTCGAACCCGACGCCTGGATCAGCGTCGCCACGACGCGCCCCGAAACGATCCTCGGCGACACCGCGGTGGCGGTCCACCCGGAAGACGTTCGCTATCGCGCGCTCGTCGGCCGACGCGTGCGTGTGCCGTTCGTCGAGCGTGACGTCCCCGTCATCGCCGACGATGTGGTCGAGCGCGACTTCGGCACCGGGGCCGTCAAGATCACGCCCGCCCACGACCTGGACGACTTCGAGACCGGACGCCGGCACGAGCTGCCGGCCATCACGGTCCTCGACGACGAGGCCCGCGTCACCGAGGCCGGTGGGCCGTATCGCGGCCTCGATCGCTACGCTGCCCGGGCGCGCATCCTGGCCGATCTCGAGGCGCGCGGCGACCTCGAGGGCTCGCGTGCCCACGAGATGGTCATCGGGCGCTGCCAGCGCAGCGACGACGTCGTCGAGCCCCGCCTCAAGACCCAGTGGTTCGTGCGGGTCGGGCCGCTCGCCGCCAAATCGCTTGCCTCCGTGCGTGAGGGCCGGGTCGAGATCCTGCCCAAGCGCTTCGAGAAGGTCTTCTTCCACTGGCTCGAGAACATCCGCGACTGGAACGTCAGCCGCCAGCTCTGGTGGGGCCACCGCATCCCCGCCTGGTATTGCACCGACGGCCACGTCGTGGTCTCGGATCGGCTCGGTGGGCCAGAGACGTGCGACGCCTGCGGCCGCCCCGGCACCGAGCTGGTCCAGGACCCCGACATCTTCGACACCTGGTTCTCGAGCGGCCTGTGGCCCTTCTCGACACTCGGCTGGCCGGAGCCGACCGACGATCTCGCGCGCTACTACCCGGGCACGGTCATGGAAACGGCCTACGAGATCCTCTTCTTCTGGGTCGCCCGGATGATGATGCTCGGCGAGTGGCTGATGGGCCAGCCGCCCTTCGCGACCATCTGGCTGGGTGGCATCGTGCGCGATCCCTACGGCGTCAAGATGTCGAAGACGAAGGGCAACGTCGAGGACCCGCTGGCGACGATCGCCGACATCGGCGCCGACGCCCTCCGCTTCGCGCTCGTCCACGGGCTCGCCCCCGGCGCCGACGCGCGCATCGGCCGGACCAAGCTCGACGGCGCCCGGAACTTCAGCAACAAGCTCTGGAACGCAGCCCGCTTCGTGCTCGGCGCCCGGCCCGACGACGTCCCGCAGGGCGCGCCGCTGGCCCTGCCCGCCGCGGCCGACCTCGGGCCGGCGGAGCGCTGGATCCTCGGCCGCTGCGGCGCGACCATCGAGGCGGTCTCACGGGCGCACGACGCCTACCAGCTGGGCGAGGTCACCCGCCTGCTCTACGAGGCCGTCTGGAGCGAGTTCTGCGACTGGTATCTCGAGCTTGCCAAGGCGGGCCTGGCCGATCCCGCCACGACGCCGGCCCGACGCGCGGGCACGTGGCAGACGCTGGTCTGGGTGCTGGAGCGCTACGTCCGCCTGCTCCACCCGGTGATGCCGTTCATCACCGAGTCCATCTGGGGCGAGCTGCCACACGAACCCTCGGATCCCGAGCTGCTCATCGTCGCCGACTGGCCGACGGCCGAGCGGGAGCTCGGGCTGGCCGATGCCGACACGAGCGCTGCGGTCGAGGCGCTGCTCGACCTCGTTCGGGCGGTCCGCAACGCTCGCGCCGAGGCGGGCATCGATGCCGGCGCCTCGCTCGAAGCGGATGTCGTGCTGCCGGACGCGCGGCTGCGCGAGGTCGTCGGCTCGATGAGCGCGTCGTTCGAGCGACTCGCCAGACTGCGACCCGTCCGCCTCCACGCAGATGCGGCGTCGCTGCCGTCATCGGCCGGGAGCGGCTTGGCGGTCGTGACGGCGGCCGGGGAGGCGCGGCTGGCGCGGGGCGCGGGCGACATCGAGCGCGAACGTGCCCGCCTCGAGCGGGAGCTCGCATCGGTGCGGGAGGCACTGCGGGCGACCGATGCCCGCCTCGCCGATGTCGCCTTCACGTCGCGGGCGCCCGCACACGTCGTCGACGCCGCCCGACGGCGACGCGCGGAGCTGGTCGAGCAGGACGAACGCTTGGCGGCCCGTCTCGCGAGCGCGAAAGCGGCCGGCGACGAGGGCTAGCGCCCGGATACCGCCCCGACGGACGGACCGTCGTCGCTCGCTGGTACGATGCGGGCGTCGGTGGCTGCCGACAGCCCGCCTACCCAGGAGGCACCGTGCCCCTCGATTTCCTCAAGCGCAAGGGCCCTGACGACCAGGAGCCGGACGCTGCGCCGGCGCCCGTGCTCGAGGAACTGGCGGCGCAGGACTACGTGCTCAAGCTCCATTACCACGGCAAGAGCAGCGAAGGCGTGCGCATGCAGGCCGGTCCCAAGGCGATCAACGAGCTGCCGGGCATGCTCCATGGCCTGGCCATCTCCGAGGTCGAAGTCATCGAGCCCCTGCCGGTCGAGTACGCCGAGGCGCAGCCGGTGATGCAGCGCCCATCCGAAGCGATGCAGTGGCTGAACGCCCATCACGATCTCAGCCCCATCGCCCGACACGCGCTCGTCGTGCTCGAGTCGATCGGCGCCATCGACCTCGCCTTCGACACCTTCGCATGCGCCATGCTCCACGGCGAGACCGACACGAGCGGCTACCCCGAGTACAACGCCATCATCGGCGGCGTCGCGTCGCATTGGGACGAGACGACCGGCGACCTCATCATCCGGGCCGTGGTGGGTTGGGGCGGCAAGGGCGTGCGTGGCGACACCGATCGCATCGGCACCAAGAACCTGGCTGGTCTCCTGACCCAGATCCTGGCCAGCCAGTACGCGGTCGGCCTGACGCCCTTCGAACGCCCGGTGCCGGCTGCCGGGCGGGGCGGCCTCGTCTGCGCCCACTGCGGCTTTGCGTCGGCCCACGAGCGAGCGTTCTACTGCCCCAAGTGCGGCATGCGCCTGCTGCGCGGCTGACCGCCACAGCCCCCGACGATGCCCATCTACGACTACGCCTGCACCACGTGCGGGCGCGTCGTCGAGGTCGTCCACGGCGTGGATGGCAGCGGTCCGGAGCGTTGTGCGACATGTGGCGGCGCGATGAAGAAGCTCATCGTCTCACCGGCCGTCCACTTCAAGGGATCGGGCTGGGCGAAGCAGGACCGCCGCACATCCTCGACGAAGGCGGCCGCCAAGGCTGCCGCCGGCGGGGAGGGCAGCGCGGCAACGACCAGCGAGTCCTCGAAGTCTGATCGGGAGCCGTCCAAGAGCGAGGGCGGCCCGGCCAAGAACGAGGCCGGACCGGCCACACCCGATGCCCCGGCAGCCGCGACGAGCGGCACGACCGACGCGGCCTGAGATGCCACGGCCGGCCTCGGACTGGATCACCTTGCGCGAGGCGTCCGAGATCTTCGCCGCCGCCAACGTCGCGATCAGCCGCGACACCCTCGCGCGATGGGCGAAGAGCGGCAAGCTCCAGAGCATCAGGCCCGGGCGCCTCATCTACGTGCGACGGGCGCAGGTCCGCTCGATGCTCACGCCGCGTCGGCGGGGGGTGCCGGTCGAACAGCTCCAGCCGGGCCTGTTCGAGGACTGGGACGGCTGACGGGGGGCATGTTCGACCGTCTTCTGGGGCGCCTGCTCGCCTGGAGCGAACGGCTCCTGCGCATCGGCTGGATCGCCGAAGCGAAAGCGGTCGTCGACGCCGACGATGAGGCCGGGGGCGGCCTGCTGGCCGCAGCACTGGCGTACCGGGCGATCTTCGGCCTGCTGTCCGGTCTCATCCTGGTCGCCGGCCTCATCGGCTGGCTGATCGATGACCCGGCGACCCGGGCGGCCGCCATCGACGCCGTGGCCGGCCTCGTGCCGGGCCTCGAGCCGATCGTCGAGGCCGGGCTGGAGAGCCTCGTCGAGGAGCGCGGCACGCTCTCGATCGTCGGCCTTGTCGGTGCCGCGTTCGGCGCCTCGATCTTCTACGATGCGCTCGACCAGTCGATGAACCGCCTCATGCCTGGCGGCGGTCAGCGGAACCCGATCGTCCGTCGGCTGCTGGGGATGGCGGGCATCGTCATGCTCGCCCTTGTCGGCGTCGCGGCGCTCGGGGTGGGCATCGCCCTGGGTCCGGTCTCGACCACGGCCCCGAGCTGGATCCAGGTGCTGGCCGCGGTGCTGCGGCCGGTGCTCATCATCGTGCTGCTGGCGCTCTCGCTGGGCGCCATCTATCGCTGGGTTCCCATCCAGCGGCCCGCCCTCGTCGACATCCGCGTGCCGGCCGTCGTCACGGCGGCGGCCATCTGGCTGGCGTCCGAGGTCTTCGCGATCGTGGCGCCATTGCTCGTCCGCCAGCTGGCCATCTTCGGCGTCTTCGTCTCGCTCCTCGCCCTGCTCATCTGGCTGAGCTGGGTGACGCAGCTGCTCGTGCTCGGCGGGTCATGGAGTCGCGTCAGACGCGACGCGAGGGCGGTCGAGGCGACGCTCGAGGGGGCGGCGCCCGCCGACGCGGCGCCCGGTGCGGGGCGAGGCGGTCAGGCTGCCTGACGGGTCCCGCAGCGGCGGCAGAAACGCGCCGTCGCCGAGAGCGGCAAGCCGCACGAGACGCAGGCCTGGACACCCGCGCCCGGTCGGTTGATGACGCTCAGGCTCGACTCCTCCCAGACGCTCTGCGGGGCCGCCACGGCGAAGGCGGCCGGTGCCACGGTCGGCCACTCGGGCTGTCCGGGCGGGCTGGCCGGCGCCGCCGGCGGTGTGGCCGCTGGCGGCTGGTAGACCGGCGATCGCGGTGGCCAGGCGGGCGCCTCGGCCGGCGACTCAGCCGGGGCATCCGGGGCGACCATCGTCCAGCCAGGCACGAGTCGTGGGGTCGGCGGTGGCGGCTCGACCGGGGCAGCCGGTTCAGGGGTCGGCGAGGCTTCGGCCGCGGCAGCGACAGGCTCGAGCGCGACCTCTGCCTCGGCAGCGACAGGCTCGAGCGCGACCTCTGCCGCGGCGACGACCTCGACCTCGGGCTCTGCCTCAGCGACGACCTCGATCTCGAGTTCGGCCTCGGCAGGCACCTCGACTTCGGGCTCCGCCTCGGCGACGACCTCGATCTCGGGTTCGGCCTCGGCGACGACCTTGATCTCGGCGGCAGCGGCCAGGGTCTCGACCGCGGGCTCCGCCTCGGCAAGGGTTTCGACCTCGGGCTCCGCCTCGGCAAGGGTCTCGACCTCGGGTTCGGCCTCGGCAAGGGTCTCGATCTCGGGCTCAGGTTCGGCGGTGATGGCCGAGATCGCGGCGGCGTCGGCGGCCCCGATCATCGTCTCGACATCGTCGTCCGGCAGGTCGACCGGCTGGAGATCGGTGGGCACGTAGGGCGTGGCCAGCAGCGCTGGCTCGGGCGCCGTGATCGGCTCGGGCGCGGCCTGATCGGCCGTCAGGTCGATGGTCGGCCAAGCCGAGGGCGATACCGCGCCGTTGGTGGCCCCGGCGCCAATCGCGGGCGCGGCGGCGGCGTGCTCGGCAGCGAGGTCGGCCTGCTGAGCGCCCGGCAGGGGGGCGCACGACTGACAGCGGCCTTCGCTCGGATTCCAGCAGTCGGTGCAGGTGTACTGCCGGCAGTCCATGCAGAAGTTGAAGGTCTGGTGGAAGGCCTCGAGCTGGGCGGAAGCGAGCCCACGGTCCTCGTCGCGCCGAGCGTCGGCCATCGCCGCCTCGATCGACCGGCCATCCTCGACGACCCAGTAGCGCAGCCCCCGCGTGAGCACCCGTGCGCGGCCAAGACCTGGGCGTCGGGTCTTGGGCGCGGCACTCTCGAACGTGTAGCGTGTGCCACAGCGTTCGCAGAACGACTCGGTCAGCAGTTCGGCAGTGGGCGGTGAGATCGTCAGGTCCTCGCGACGGGGGCCAGCTAGCCCCGCGGGTTGGAGAGTATAGCCCTGACGGTCGAACGCCCCCGGGACGGGGGTACCGGTCTCGCCGGGAGATGGTCCCGGGTGCCTCTGCTAGATTCGCCCGACGCCATGGCGCCAACCCTCACCGCGCTCGAGCGGTTCCTCGAACGCCTCGTGGAGCGGCCGATCGGCCGCCTCTTCCGCGCCCCCGTCGAGCTGGAGCAGATCAGCCGCCGCGTGGAGCGTGCCATGGAGGAGGGCCGCCGCAGCGAATCCGGCCGGACCATGGCCCCCGATCGGTTCCGGGTCCTGCTTCACGGCGACGACCTGGCGGCCCTCACGCGTCGCACGACGGATGCCGCCTCCGAGCTCGGCGAGGTGGCTCACGCCTATGCCCGACGACGCGGCTGGCAGCTCCGGACGCGGCCGGTCGTCAGCCTCCACGCATCGACCGCCGTCGCACGCGGCGACATGGCCGTCAGCGGCTCAATCACGCCGCGCCCGACGACCGGCGGCTCGATCGCGGACGGTCAGCCGGCGGCCGGGCTGGACGTCACGGCCGTGCTGCCGACGGCGGCCATCGACGATCTGTCGCTCGTCGTCTCCAGCCGTGGCCGGCCGGATCGACGGATCGTCCTCGCCGGCGCGGTCCTGCGCATCGGGCGGGCGATGGACAACGAGGTCGTGCTGGCTGACGAGCGCGTTTCACGGCACCACGGCGTCATCATCACGTCCCAGGGCATGCTCGTCTATCGCGACCTTGCGAGCGCCAATGGCTCCTACCTCCGTGGCCAGCGGGTGAGCGAGGTCGCCCTCGGCCCAGGTGACGAGCTGACGCTCGGCTCGACGTCCTTGCGGTTGTCCGGCTCCTGAGCTGGTGGATCCGCTCGACCTGACGCTTTGGCTGCTCCGGCTCGCCTTCCTGGCCGGCATCTACGGCTTCCTCGTTTTGGTCATCCGCGCCCTGCGTCGCGATCTGCGCCAGGCGAGCGACGCCGCCGACCGACCGCTCGGACGATTGGTCGTGGTCGGTTCGCCGTCGGGCGACCCGGCGCCTGGCGCGGCGTACCTGCTGGCCGCGGCGAACACCATCGGACGCGACGTCAACAACACCATCGTGCTCGACGATTCGTTCACATCCGGCCGGCACGCCGCGCTCACGTACCGCGGCCGAAGCTGGTACGTGGAGGATCTCGGCAGCACGAACGGGACGCGGCTCGGCGGGCAGGCGATCAGTGCGCCGACACCGCTCGCGTGGGGCGATGTGGTCGAGGTCGGACAGGTCCGCTTCCGGCTCGAGCGTCCAGGGGGCCGATGATGGCGATGGCGGCTGGTCGGGCGAGCCGGGTGCGGCCACGCTGGCGCGGCCGCGAGGCGCGGCTGCTGGTGGTCGTCGTCGTCGTGCTCGCGGTCGGTTGGCTGGGTCTGGCATCGACGGTCGCCGGCGAACTGACGATCGGCCAGCCCGCCCCACTGGTCGTCCTGGCGGTGATGCTCGGCGTCGTCCATGTCGCGCTCGTCGTCGACGGCCGCCGACGGGATCAGGTGCTGTTGCCGGTCGTCGGACTGCTGATGGGCCTCTCGCTGTTGCTCATGAGCCGGCTGCCCCAGGACCTCGTGGTCCAGTCCCTGGCCGGCGTGGAGCTCTCGCTGGCCGGCATCCAGCTGCTCTGGATCGGCCTCTCGCTGGCCGTCGCCGCCACCGTCGCCGTCGGCCTCCGGAACGACCTCTGGCTGCGTTCCTACAAGTACACCTGGGCGGTCGCCGGCATCGCGCTCCTGCTGCTCGTCTTCGTGCTCGGCCAGGAGACGAACGGGGCGCGCCTGACGCTGCGCATCGGACCGTTCGCGGGACAGCCCTCTGAGCTGCTCAAGATCATCCTCGTCGTCTTCCTGGCCGCGTACCTGGCCGACAACCGCGCGCTGTTGGCTGGCCGCGACTCGCGCCTGGGGCCGCTTCGGCTGCCGCCGTTGCCATATCTCCTGCCGATGCTCGTGATCTGGGGCCTGGCGCTGGCGACCGTCGTCGTGCAGCGCGACCTCGGGGCCGCGCTCCTGTTCTACGGCGTCTTCCTGCTCCTGCTCTACGTGGCCACGCAGCGGCGCGACCTGCTCGCCTTCGGCGTGGTCCTGTTCGTCGTCGGTGGGCTCGTCCTGTATACGCTCTTCCCTCACGTCCAGGACCGCGTCGCCATCTGGCTCGATCCGTTCGCCACGGCCCAGGGGGCGGGCTTCCAGATCGTGCGCGGCCTGTTCGCGCTCGGCCGTGGCGGGGTCCTGGGCACGGGTCTCGGCGGCGGCCTGCCGACCGTCGGCAGCGGGCCGTCCATCCCCGCCGTGCATACCGACTTCGTGTTCGACGCGCTGGGCGAGGAGCTCGGCCTGGCCGGCGGCCTGGCGATCCTCGCGCTCTACGCGCTGTTCGCCGAGCGTGGCCTGCGCATCGCGGCCGGCGCGCGCGACGAGTTTCGGACGCTGCTCGCGGCGGGGCTCACGCTGGTCATCGTCGTCCAGGCGGCGATCATCGTGGCCGGCAACGCCAAGCTCATCCCGCTGACCGGCATCACGCTGCCGTGGATCGCCTACGGCGGGTCGTCGATGCTTGCCGGGGGCATCATCCTGGGGCTCCTGCTGGCGGTCGCCGTGGAGGATCGACCGGGTGCCGCGATCGAGCGGGTCGGCTGGCGCGAGCGCCTGGGAGACGCATCGCGGGCGGCTGCCGGTCGCGTCGAGCGAGTCGTCCGATGATCGGCCGCCGCCGCCGCTCGAACACGAAGGAGGTCGTGCAGCCACGCTCGCCGGGCGGCCCGCCGCCCATGGCGCCGGCGCTGCTGCGCGTCGGCATCGGGCTCTTCGTCGTCTACGCGGCCATCGGGGTCGGACTCGGGTGGTGGGGCGTGGTCGAGGCCGGTCGCCTGACGACCGATCCCGGCAACCCGCTCGTGCTCGCGGCTCGCGAGGCACCCCGCGGCGAGATCCTCGACGCCCGCGGCGTCGTGCTCGCGGAGAGCGTGCGCGAGGGTCGCGGCGGCTGGCGCCGCAACTACCCGCATCCCGAGGCGGAGCCGCTCATCGGCTACCTCAGCCCACGCTTCGGGGCCAGCGGGCTCGAGCGGAGCTATGGTGCGGAGCTGCTCGGCATCGGCGACGGCGTGGGGACCGAGAGCCTGCTGCGCAAGCTCCAGCGCGATCCGTACGACGAGCAGGATCTGCTGCTCTCGCTCGACCTGCGCCTGCAGCGGCGGGCGATGCGCATGCTGCGTGGGGAGCGTGGCGCGATCGTCGCCATCGAGCCCGCCACCGGCCGCATCCTGGCCCTTGCCAGCACGCCGACCTACGATCCCAATCGTATCGTCGACCCGGCGACCGGCGCAGCCTACTTCGAGGAGCTCCTCGATCGACCGCCCAAGGACTCGGCATTGCTCGACCGCGCGACGCGCGGCGTCTACACGCCGGGCTCGGTGCTCAAGATGGTGACCGCGGTGGCCGGCCTGGGCAGCGACGCCATCACGCCCGCGACCGTCTACCCGGCGCAGCCCGCGGAGGAGGTGACGGGCATGCCCGTCGACGGCTTCCGCGTCCGCGACGGCCATCATCCCCAGACCGGGGATCGGGCCCTCGCCCTCGATCCCGCGACGGCCGTGTCCTGCAACATCTACTTCGCGCACACCGGGCTGAACGTCGGTGGCGACGCCTTCCTGGCCTGGGGCGCGCGCCTCGGCTTCGGTGCACCCATCCCCTTCGACGTGCCGACGGCGGCCAGCAGCCTTGATGGCGGCGACGGCTTCGTGGACGACGTCGAGCTGGCCAACGCGGCCTACGGCCAGGGCGAGGCTCAGGCGACGCCGCTCCAGATGGCCCTCGTGGCGGCCGCCATCGCCGAGCGCGGCACGCTCATGACGCCGCACGTCGTCGACGGCCTGCGTGCCGCTGACGGATCGATCGATGAGGTCGAGCCGAGTGCCTGGCGGCAGGTCCTCGATCGCGGTCGCGCCGACTCGATCGCCGACGCCATGCGCGGCGCGGTCGAGAGTCGCCTCGGGCGGCCGTATGCCGGCGCGGCCAAGATCCCCGGTGTCGTCACCGCTGGCAAGAGCGGCACGGCCGAGCTGGGCGGCGAAGGCGAGCCAGACAGCTGGTTCATCGGCTTCGCGCCGGCGGGCGACCCGAAGATCGCCGTCGCCGTCATCGTCGAAGGTGGCGGGACGGGCAGCCAGGCGGCGGTGCCCATCGGCGGCGACATCATGGGGGCCTGGCTGCGCCTCCAGCCCTGAGTCGACGATCCATGAACCGATGTCGACCGACTGGCGTACCATCGGGGACCGCGCCGGGGAGACGGCGCCAACGGATCCGTGGGAGGACGGTCGCCGATGCCCATCCAGGAAGCTGGCGAGAAGGTCATCGCCAACGTCGAGCGCGTCATCGTCGGCAAGCACGAAGAGGTCCGGCTGGCCCTCGTGGCGCTGCTCTGCCAGGGCCATCTGCTCATCGAGGACGTGCCCGGGACGGGCAAGACCGTGCTCGCCAAGGCCATCGCCCGGAGCCTCGGCTGCTCCTTCCGGCGGATCCAGTTCACGCCCGACATGCTGCCCTCGGATGTGACCGGCCTCTCGATCTTCAACCAGAAGACCCAGGAGTTCGAGTTCCGGCCGGGCCCGATCATGGCCCAGATCGTGCTCGCCGACGAGATCAACCGCGCCACGCCCAAGACGCAATCGGCGTTGCTCGAGTGCATGGAGGAGCGCCAGGCGACGATCGACGGCACGACCTACCAGATGCCGTCGCCCTTCCTCGTCATCGCGACCCAGAACCCGATCGAGTACGAGGGCACCTTCGCACTGCCCGAGGCGCAGCTCGATCGCTTCATGCTCCGCCTCCGGCTGGGTTATCCGGCGCCACTCGAGGAGATCGTCATCCTCGACGAGCAGAAGCGCACGCACCCGCTCGAGGAGCTGGCTGAGGCGGCCTCGCTCGAGGAGCTCCAGGCAGCGCAGGTGGCCGTTCGCGAGGTGTACGTCGACTCGACCATCAGCGACTACATCGTGCGGCTGGTCAACGCCACCCGCTCGCATCCCGACGTCTATCTGGGCGCCTCGCCGCGCGGCTCGCTCGCGCTCTACCGAGCCGGCCAGGCGTTCGCCGCCCTGCACGGGCGCGACTACGTCATCCCCGACGACATCAAGGCCGTCGCCGAGCCGGCGCTCGCCCATCGCCTGATCATGCGCACGGCGGCGACCATCCGCGATGTCGAGCAGGGCACCATCGTCCGCGAGCTGCTCGAGTCGGTGCCCATCGAGGCGGCTGCGCCCGGCACCGAGCGACCCGGCGTCCGGCCCGCCTGAGCGCCCGAGGCGTCCGCGGATGCTGCGTCGCCTGCCGGTCATCATCGTCAGTGGGGCCCTCCTCGTGGCCGCCTTCTCGACCGGCGCCCCGTTCCTCTTCTTCCTCGTCTACCTCGGCATCCTGGTCATCGGCGGTGCCTACGTCGTGACCCGCTTCGGGCTGGCCGACCTCGAGGCGGGCTACGCGCTCGACCGGGTGACGGCGGCCGTGGGCGAGACGCTCCGTGTGACGTACACCATCCGGAATGCCGGCCGCCTGCCCAAGCTCTGGCTCGAGCTTCACAACCCGACGACGCTGCCGGTGCCGCTGCCCGGTCGAGCCCTGGCCCTTGGGCCGCACGCCGAGCGTGCCTGGGCGGCCCGGGTGCCGCTGTCCGCCCGCGGTCACTTCCGCGTCGATCCGCTGGTCATCCGGACGGGCGATCCGTTCGGGCTGTTCGAGGCCTCGGCCACGGTCGGCAGCGGGACCGCCGTGACCGTCTATCCGCGGGTCGAGCAGCTGCCCCGCTGGCGGCTGCCGGCGAGCACGCTCGAGGGTTCCAGCTCGATGCCCGAGCGGACGCTTCAGACGACGCCGCTCGTGACGTCGGTCCGGCCCTACGCGCCAGGCGACGCCTACAACCGCATCCACTGGAAGAGCACGGCCCGCCAGGGCGACCTGCAGGTCAAGGAGTTCGACCTCGAGCAGACCGCCGACCTGTGGATCGTGCTCGACCTCGATCGCCACGTGCAGGCCGGCGTGGGCGACGAGTCGACCGTCGAATCGGCCGTGCGCGTCGCGGCCAGCCTGGCGGCCAGCGCCCTGTTCGAGAACCGCGCCGTGGGCATGACCGTGGCCGCCCAGCGCCTGACGACGCTGCCCGCCGACCGCGGCGGCCGGCAGCATCAGAAGATCATGTCGCTCCTGGCCGCCGTCGGCGCCGATGGCTCGAGCCCGCTGACCGAGACGCTCCTGGCCGCCATGCCGCGCATCCGACGCGGCATGACCGCCATCGTCGTCACGCCCTCGATCGATCGCGGTTGGGTGCGGCCGCTGGGCACGCTCCGCGGTCGCGGGGTCTCGGCCGCCGTCTGCCTGCTCGATCGGGGCGCCTACGACGCGTGGGGACGCCGCGCGTCGGGGCGGCCGCCGCTGCCCGACGACGATCTCGAGGAGCAGGACCGGGCGATGCGCGCGATGCGCCACGCCCTGGCGGAGCACGACATCGCGACCTACCCCATCGTACCCGCGACGGGGCTCGGCGAGCTGCTCGTCGCCCGCGGCGCAGCCGGCGCTGGGATCCGCGGTTGACGACCTACCAGTCGACGCGCGGCTACGACGAGGTCGAGGAGCGGGAGTGGTCGCCGGCCGAGGGCTGGACGACGGTCATCCTGGTCGGGATCATGCTCCTCGCGCTGGGCGTCGCCGTCGACAGCTCGCGTTGGGTCGGCTCGACCGTCGGCGGCGACAGTCGGACAGGCTTCCTGCCGTTCGTCCTGATCGCCGGTGCCGTGTGGGGCTTCGCGGGCGCCAAGTCGCGACTGCCCGCCCTCGCCGTGCACGCCGCCGGCGCGGTCTTCGGGACGGTCCTCGTCATCATCCTCGTGGCCGGCGTCAACTCGGCGGCCAACGAGCTGACCGCCCGCATCGCCGCGCTCAGCCTGTCCCTCGATCGCTTCGGGGTCGATCTCCTCGTGCGCCAGGTGCGCTCATCGGAAACGGCGCCGTTCCTGCTCGTGACGGGCTGCATCGCCTGGGCGACGGGCGCCTACGCCGCCTTCGCCATCTTCCGTCGCCATCGGCCGATGGACGCGCTCGTCGTCTGCGGCCTGCTCCTGCTGGCCAACCTGTCGCTGACCTACGAGGACGTCTTCGCGCACCTCGTCATCTTCGCGGCCGCCGCACTGCTGCTGCTCGTGCGCGCCAACCTCGACGAGCAGCGCAACGGCTGGGCGCGGCGACGGATCGGTGATGCCGGGCACGTCTCGAGCCTGTTCATGCGCAGCGGCCTGACGTTCGTGGCCGTCGCCCTGGCCGGCGCCGTGTTCCTGACGTCGGTCGCCAGCTCGGCGCCACTGGCCGCCTTCTGGAACACCTACCAGAGCGACATGGCGAGCATCGGCCAGGAGCTCAACCGGCTGGTCGGCGGCCTGACCGCGCCCGCCCGCGGCCCGAATGCCCTCTTCAGCTCGAGCCAGACGGTGCTCAGCCGCTGGGTCAGCGACCCCGCCATCGCGTACCTGGCCGAGCCGAGCGACGGCAACGGGCACTACTGGCGGGTGGCGACCTACGACCAGTTCGACGGCACGACGTGGCGCCAGACCGAGCGCTTCAGCCAGCGGGTGGAGCCCGGCCAGCCGGTGCTCGGTGGCTCGATCGCCGAGATCATCGAGCCGGTCGGCCGCTACCCGGTCACGGTCAAGGTCACCGCCATCCAGCCGGCCGGCGACAGCATGCTCGCGCCCGATGCGCCGTATGTCGTCCAGGATCGGGCCATCAATGTCTGGCTGAAAGGGGAGGGCGGTTCCTTCGCGACGGCTGACCTGGCCGATGGCATGCGCGAGGGCGACACGTACACGGTCGACATCCTGGAGCGCAAGATCGACGAGGAGACCGGGCTGAACGAGTCGTTCCTTCGGCGCGCGTCGCCCGAGTACCCGCTCAGCCTCGCCGCCTACGGCGACATCCAGCCGGGCTCGGTCGGCGCGACCACGACCCGGGTGGCCAAGGAGATCGTCGACAGCCTGCCCGAGGACCAGCGCGACGCCTACAGCGTCGCCAAGGCCACGCAGGACTACCTGCGCAGCCCGAGCAACGGCTTCATCTATCAGACCGACGTGACCGGACAGGCTTGTTCAGGCCAGGTCGTCGATTGCTTCCTCGACGAGCAGAACCGGCGTGGCTTCTGCCAGCAGTTCGCCTCGGCCATGGTCATGCTGCTGCGCGAGAACCGCGTCGCCTCGCGTCTCGCGATGGGCTACCTGCCGGGCGAAGAGCGCCGCGACGGCGTCTGGGAGATCGATCGCGCGGCAGCCCATGCCTGGGTCGAGGTCTACTTCCCTGGTGCTGGCTGGGTGCGCTTCGACCCCACGCCCGGCAGCGACCGCGGTCGCGCGCCGACGGTCCTGCCGCCGGGCCCGAACGTGCCGGCGCCGAGCGCCGGCGCCTCGGCCAGCCGAGCCCCGAGCGACCGGACGTTCGGGATCAACGAGCCGGGCGAGGATCGCCTCGAGGGCGGCACGACGCTGCCGCCGATCGGCGGACCTGGTGGTGGCTGGCTGGCCATCGCGCTGGTCGGCATCCTGGCGGCCGCCTTCGTCATCGCCGGCTGGTCGGTGCGCGAGCGACGCAAGCCGCTGGCCGCCCCCGACGCGGCGTTTGGCGGCGTCGCGCGCCTGGCCGCGCGCTTCGGCTATGGGCAGCGGCCGACGCAGACGACCTACGAGTACGCGACCGCGCTGGGCGAGGTCATCCCGGCCGCGCGCGACGAGCTGTCGCTCGTGGCGAGGGTCAAGGTCGAGACCCAATATGCGCGCCGGACACCGTCACCCGACGTCATGCTCGCCGTCCGGCACGCCTATCGGCGCATCCGCGTGCGTCTGTTGGCGCTCATCGTCCGCCGTCCGGCTCGCCGGCGCTGACCGCGTACCGGGCGCGCGGGCAGGTCAGAGCGCGCCTTCCCGGCCGGCCGTCGGATCTGGCCGCTGGAGCGGCGCGAGGTGCTCGTCGAGGTTGTGAGCCCGGACGATGGCGTGGCCGCGGTGGAACTCGAGCACGCTGATGCCGGCGGGCACGAACGGGAACGTCCAGAAGCGCTCGAGCGGCAGCCCGAGCAGCGTGAGCACGATGACGCGCAGGAGCCCGTCGTGGCCGACGACGAGGCCCCACGGCTGTGACGAGGCGGCGCTGCCGTAGCCGATGACGGGCGCACGATCCGGATCGCCGCCGCCGCGCGCCCGGGACGCCTCGGCCAGCCGGTCGACGATGTGCTCGAGGGCCCGGGCGCCGCGCACCGCCGCCTGGACGAGGGCCTCGCCACCGGGCGCCTCGTGGCCGACCGGGGCCTGACGCCAGGCGCGCAAGAGGTCGCCGTCGGAGGCCAGGATGTCGGCCACGAGTCGGCCCTCCCAGGCGCCCTGGCCGATCTCGCGCAGGTCCGGCTGGGCCGTCAGGGGCACGCCGAGGGCGGCACCGACGGGCGTCGCCGTCGCCGAGGTGCGGGCCAGCGGGGAGTGCCAGATGGCGATCGGTGGCCCGCTCGGGATGGGCAGGATGGGGATGCGGCCGCGATCGCCGAGGCGCGACGCCAGGTGGGCGGCCTGTCGCTGTCCGACGGGCGAGAGGGGCGGATCGGCGGCGCCCTGGAAGCGGCCCTCGACGATCCACGTCGACTCGCCATGGCGGCAGAGGACGAGCGTGGCCTCGATGTCGTCGGGCAGCGCCACGACGGGAACCGCTGTCGGCTGGGTCATCCGGTCGTGGTCCGCTGGCCGACGTCGCCGAGGTGGACGACCCACAGGTCGACGACCGCGTCGAGCTCGCGGATCTGCTCGGCGACGGCATCCGGGATGGCCTCATCGACGGCCAGGATCATGAACGCGTCTTCACGCGGGGCCCGGCGGGCAAGGTGCATCTCGCTGATGTTCACGTCGGCGTCGCCGAGCATCAGCCCGATCCGGCCGATGGTTCCCGGCCGGTCGTGGTGGCGTGTGATGAGCATCCAGCGGCTGGGCGTCATGTCGAGCCAGAAGTGGCCCAAGCGGACGAGCCGAGGCTCGCCGTCGGCGGCGACCGTGCCGCCGACCGTGACGGCACCCTCGAGCGTGATGAGCGAGGCATGGCGGCCGGCATCGGCCGTCTTGCGCTCGACGAGCTTGATGCCGCGGGCGCGGGCGAGTTGCGGCGCGTTGACGAGCGTGACCCGTTCCGCGGTCGCGATCTCGAGCACGCCACGGAGGGCCGCCGCGGCGAGCGGTGCCGCGTCGTAGCCGGCCAGCTCACCGGCGACCTCGAGCGTCATGGCGCCGGTGCCACGGGCGAACTGCGCGTAGAGCTGGCCGAGCGTCTGGGCGAGGGGCAGGTAGGGCGCCAGGGCGTCGGCCGTCTCCGGCGTCAGCAGCGGGGCGTTGACGGCGTGGCGCGCGGGTCGGCCCGCGAGGACCTCGATGACCTGCTGGGCGGCCTCCTCGGCGACGCGCACCTGGGCCTCGCTAGTCGAAGCGCCGAGGTGCGGGGTGAGGACGCAGCCGGGTGCGTCGAGCAGCGGCGAGTCGGTCGGTGGCTCCGTGCTGAAGACGTCGACGCCGGCGCCGCCGAGGTGTCCGGAGCGCAGCGCATCGGCGAGGGCGGTCTCGTCGACGATGCCGCCGCGCGCGACGTTGAGGACGATGGCGCCGGGCCGCATGCTCGCGATGGCGCGCGCGTCGATGAGGTTGCGCGTCGTTCGCGTCAGCGGCACGTGAAGGGTCAGCACGTCGGCGCGCGCGATGACGTCGGCCTGGTCGATGAGCGTCACGCCGTGGTTGGCGGCCGCCTCGGGCGTCACGAAGGGGTCGTGACCGACGACCTCCATCTCCATCGCCCGTGCTCGATCGGCGATGGCCATGCCGATCTTGCCCAGGCCGATGATGCCCAGCGTCCGCCCGCGCAGCTCGATGCCCGTGAACGCGCTGCGCTGCCACTCGCCGCGGCGCATCGAGGCGTCGGCGGCGGCGATGCGTCGGGCGACGGCGTAGAGCAGGGCGAGCGTGTGCTCGGCGGCCGCGATCGTGTTGCCGGTCGGGGCGTTGACGACGGTCACGCCGGCCGCCGTGGCGGCGTCCAGGTCGACATTGTCGACACCGACCCCGGCTCGCCCGATGACCACCAGCCGGCGCCCGGCGGCGATGGCCCCGGCGTCGACCTGGACCTGGCTGCGGACGAGCAGGGCCTCGTAGTCGGGTAGCGCGCCGAGGAGCTCGTCACGCGACAACCCGGTCTTGACGTCGACGTCGTGGGCCGCGCGGAGGATGGCCAGGCCCTCGTCGGCCAGCGGCTCGGCGACGAGGATCCTCATGCGGGGACGGGCGCCTCGACGTCGGCGGCGGCACGCGCGGCGGCCGCCAGCGCCTCGCCCCGCCGCTCGATCGGCCGGCCGATGTCGACGAGCGCGCGTTCGACGATGGCCAGCGCGGCGATGACGTCCTCGACGGTCACCCAGCCAAGGTGGCCCATGCGCAGGATGCGGCCGCTCAGGGCACCCTGGCCGCCGGCCAGAACGAGGCCGTGCGACTTCATCGCCGTGTTCAGGTCCGACCACGCCAGGCCGTCGGGCAGCCATGCGGCGGTGACCGTGTCGGACGCGTGTGCCGGGTCGGCGACGAGAGCGAAGCCGAGCGCCGAGAAGCCGGCCCGGGCGGCAGCACCGCACGCCCGATGGCGGGCCTGGACGGCCGGCCAGCCTTCCGCTTCGAGGGCGGCCAGGGCGACGTCGAGGGCGAAGCAGATCCCGACTGCCGGCGTCCACGGCGTCTCGCCCTGGCGCGCGCCCTCGCGGTGGGCGCGCAGGTCGAGGTAGAAGCGCGGCATCGTCGCCGTCTCGGTGGCCGCCCAGGCGCGGCTCGAGACCGCGACCATGGCCATGCCGGGCGGCGCCATCCAGGCCTTCTGTGAGCCGGTCACCAGGACGTCGATGCCCCAGGCGTCGGTCTCGAACGGCAGCGCGCCGACACCGCTGATGCCATCGACGAGGATGAGGGCGTCCGGCGCGGCCTGGCGTACGACCGCGGCCAGGTCGGCGATGGGGTTGGTCACGCCGGTCGAGGTCTCGTTGTGCGTCAGCAGCACGGCGTGCGGGGGCCGGCCGTCGTGGGACATGGCGCCGATGACCGTCGCCAGGCCGGCCGGCTCGGCAGCCCGGCCGCGTTCGACCTCGAGGCGCGTGACGTCGGCGCCGTAGCGCGTGGCGATGGCCGCGAACCGATCGCCGAACGCACCGCAGGTGACGGCCAGGATCGGGTCGCCTGGTGAGCAGTGGTTGACGATGGCCGCCTCGAGACCGCCGGTCCCCGAGGCCGTGAGCAGGCAGACGTCGTGCTCGGTGCGCATGGCGCGCTGGAGGGCGCCGGTGATGCGCGGCAGCAATGCGCGGAACTCGGCGCCGCGATGGTTGATCATCTGCCGCGCGCTCGCCTCGCGGACGGCGTCGGGCAGCGGGGTCGGTCCGGGGACATGCAGGCGGGTCGGCGCGGGGCTCACGGGCTGGGCTCTCCGGTCTCGGGCGCGGTCGTCACTGGTCGGTCGAAGTCAGACCGATGGTACCGCGGGCGGGCGTCTCGGCGGCCGGCGGCCGGTCGCCGCTGGCTTCGCCTAGACTCGACCCGTGCCTGCGAAACGCCCGGATGCCGCGACCAGCTCGCCGTTGGCCCTGCCGCCGGCGGGGCTCGACGACCGGGCGCCGCTGGCGGCCCGCGTCCGGCCGCGCGACCTGGCTGAGTTCGTCGGCCAGCAGGCCCTCGTCGGTGAGCGTGGCCCGCTGCGCCGGATGGTCGATCACGGGCGCCTCTCGTCGATGGTCCTGTGGGGCCCGCCGGGCTCCGGCAAGACGACCCTCGCCCGGCTGCTCGCCGAGGCGGTCGGTGCCCGCTACGCGACGCTGAGCGCGGTCATGAGCGGCGTGGCTGACGTGCGCGCGACGATCGCCGGTGCCCGCGAGTGGCTCGATCGCGGTGGCGCGCCGACGGTCCTCTTCCTGGACGAGATCCACCGCTTCAACAAGGCCCAGCAGGATGCCCTCCTGCCCCAGGTCGAGGACGGCACCATCACGCTCATCGGGGCGACGACCGAGAATCCGTACTTCGAGGTCAACTCGGCGCTCCTCAGCCGGGCTCGCGTCTTCCGCCTCGAGGCGCTCGAGGATGCCGACGTCGAGCTCGTCGTGACGCGCGCCCTGGCCGACGAACGGGGCTTCGGTGGTCGCGTCTCACTGGCGCCCGACGCGCTGGCGCATCTCGTGGGCATCAGCGGCGGTGATGCCCGGGCGGCGCTCAACATCCTCGAAGCGGCGGTCGCCGGCGCCCAGGTCGAGGCAGCCGCTGCCGGCGGACCGACCCCGGGCGCAGACGCCGTGTCGCCGTCACTCGAGACCATCGAGACCGCTGCCCAGCAGCGGGTGCTGGCCTACGACCGCGCGGGCGATGGTCATTACGACACGGTCAGCGCGTTCATCAAGAGCATCCGCGGCAATGACCCCGACGCCGCGCTCTATTGGCTGGCGACCATGGTCGCCGCCGGAGAGGACCCCAAGTTCATCGCCCGGCGGCTGCTCATCGTCGCCTCCGAGGACGTCGGCAACGCCGATCCCCGAGGGCTCGAGGTGGCCGTGGCTGCGGCTCAGGCGCTCGACTGGGTGGGTCTGCCCGAAGCCCAGTACGCGCTCGCCCAGGCGACGGCCTACCTGGCCGCGGCGCCGAAGTCGAATCGCGCGGGCCTGGCCTACTGGGCGGCGATGGCCGACGTCCTCGAGCGCGGCTCGCTGCCCGTCCCGCTGCACATCCGTAACGCTCCAGCACGTCGCATGCGGGCGCACGGCATCGGCGTGGGCTACCGCTACCCACACGACTACGAGGATGCCGATGTCGAGCAGCAGTACCTGCCCGACGCGCTGGCCGATCGGCGCTACTACGTGCCCTCCGACCAGGGGCTCGAGCCGCGCATCGGGGAGCGGCTCGACCGCCTGCGCGCAGCGCGCGAGGCGGCCGGACCCGGTGGCGCGCCGAAGCGGTCCAAGGCAGGACTGCCGTCGCCGGACACGATGCGCACGGCGGGTGGCGTCATGAAGGCCCGTCAGGCGGGGCTGAAGCGACCGACGACCGAGGCATCCGGCGAAAGCTGAACCCGGGCGCGAACCGGGCGTTCGGTCGCGATCAGCCGAAGAGCCCGAGGACCTCGATGACGATCCAGAGCCCGAACAGGATGCCGAACAGGAGCACGGCCACGAGGGCGATGCGCCGGAGGTCCTGCGCGACGTAGACGTATTCTTCGGCGGCGCGCGTCGCCAGGAGCGTGTTGGCGCGGACCGGTCGGCTGCCTGGCGGCAGGCTCGCGGCCGCGCGCTCGAGCTCGTTGGCGGCCGCGACCGGGCGGCCCTCGACGATGTCCTCGGCCGCGACTTCGGCCATCTCGAGCTGGCTCGGCGGGCGCCCGGGTCGGCGGTCGTTGCGAACCCGCTGCGAGGATCGATTCGAGGTCGTGCGGCGACCGCCGCGCGTGCGCTTGCTCACGGCGGGCAGGATAGCGCATCGTCGACGAGCGACCCACCGCGCGTGCGAGAATGCCGCTTCCAGCGCACGCCCGGAGGCTGCCGTGCCCGACCTGACGACCCTGCTCGCCGTCGCCGTCATCGGCCTGGCCGTCGGCGTCGTCCTGCTCTGGCGCCGGGTGCACTCGCTTTCGAAGCGGCTGAGCGGGCTGACGCGCGATGAGGGCGGGCGCTCGCTCGAGGCCATCCTCGAGGCGCACCTTCGGCGGGTCGGTGAGGTCGATGTCAGCGTTCGCTCGCTCGACCGACGGACGACCGCGCTCGAGGCTCAGGGCCGCAAGGCGGTCCAGCGCGTCGGGCTCGTGCGCTTCAACCCCTTCGAGGACACCGGCTCGAACCAGAGCTTCGCGCTGGCCATGCTCGACGAGGACGGCGATGGCGTCATCGTTTCCAGCCTCCACACCCGCCAGGCGACGAGGGTCTACGTGCGACCGGTCGATGGCGGCTCGGCCGGCCGGGCCCTGTCCGACGAAGAAGCCGAGGCGCTCGCCCAGGCGACCTCTGCCCGCGGCGGCCTGCGACCAGCCTGATCAGGGCGGCCACCACCCGTCGTGGCGTGCCAGCCGAGGTGGCACGGGCCCGCCCCAGGCTGGCCAGCATGACCAGCCCCCGACCGCATCCCTTCGAGGCCGCACCGGACGTCGGCGACTCCTCGCCGATCGACCTCGACATCGTGGCCGACCTGCTGCGTGGCCTCGATCGTCAGCAGCGTGCGGCGGTGACACACGGCGATCGGCCGCTGCTCGTGCTGGCCGGGCCGGGCACGGGCAAGACCCATGTCGTCACGCGGCGCATCGCCTGGCTCATCGCGACGAAACGTGCCCGGCCGGAGGAGATCCTGGCGCTCACGTTCACCGAGCGCGCCGCCGACGAGATGCAGGCACGCGTCGATCTGCTCGTGCCCTACGGGCAGGCCGGCACGGCGATCATGACCTTCCATGCCTTCGGCGATCGCCTCGTGCGCGACCATGCACTGGAGCTCGGCCTGCCCGGTGAACCGCGTGTCCTCGGGCATGCCGAGGCATCCGTGCTGCTGGGCGGCGCCATCGACCGACTGCCGCTCGCCCACTACCGGCCGCTGGCGGACCCGACGCGCCACGTGAGTGCCCTCGTCGACCTCTTCGGACGGGCCAAGGATGAGGGCGCGATGCCGGCCGACTTCCGCCGGCTGGCCGATGCCGTCGAGCCACACCGCTCGGACCGGCGGCGAGGCGCCGACGACGACGTCGTCGCTGCAGCCACGGAACGGGCCGCTCGCCTGCGCGAGCTGGCCGCTGCGTACGAGGCGTACCAGGCGCTCTTGATCGAGGCCGGGGCTGTCGACCACGGCGATCAGCTGGCGATGGCCGTACGCCTGCTGCGCGATCACCCGTCGATCCGGGTCGCGGTGCGGGGCCGCTATCGATACGTGCTCGTCGATGAGTTCCAGGACACGAACCCCTGCCAGCTCGACCTGCTCGAGCTGCTCGCTCGCGGCGGTCGAGCGCTGACCGTCGTCGGTGACGATGACCAGGCCATCTACGCCTTCCGAGGCGCGGCTGTCGAAAACCTGCTCGGATTCGAGTCGCGCTTCCCGGGCACGCGAACGATCGCCCTGCGCCGCAATCACCGATCGCGCCGGTCGATCGTCGACGCATCGCGGCGGCTCATCCGGCACAACGATCCCCATCGCCTGGAGGCCCGCGCCGACGTCGACCGAAGCCCGGTCGTCGTCCGTCGAGCGCGGTCGCGGCCCGTCGAGGCGCGCACGTTCACCGGCGTCGGCGACGAGGGCGATTGGGTGGCGGCGGAGGTACGGCGCAGGATCGACGCCGGTCAGCGCGCGGACGACATCGCCATCCTCGTGCGCACGAACAGCGACGCCGCGCCGGTCCTGGCCAGCCTCGATATGGCCGGCGTCGCCTGGCGCTTCAGCGGCCGCGCCGGCTTCTATGCCCGACCCGCCGTGCGCGAGCTGATGGCCTTCCTGCGTTTCGTGGCCGCGCCCGATTCGAGCAGCGACTGCTACGCGGTCGTGGCCGGCGAACCGTACGGTCTCGGCGGCGCCGGGCTGAGCGCCGTCGTCGAGCGATCACGGCGGCGTCGGACGTCGCTCTGGGCGACGATCGAGGAAGTGTTCGAGCAGCCCGGGCTCGTGCGTCTCGCCGCCGACGACCGCCGGACGCTGGAGCGGTTCGTGGCGGAGCTCCGTGCCGCCATCGAGGCGAGCCATCGGACGTCGGCCGGCCAGCTGCTCTATGACCACCTCCGGCGAAGTGGTCGCCTGCGCCAGCTCGTCGGCGCAGCCGAGACCGGCGACGCCGCACTCGACGACGCGGCCCGCTTCTTCGGGCTCGTCCGTTCGGCCGGCCTGCTCGTGCGTGACGACCGGCTGGCCATCGTGGTCGGGCACCTCGACGCACTGGCGACCACGACCGAGCCTGACGACCCCGGCGAGGCCGACGACGCGTCGGTCGCGGTGCTGACGGTCCACAAGGCGAAGGGCCTCGAGTTCGGCACCGTCTTCGTCGTCGGGCTGGCCGACGGCCGCTTCCCGGGCCGCGGCCGACGCGAGGCCATCGAGCTGCCGGTCGAGCTGCGACGGAGCGGCGTCGGCCCGAGCGACGAGACCCTCCATGCCGAGGAGCGGCGGCTGGCGTACGTGGCCATGACCCGGGCGCGCGACGAGCTCGTGCTGACCTTCGCGACGACGAGCGAGCGCGGCCGGACGCGGCGGCCGTCGGCCTTCATCGCCGAGGCCCTCGACCAGGCGACGCCGCTCATCGGCACGCCCAGCGTCGCGACTGCGCTGCTCGCAACGCCAGCAGCGAACCCGGCACCGATGCCGGCTGAGCGCTCCGTCGGCGAGGCCGACCCATCGACGCTCAGCTACTCGGCGCTCGACACCTATCTGCGCTGTCCGGCGAGCTACCGCTACCGGCACGTGCTGCGCGTTCCCGAGCCGGCACATCACGCGCTCGAGGTCGGCAGCGCGATGCACCAGGCCGTGGCGGCATTCAACGTCAGCCGCATGAAGGGCCGGCCGCTCGACGATGCGGGCATCGTGGCCGCGCTCGATGCGCACTGGTCGGGCGAAGGTTTCCACTCGCGCGATCACGAGGATGCCCGGTACGCGGCCGCGCGCGAAGCGCTCATCGCCTTCCGTGCCGCCGATCTGGCCGACGGACGCCCGGCAGCGGCGAGCGTCGAGGCACGATTCAGCGTCGCGATCGAGGGCGTCCGCATCAATGGGCGCTACGACCGCGTCGACGAGGAGGAGGACGGCGTCGTCATCACCGACTACAAGGCGAGCGATGTCGCTGATCCAGCCCGGGCGCGGCAGCGCGCACGATCGTCGCTCCAGCTGGCGATCTACGCCTTGGCACACGAGGTCACCGACGGCACCCTACCGAGTGCCCTCCAGCTCCATTTCCTGGGCTCCGGCGTGGTCGCTCGCGTGCCGGTCGATGCCCGCAGGCTCGTGGCGGCCAGGGCGAGCATCCGGGCCGGGGCCGAAGGCATCGCGGCCGGCGACTTTTCCCCTCGGCCGGATCCGATGGCGTGTCGCGATTGCCCCTTTCGCCGGATCTGTCCAGCAGCTGCCGCGTGACGGCAACCGGCGCCGCGACCTCCCTCGAGGCTCGGCTCCCGGCCGCTAGACTCGGCCGATGTACGCCCGGGACCGCGTCGCCAACCTCGCCATCCTGGGTGCGGCGCTGGCGGTCTGGATCGTGGTCGTCGTCTTCGTGACCAACCGGTCGCCGGCCGGCGACGTGGCCGTGGCGATGATCGGCGCCGCACTCATCGGAGCGGCGTTCGCCCTGACGACCATCCCGCTCTTCTGGCTGGCCGCCTTCCAGCGCCGTCGCCGGATCGCCTATCGCGGCGACTGGCTGCGCGCCACGCGACGTGGCATCGAGGTCGGCCTGTTGGTCACGTTCTTCATCATCCTGCGCAGCCAGGACGCGTTTTCCTGGCCGCTCGCCGGGTTCGTGACCGCGATGGTCGTGTTCGTCGAGATCAGCCTCTCCGTGGAGCGCTGACGGCGAGTAGGATTCGGCGGCGCCCCGCTGGACCGTGGCACGGCACCGGCGGCGACCTGGATCCTGGAGTTCCCGTGGCAGCGTCCGATCACCCTGACTTCGCCGCGCTCAACGGCTGGGATCGCGCCTACGACGTGTACGACAACGCCGACCTGCCGAGCTACGTCGGCGTGCAGACCTATTGTCGGCGCGACCTCGTCGAGGATGTCGCCGAGCTGGCGGCCCGCAAGCCGGATGTCGCGATCGTCGGCGTGCCGTTCGACGACGCCGTGAGCCATCGTGCAGGCGCCCGATTCGGGCCGCGAGCCATCCGCCAGGCGACGTACACCGAGGGCGAGCACTCGCTCCAGCTGGACGTCGAGCCATGGGAGGTGCTCGACGTCGTCGATGCCGGCGACGCCAACATCGTGCCGGCCTGGCTCGATCGCGGCCATGCGCTGACCTATCGCAAGGTGCTCGAGGTGGCCAGCAGCGGCGCCGTGCCCATCATCCTGGGCGGCGACCACTCGATCACCTGGCCGTCGGCGACGGCGGTCGCGGCGGCCGTGGCGCCCCGGAGCATCGGCATCGTCCACTTCGATGCCCACGCCGATACCGGTCCGGACCAGTGGGGCGTGCTCGGCGGCCACGGCACGCCGATGCGCCGGCTCATCGAGTCGGGCGCCGTCAAGGGTCGCAACTTCGTGCAGGTCGGGCTGCGCGGCTACTGGCCAGGCCCGGACGTCTTCGCCTGGATGAAGTCCCAGGGCATGCGCTGGCACAAGATGACCGAGATCGAGGAACGTGGCGCCGAGGCCGTCATCGACGACGCGATCGCGGAGGCACTCGACGGTCCCGACATGGTCTACCTCTCGCTCGACATCGACGTCCTCGATCCGGGCATGGCGCCGGGTACCGGGACGCCCGAGCCGGGCGGCATGCTCACGCGCGAGGTCCTGCGCGCGGTCCGGCGCATCGCCGGACGCGTCGACCTGGCGGCGATGGACATCGTCGAGGTCGCGCCGCCCTACGACGTCGCCGAGGTCACCGCCGCGGCAGCCCATCGAGCCGCGCTCGAGGCGATCAGCGCACTCGCCGTCAAGAAGCGTGACGGCCAGCGCGTCCGCCTCGCCGACTGATCGGCCCGGCGTCGCAGGGCAGGGCAGGGCATGGACATGGGCGACGATGTCGCAGCGAGACTGGCCCGCTACTACGACCTCGACACGCTCGATGCGCCCGACGACGTCGACCGCTACCTGACCCTGGCCGCCGTCGAGTCCGGGCCCATCCTGGAGCTGGCCGCGGGCACCGGCCGCCTGGCTGTCCCGCTCGCCCTCGCCGGGCACGCGGTCACGGCCGTCGACATCGATCCGGCCATGCTCGCCCGCGCACACGCCGCCTGGCAGCAGGCGGCGCCGGACGCTCACCCCGGCGGCAGCCTGGAGGTGGTCGAGGCCGACCTCCTGACGCTCGCGCTGCGATCCCGCTTCGGACTCGTCATCTTCGCCCTCAACAGCATCTTCCTGCTCGCCACCCGCGACCGCCAGCAAGCGGCCCTGACGACCATGAAACGGCACCTTCGGCCCGGCGGCCTGGCGGTCGTCGACGTCTGGCTGCCGCATCCCGACGATCTGGCGCTGTACGACGGCCGGCTGGTGCTCGAGTGGCAGCGCGAGGACGAGCAGACCGGTGAGCGCGTCGCCAAGACGCACGCCGCGCGCTTCGACAGCGCCACCGCCGAGGTCGACCTCCACGCGTTGTTCGATGCCTGGACGCCCGCCGGCGCCGTGCGCCGGACCGCCCGACACGATCGTCTGCGGCTGGTCTCGGCGACCGAGCTGACGGCCATGGCCGAGGCCGCCGGACTGCGCGTCGAGACCGTCGAAGGCGACCATGCCGGAACGCCCTTCGGGCCAGGGGCGGAGCGGGCCGTGCTCCTGGCACGCTTGGTATAGTCGGCCGGCATGTCGAGCTCGTCCGACCAGATCCGCCTGCTGCTTGTGGAGGACGTGCCTCAGGTCGCCCAGTACGTCCGCGGACTGCTCAACGCGCAGGCCCAGATCAAGCTGCTCGACGTCGTCAGCGACGGCCGCAAGGTGCCCGACCTCGTGCGCGAAGGCCATCCGGACGTGGTCATGATCGATGCCCTGCTGCAGGGCAAGATCCGCGGCCTGACGCTCGCCGCGCAGCTCCGCCAGGACGGCCTGGCGACGCCGATCATCGTCCTGACCGTGCCCCAGAACCCCATCGCGAGCGATCCTGGCAGGGGCATCGACGCGGTGCTCTCGATGCCCTTCAGCGGCTTCGAGCTCATCAACCTCCTTCAGGCCATGGCCGCCCAAGCGCAGGCGGAACGACCCGAGGGCCGTTCCCGCGTCTACTCGATCTTCGCGCCCAAGGGTGGTGTCGGCAAGACGACCATCGCCTTCAATCTGGCCGTGGCGCTCCGCCAGACGAGCGACGTCCGCACCGCGCTCGTCGACGGCAGCCTGCAGTTCGGCGACATGCGCTCGTTGCTCCGCGTGCCCGCCGACGCGCCCTCGATCCTCGACCTGCCGACCGACCGGATCTCGGAGAGCGACCTGTCCGACGTCCTGTGGCGTGACCCATCGGGCATCGACATCCTGCTCGCGCCGCCGCGCGTCGAGATGCACGAGATGCTCAGCGTCCGCGACGTCGACAAGGTGCTCAGCATCCTGCGGCGCGTGTACCCGATCATCGTCGTCGATACCCCTGCCTCGGTCGGCGAGATGGTCATGGCCTTCCTCGATGCCAGCGACCTGGTCATCGAGATCGTGACCTACGACTCGACGACCATCGTCAACACGCGAGCGATGGCTGAGTTCTTCCGCGCCATCGGCTACCCGCCGACGAAGGTGCGCTACCTGCTCAATCGTGCCGACTCGACGGGCGGCATCGACCCCGCCGCCTTGGCCGAGGCGCTCGGCCGCGAGCCCGAGTTCTCGCTCATCTCGGACGGGCGGTTGGTGGTCGAGTCGAACAACCAGGGTGTGCCGTTCGTGCTGGCCGATCCAGCGGCACGGATCAGCGCCGACATGGCCGCCATCGCCCACGGCGTCCGAAGCCTGACCAGCCAGGCCGTGGCGACGGCCGGCAAGCGCTGAGGTCGATGCCCGACCGGCGACCGATCGGCTTCTTCGACTCCGGCGTCGGCGGCCTGACGGTCCTGCGCGAGGTGCTCCGACGCTGCCCGAGTGAGTCGACGATCTACCTCGGCGACAACGCACGCGCGCCTTATGGCCCGCGCCCCGATGCCGACGTCATCGACTTCAGCCTCCAGGGCCTCGACGTGCTGGCGGGACGCGACGTCAAGGCCATCGTCGTCGCCTGCAACACCTCGTCGGCGGTCGCCCTGCCGACCCTTCGCGAGCGGTATGACGTGCCCATCATCGGCGTCGTCCGACCCGGTGCGACAGCCGCCGCACTGGCCACGCGGACTCGTCGCGTCGGCGTCATCGCGACGCAGGCGACGGTCCGTTCGCACGCGTACTTCCAGGCCATCAAGGACGAGAACCCGTTCGTCGAGGTCTACGAGCACGCGACGCCGACCTTCGTGCCACTCGTGGAGGCAGGCCGGCTGGACGGCGACGACGTGCGGACCGCGGTCGCGGCCGGGCTGGCGCCGCTGCTCGGCGACCAGGCCGGGAACGGCGAGTGGGTCTTCCCGCCGTCGGCCGATGCGCCCATCGACACGCTGCTCCTCGGTTGCACCCACTATCCGCTGCTGGCGCCCGTCATCAGCGCCATCGCTGGCCCCGAGATCGCGGTCATCGACTCGGCGACGGCGACCGCCAGCGCTCTGGCCGGCCTGCTCGAGGTCAACGGCCTCGCGGCCGGCGGCGGCCGGACGCCGGACCATGTCCAGCTGACGACGGGCGACGTGGCCGCCTTCTCGCAGACCGCCGGCCGCCTCTTCGGCGACCTGGTGCCGGCGGTCGAACCGGTCGTCCTGGCGGGTGCCGCGTGACCGCCGAGCGGCGGGGCGTGCCCTGGCGCCTGGGCGTGCTGGTGGGCATCGGCGCCGGCATCGCCGTGTCGTGGGCCGGGCGACGCGCGGAACGGATCGCCAGTCAGGGTCTCGTCGACTGGCCGACCGCGGAGGCCATCGCCGCCGCGCGACTGCGCCGGGCGCCAGGGGCTCTGTCGCCGGTCGAGCTGGCAGCCACGGAGCCGGCCTGGGCGGCGACCATGGATCGCATCGTGCCCCGCCTCGAGGCCCGCCTGCGCCGCCCGCTGCCCGGCGTCGTCGAACGGCACGCGGTCGTGGACCGGGCCGGCTGGGCGGCCGCCAACATCGGCACCTTCCAGGACCTCGTCGGGCGGCTCGAGGCCGCTATCGTGGGCCGGCGCCCGGCCGACCCGGGCATGGGCGCCAGCTTCGCGGCGCTCGCCAACCGGCTCATCGTCACCCGCCAGATCGGCTTCATGCTCGGCTTCCTGGGCACGCGCGTGCTCGGGCAGTACGACATCGCGCTGCTTTCAGCCGAGGCCCGCCCGGGGCGGCTGCTGTTCGTCGAGGAGAACATCCGCGGCCTGGCCCGTCAGCTCGATGTGCCGCTCGCCGACATGCGCACATGGATCGCCCTCCACGAGGCGACCCATGCCTACGAGTTCGAGGCGCACGACTGGCTACGGCCCTACGTCCGTGAGCGACTGGAACGCCAGCTGGCCGGCTTCCTCGAAGGCGCCCGGGCATTCCGCGTCGGCGGCCTGGGGGAGTTCGCGCGACGCCTCGGCCGTCCGGACGGCGATCTCGCGTCGGCATTCCTGGCGCCGGAGCAGCGCATCGCGCTGCGCGAGGTGCAGGTCGTGATGAGCCTGCTCGAGGGCTTTAGCGACTGGGTCATGGACGACATCGGCGCCGACCTGCTGCCGGATGTGACCACCATCCGCGACCGCTTCGAAGCGCGCCGCGCTGCCCCGCGCCGGGGTCTCGACCGCATCATCGCCCGGCTGACCGGTCTCGACTTGAAGCTCGAGCAGTACCGTCGCGGGGAGCGCTTCGTGTCCGGCATCGTGGCCATCGACGGCGAGGCCGCGCTCGACCGCCTGTGGGCTGGCCCGGCCAACCTGCCGACCGAGGACGAGCTCGCTGACCCCGCCCGCTGGGTCGCCCGGACGCGCGGCTCCCAGCCGACCGACCAGGGCTCGGCACCGACACGCGAACGAGGCAGGGACTCGTGAGCGGACCGGGGCCGGGCTCCGGCCCGGACGGCGTGCCGGCCGCGGTCGCGCTGACGCCCATCCTCTCCGCGCGCTATCGCTCGGCCGACCTGAGCCGCATCCGAGAGGCCGCGCCGGGCACGCGCATCGTGACCGTCTCGCTCGAGGGGCTGGCCGATGCGGCGCTCGACGACATCGAGGTCCTGCTCCGCGGACCGCTCCCGGCGCCGGTCTTCGACCGCCTCCTGGCGCGCTGCCCGAACCTCCGGTGGGTGCATTCGGCGACCGCCGGCGTCGAGCGTGTCCTGACACCACAGGCGCTCGAGCGCGGCCTGGTCATCACCAATGCGCGTGGCGTCTTCAGTCGACCCATCGCCGAGTACGTGATGCTCATGGTGCTCGCCGTCGCCCGGCACATGCCGGAGCTGCTCGAGCTCCAGCACGAGCGAACGTGGCAGCCGCTCGAGGCGCGCGAGATGCGAGACGTGACGATGGGCATCGTCGGTCTCGGCTCCATCGGCCGGGCCGTGGCAGCGCTCGCGTCGAGCTTCGGCTGTCGGATCATCGCCACGCGGCGTCGGCTCGACGAGGGCTTCGGCCAGGCGCCGACGGACGACGACGACCCGTTGCCGGCGGTCGACGAGCAGCGCGCCCGGATCCTGCCGCCGGACGGCCTGCCGGAGCTGCTGGCCGCGGCCGACTTCGTGGTCCTGGCGCTGCCGCTCACGCGTGAGACGGAGGATCTCATCGATGACGCGGCCTTCGACGCCATGAAGCCCGGGGCCTGGCTCGTCAATGTCGCGCGTGGTCGTCTGGTCGACGATCGCGCCTTGCTCCGGGCGCTTCGCCAGGGCCACATCGGCGGCGCCGTCCTGGATGCGTTCCGGGACGAGCCGCTGCCGCCCGACTCGCCGCTCTACGACCTGGAGAACGTGATCATCACGCCACATACGAGCTGGTCGAGCGGGCGCGTGCTCGATCGCAGCATCGAGCTCTTCTGCGACAACCTGCGCCGCTTCCGGACCGGCCAGCCGCTCGTCAACATGGTCGATCCCGGCATCGGCTACTGATCATGCAGATCGCCATCGTCGGGCTGGCGGGCTCGGGCAAGACGACCGTCTTCAATACCCTCACCCGCGGCCACGCCGAAACCGGCGGCTACGGCGGCATGACCGTCAACGTGGGTGTCGTCAAGGTCCCGGACGATCGGCTGACCCGGCTCACGGCGCTCTTCGCGCCGAAGCGCGAGGTCGCGGCCGACGTCACCTACCTCGACCTGCCGGCGCCGCCACGAACCGAGGGGGCGACGGCCAACGATCTGCCGGCCGACGCGCTGGCGCGCTTGCGCGAAGCGGACGCGCTGCTCCATGTCGTGCGCACGTTCGACGATCCGGCCGTGCCCCATGCGGCCGGCAGCGTCGATGCGTGGCGCGACCTCGAGCAGCTCGACCTCGAGCTCACGCTGGCCGACCTGGCGATGGCCGAGAAGCGCCTCGACAAGCTGCGCACGAGCGGCCGGCACGGCACGCCGGCCGAGCGGGAGACGAACGAGCGCGAGGCCGTCGTGCTCGAGCGCATCGTGCCCGGCCTGACGGACGGGCGGCCGATCCGCGACCTGGGCCTCGACGATGACGCGGCGAAGGCCATCCGCGGCTTCCGATTCCTGACCGAGAAGCCCGTCCTGGTCCTGCTCAACGTCGGCGAGCGCGACCTCGCCTCTGCCGAGACGACGGTGGGCGACCTGGCTGCTCGATACGAGCATCAGGCGACGATGATCGATGCGCTCTCGGCACGCATCGAGATGGAGGTCGGTGAGCTCGACGAGGACGAGGCGGCCGTCTTCCGGGAGGATCTCGGGCTGACCGAGTCGAGCCTCGATCGGGTCATCCGGCTGAGCTATCGCCTGCTCGGGCTCATCAGCTTCTTCACCGCCGGTCCGGACGAGACGCGGGCGTGGACCATCCACGACGGCGAGACCGCGGTCGACGCCGCAGCCGCCATCCACAGCGACCTTGCGCGCGGCTTCATCCGCGCCGAAGTGGTCGGCTGGGCGGACCTGTTGGAGCTCGGCTCGATGGCCGAGGCGCGGCGTCAGGGCCGCCTGAGATCCGAGGGCAAGGCCTATCGCATGCGCGACGGCGACGTGGTCGAGATCCTGTTCAACGTCTGATCCGCGGACTGCCGGCTCGACGCCCGTCGTTTGGCAGGAACTCGCGGATTCAGTTGATGTCGCGGTTTCGCTCGAGGTCGACGACCACGCTGCGGAAGCCGGTCATCGCGCCCTCCTCGTCCTCGTCGTCCTCGTCCTCGTCGTCTTCGTCCTCCGCGTCGTCGGACAGCTCGGCCAGCGTCGTGGCACCGTCCTCACGCGAGACGTCGACCGAGGCCGTCAGGCGCGCGTCGTGGACGAAGGTGAAGCCGTGCTGGCGTTCGAGCTCGGCGGCGACTGCCTCGACGAGCGAGTCCTGGTTGAACGAATCCATGACGGCCGCTCGCGCCTCGAGCACGATCTCAAGGAAGCCCTCCTCGTCATACTCGGCGTCGTGCACCAGCAGGACGTCGGTGAAGAGGTCGCCCTCGCTCTCGTGAAGCTCGTAGAAATACACGCCTGCTCCTGGGTCGCGATCGGGATCGGCCATCAGGCTACACCCGGCGCCGCCGCGACATGGTGACGCGAGGCTCGACAGCCGGTGGCCCTGAGGTCGTCCACGTCGGCGCGGCGGCCCGCGACGTGACGCCGACCGACGCTCGCGGCTGGCGCCTCGGCGGCGGGGTCACGTATGCCGCCTTGACGACCGCGCGGCTGGGCATCGCGACCGGGGCCGTGATCGGCGTCGACGAGCAGGCGTCCCGGGCGGTCGAGCTCGACACCCTGCGCGCGGCCGGCGTCGAGGTGCTTCCGGTGCCGCTCGAGGAAGGCCCGATCTTCGAGAACATCGAGCGGCCCACGGGCCGGGTCCAGACCTGCCTCGCGACGGGACGCCCGCTGCCTGTGCCCGCGGACCTGCCGGCCGCCTGGCGAGCGGCGGCCTGGTCGGTCGTGCCGGTGGCCGGCGAGATCGAGGCTGCCTGGCTGGCGGCGATGCCCGCGACGGCGTGGCTGGTCGTCGGCTGGCAGGGGTTCCTGCGACGGTTGGCGGCCGGCGAACGCGTCGAACGGGTGCCGCCCCGCGCCGATGGCTGGATCGCGCGCGCGGACCTCGTCGGCGTCAGCCAGCACGACCTGGGTGACGAGGTCGACCTGGACGAGGCGTCGCTGCGCCACGTCAGCGGGCTGCTCAAGCCCGGCGCCGACCTCATCGTGACCGGGGGGGCCGAGGGCGGGCGACACGTCCGAGTGGCCGCCGACGGGACGCCGGTGGTGAGCGCGTATGGTGCCGTCGCGTCGGGGCCCGAGGTCGATGCGACCGGCGCCGGCGACACGTTCCTGGCGGCGCTCGTGGCGAGCGCCCTCCGGGCCGACCTGCGTGCAGCTGCCTCGGCCACCTTCGATCTGCGCTTCGCCGCTGCCGCGGCGTCGCTCGTCGTGGAGGATCATGGCCTGGCCGGCGTCCCGGACCTGGCCGCCGTCCGAGCGCGGCTGGCCGTGACATCCGACGTCAGCCGATCGATGCCGGGTGGCGGACGGGGGCCCGTGCCGCACGACGCCTGAGGCGGTGCAGTCGGCGGCCGAGGTCGCGCTCGGCGCCGCGCAAGGGCACGCCGATCGCACGGCGGCGCTCGACGATGGCCAGCGCGCGACCGGCGGCCTCGAGCGCGCCGTGGACGTCGCGATGGCGATGCTCACGGATCTTGGCGATGGCGATCCAGGCCCATGCCGCGCTGCCGCCACCTCGCTCGGCGACGGCCCGCCAGGCCGCTTCCGCCTCGACATGGCGGTGGACGCGTGACAGGAGTCTGGCGCCATCAGCGGCGACGTCCGCCCATTCGAGCCGGCTGGGTGCCGGGTCGCCCGCGTCCCAGGCGCTGAGTGCCTCGTCGTAGCACGCCAGGGCGTCGTCCGAGCGGCCTGACCGTGCATAGGCCCGCGCAAGCCCGGCCAGGTCGCCGGGGTGCTCCTTCCGTCGTCGCTCGGGGTCGGCGAGCACACCGGCCATGACGCCGAGCAGGCGGGCGAGCGAGACGACGTCCTCGCGGTTGTGATCGAGGACATCGGCCAGCAGCTCCGGGCGTCCGCTCCGCAGCCAGCCGAAGAAGCGGTCCGGGATCATCGCCCCGGGCAGGTCCTCGTGCCGCTGCACGCCGGCGATGGCTGCTTCCACGCTCGCCAGCCGGGCGTCGGCCAGGCGGTGCTTCCAGACCTGGCGGGCGATGGGCAGCAGGTCAAGGTGGCCGGCGTGGACGGGTGCTCGACGACGGAACATGCGGAAGCGCGTCTCGAGCAGCGGCCAGTCGAAGGTCCGGCCGTTGTAGGTCACCAGCCAGGTGTCGGTGGTGATCCGTGCGTCGATCGCCTGGAGCAGGGCGGGCTCGTCAGCGTGGTCGGCCATCAGCAGCTGCTGCGTCACGAACTCGTCGCCCTGCCAGCTGCCGAGGCCGACGAGGAAGGCGACGGTTCCGGTCGAGCTGCCGAGGCCCGTCGTCTCCGTGTCGAGGCTGATGAGCGGCCGCGCCGGGTCGACCGGGTAGGGGAGGCGACGGAGGGGCTCGAGATCGACCGGCAGGCGCGTCCGCCGCTCGACGACGACGACCGGGCCGGCCGGCATCGTCTCGACGGCTCCGCCGAGCCCGACCGCCAACCGCTCGGCGCGCTCCATGGGATCCGCGAACGATGGCCGTGGTGGGGGCGTCGGCAGCTCGGCCGCGGTGACGAGACGACGATCGAGCGCCCGCAGACGTTCCAGACGGCGGGCGCGCTGTCCCGCATCGATGGCCACGCCCGACAGCCTCGGCGCCATCCGTGACAGCTCGGTCGGCACGACTCAGGCGGCGTCGGCTCGTGATGTGGCCTGCTCGGCAAGCCATGCCAGCAGTCGGATGGCGGCCGCGCGGGCATCGCCACCGGTCTCGAGGCTCGGTCCGGTGCACGACGGGCAGCCCGTCTGGCAGGCGCACGAGCGGACAAGGTCGAGCGCGCCGGCGACGAGCTCCGAGTGACGGGCGAAGAGCCGGCCGGCCAGGCCGACACCACCGGGCACGCCGTCATAGAGGTACACCACGGGCCGCTCGGCGTGCGGCGATCGGACCTGGCTGACGAGGCCCAGATCGTGGGGATCGCTCATGAGCAGGATGCTTGCCACCGTCTGCATCGCGCGGCCGGCGCCGACGAGCGCAAGGTCGAGTTCGTCACGCTTCCAGTCGGCCACCGCGGCCGGATCGAGCGCCAGACGGTAGGCCGTCGTGTGGAGCTCGATCTCGGGCAATCGGATGCGCCCCCAGCCGAGGTTCTCGAGCGTCTCGAAGCGCAGCTTCTTGTAGATGCTCGCGATGCTGCTGACCATCACCTCGCCGTGCCAGCGCTCGCCGCCCCGCGTGTCGACCGCATCGAAGGTCTCGAGCGGCTTGAGCGTCACGGCCAGCTCGGCCTGCGTGTAGTGGTCGACGTCGACGGGCCGGACGTACGCCTTCTGCTCGTCCCAGTCGAGACGGTCGACGTGGTACTGGCGCGAATCGTGCAGGTAGATGGCGCCCTCGTGGACGAGCGTCCGAGCCGAGAACTGGTCGACCTCGCCGATGACGCGCGGCCGGTCACCGCCGGTGTCGATGATGACGACGTTGACGTCGGCACCCGAGCGGAGCGAAATCTCGGAGGCCGGGAAGTTCTCGCTCGCCCAGTACCAGCGGCCGTCATCGGCCTGACGCACGTGACCCTCCTCGGCGAGGAAAGCGAGCAGGTCGTGCGCCTCGGCCTGCCCGAAGCGTTCCTGCGGCTCGAACGGCAGCTCGAAGGTCGCCGCGCGCAGGTGCGCGAGCAGGACGTGCAGGTTCTCGGGATCGAGCCGTGCCTCCTCGGCCGTCGCCTCGAAGAGCAGCTCCGGGTGCGCCGCCACGTACTGGTCGACCGGATGGCTGGTGGCGACGAGGATTGCCGCGCTCGGCTCGAGGCGTCGTCCCGCGCGACCGATGCGCTGCCAGGTGGCGGCGATGGATCCCGGATAGCCGGCCAGGACCGCGGCATCCAGCCGACCGATGTCGAGGCCGAGCTCGAGCGCGTTCGTGCTCACGACCCCGAGCACCTCACCACTGCGCAGCCCGCGCTCGATGGCGCGGCGCTCCGTCGGCAGGTAGCCGCTTCGATAGCCGCGCAGCCGGCTGACCGGGCCGCGACCCTCGCGCAGCGCCTCGCGCAGGCGGATGAGCATGAGCTCGACGGCATGACGCGAGCCACCGAAGACGATCGTCTGCCGCTCCGCGCGCAGGAAGCCGAGAGCGCACCGCTCGGCCAGTCGCAGTGCGCCTGCCCGGATGCCCAGCCGGGCATCGACGACCGGCGGATTGAGGATCAGGACGCGCTTCTCGCCCGACGGCGCACCGTTGCGGTCGACGAGCGCCGGCCGGCGGCCGGTCAGCGACTCGGCGAGCTCGAGCGGGTTGCCGATGGTCGCCGAGCAGGTGACGACGACCGGCCGGCTGCCGTAGTGCGCGCAGATGCGCAGCAGCCGCCGGATGACGTTGGCGACATGGCTGCCGAAGATGCCGCGATACGTGTGCGCCTCGTCGATGACGATGAAGCGCAGCTGCTCGAAGAGCTGGTACCACTTCGTGTGGTGGGGCAGCATCGCCGCGTGGAGCATGTCCGGGTTGGTGACCACGACCTGTCCGGCCGCCCGGATCGTCTGCCGGACGAGCGTCGGCGTGTCGCCGTCGTAGATGCCCGCTGCGAGCTCGACGCCCGCCTGGTCCGCGAATGCCCGCAGGCTGGCGAGCTGATCCTGGCCGAGTGCCTTGGTCGGGAAGAGATAGAGGGCCCGCGCGGCCGGGTCGTCGATGACGGCCTGAAGGACGGGCAGGTCGTAGCACAGCGACTTGCCCGAGGCCGTCGGCGTCACGACGCACGCGTCGAGGCCGGCGTGGAGCAGCTCGAGCGCCTCCGCCTGGTGGGCATAGAGCGCCTCGATGCCTCGCGCGTGCAGCCCGCGACGGAGTCGCTCGTCGAGCCAGGACGGGAACGGACGCACGACGGCGTCGCGTTGCGGCAGGGTCCGGTCGGCGACGACCGCGGCGGCCACGACGGCATCCTCGAGCAGGCGATCGACGACGGCCGGCACGCTCGCCGGGGCATGGATGCGCATCGTCCGCGACTCCTCTGAATAGGAACGGATGTTCTATTCGTGGGTCGCAGTCTAGCACCACGTCGCATCGCGTCAACCCGTGGCCGGTTGTTTGACACGCTAGCTGCTGGCAGCTACCATCGCGAGATGTCGATGGTCATCGGCGCGGGCTTCGGCGGGCGCTTCCGACGCTCCGGGACGCGCTCCCTCGTGGCTGTCCCTGTAGCCGAGACCGCGGGCGACACCACAGCGCTGGATCGCGAGACGAAGGGCGGCGGTGCGCCCGGTGCGCCCGGCGCGCCCGACGACGGTCAGGGTGGCCCGCCCGATCCTCGAGGACCTCTCGGCCGGATGCCGGTGGCCGGCCTGTCTCGCCGCAGCCTTGGCTTCGTCATCGGCGTCCTCGTCGTGGCCTGGATCGTCTTCGTCTTCGCCCGCGCCGTCGCCGACTCTGCCGCGAGTGCCGACGAGGTCGAGCTGCTGCGACGCCAGACGGCCATCGCCGCCGCCAAGCTCGAGGCGACCGAGCGCGAGCTGGAGCTCATCCAGTCACCCGACTACCTGGCCCTCCAGGCGCGCGGGTACGGCTACGGCCGGCCCGGCGAGCAGGTCTTCTCGCTGCTGTCCGACGCCCCCGCGCCGCGGCCGATCACACCGCTCGGCGCGGAGCCCGGCACGACCGGTCGTCCGGCGCCGCTCGATGACTGGCTGGATCTGCTCTTCGGTCCCTAGCTGGGGGACCCGATAGGTGGTGCCGCATCGAGGCGCTCACCGCGCCGGATGCGCAGGTCGAGGTAGAGCAACGTCATGGCGACCGGCACGATGGGTGCCAGGAGGAGCGACGTGACGACACTGACCGTGAACGTCAGGCCCACCTCGACCGGCTCGGGCAGCAGTGGCGCCACGGTGTCGACGACGATGAGCCCGAGCTGCGCCAGGAGGCCGCTCAGGATGCCCGCCGCGAGCCCGAACAGGAGCACATAGCCGAGCACCCGCCACGTGGCACCGGCGATGATGCGCCAGCTCCGTCCGAGTGAACCGAGCGGCCCGGCGCCGTCGAGCACGACCGCTTGGGGCCAGAACGTCCAGCGGATGGAGATGAACACGGCGAGGACGATGACCGCCACGAGCAGGAGCACGGCCGCGAAGGCGAGCGGCCCGCCGCCGGTCGCCCCGGGAGCGAGGCCGAGCAGGAGGGCGAAGCCGGCCACTCCCAGCACGAGCAGCCCGGACAGCGCGATCGTCGACGCGGCGAGGCCACCGAGCGCTGCCAGCAGGCGACGCAGGACGACGCCGTACGCCCCGCCGATCGAGGCCGCCGCCGAGATGCGCAGCTGACGCACGGCGACGGCCACGGCGGTCGTGGTCAGGGCGCTCGCGATGGTCGTCACGAGCGTCGCCAGGCTGACCGGCCAGAGCACGCCCAAGAGCTGTTCGTCGGTCGGCGTCGGCAGGCTCGTGGGCATCGTCGTGAGCGTCGGATCGAAGGGGTCGAAGCCGAGCATGTCGCGCATCAGGCCGGGCACCGGCAGGAGCAGCAGACCGCCGATGATGGCGGCTGGTATCTGGAGCACGGCGCACAGCCCGAGGAGCAGGCCGGGGCGCTGACGATAGAGGCCGATGACGGCGTCGACCATCTGGCCGAGGTCCATCGGCTGGGGCGGCGGCACCGCCAGGGCCGGTGGACCGGGCTCGGCCTCGGGTGGCATGGCGGGCGGACGACCCTGATCGGAACCGTCGTCGATCCGGTCGTCGCTCACGGGACGTCATCCTCGTCACCGTCGTCCCACACCCGTCGCAGGACGACGAAGCTGAGGCCGAGCACGACGAAGAAGAAGACGATGGCGAGGCTGGGCAGGAACCCGGCCGCCGCGGCGACCTGGGGCTGGACGAGGATGAACGCGAACAGGGCCGTCGCCAGGAGCTGGCCGATGATGATCATGGCCACGGTCAACCGTCGCCCGAGGACGTTCAGCAGCGCGACCTGCTTGACCAGGTCCCGGGTATCGATCTCGACCACGAATTTGCCGCGGTTGAACTGGTCGAACCAGCTCAGGGCGGCCGTCTCCAGGTCCGGCACGCGGCGAACGACCTCACGCCCGATGCGCAGCGCCGAGCGCTCAAGGGATGCCCGCATCCGCGCCGGCGTGACCTGCTCGAAGAGCGCCGCTCGCGCCTCCTCGAGGGCTGCCGCCCCGATGTCGATGGTCGGGCTCAGCAGCGTCGCCGTCTCCTCCGCCTGGATGACCGCCTTGAGCGCCAGCGTCAGCTGGTTGTCGAGCTGGAGACCGTTGTTGTAGACGGCCGATTGGACGGCCCCGACGCCGGCCGCGAGCGAGGCGTCACCGTCGCCATAGCGGAGGTACTGGCGCAGGACGCGGTCGAGATCCTCGCGAAAGACGACCTCGTCGAACGATCGGCTCTTGTGGCTGAGGGCGATGACGGCGTTGGCGACCGTCGCGGAGTCGATCGTGCGCAGGCCGTTGATGAGGTCGAGCAGATCGATCCGCTGCTGCTGGTTGAGCTGGCCGACGAGGCCGAAGTCAAGGAACACGATGCGCCTGGTGTCGGGGTCGACGAGGATGTTGCCGGGATGCGGGTCGCCGTGGAAGAAGCCGTCGACGAGGACCTGCTTGATGAGCGCGCGAACGAACGTCGCGCCGAGCGCCGACGTGTCGAAGCCGGCCGCCCGGAGCTCGTCGACCTTGCTGATCTTGATGCCCTGCACGAATTCGGCCGTGACCACGCGCTCGCCAGACAGCTGGCCGTAGACGACGGGCACGTGGATGTCGGGGAAGCGGGTCATGGCCTCCGCGATGCGACGGGAGGCGTAGGTTTCGTTGCGGTAGTCGAGCTCCTTGATGACACCAGCCGCGAACTCGCTCACGATGCCCTCGGCGCCCAGGCGCTGCGCGATGTCGAAGCGCCGTTCGGCGACCTTGGCAAGCTCCTGCATGACGCCCAGGTCGGCCTTCGTCTTGACCACGATCTGGGGTCGCTGGATCTTGACCGCGACGAGCGTTCCGTCGAGCAGTCGTGCGCGGTGGACCTGGGCGGTCGAGGCGGCCGCGAACGGCTGCTCCTCGAACTCGGCGAACAGTTCCTCGGGCGGTGACCCGAGCTGGCTGATGATGACGTGTCGGGCCTGCTCCCATGGGAACGGGGCGGCATCGCTCTGCAGCTTCTGCAGCTCCTCCAGCCACTCGGGCGGCAACGCCGCGCCGCGACTGGCGATCATCTGGCCGATCTTCACGTACATCGGGCCGAGCTGCTGGAGCATGATCCGGACCCGTGCCGGCGTGCTCAGCCCGGCCAGCTCGTCGCGCTCGCGCAGCAGCCGGATCCGGACCCAGGTCCGGATCCGTTCCAGCGGCGTGCCCTCGAGGGCGGCATCGAGCCCGAAGCGATAGACCGTGTCGTAGACCTGCTGCAGGCGCAGGTTCTCCAGGATGGCGTTGCGCCGGGGTGTCGGCAGCGCGTCCAGGACGCGCCAGATCGACTGTCCTCGCTCGGCCGCCTCGAGGTTCGGCCGGCTGAGGCCCAGGGTCGCGTCCATGAGTGACGCCAGGATCGTGTACAGGACCGCGACCAGGAGCAGCCACAGGAAGTACGGGTCGGCGACCTGGAGCTGGAGCGGCGCGAAGCGGCCGACGAGCCAGAGGACGAAGGCGTTGACGATGACGATGAAGAAGCCTGCCGACCAGAGCAGCAGCCGGCCGGTCAATGCGACCACGACCGGCTTGACCGCCGACTCGAAGAGCGCGACCAGGAAGCCGGTCACCAGCAGGGCGACGAACGACTCCGAGGTGATGACGACGATGGGCACCTGGGCGGTGCCGAACGGGAATGGGTTGTTGACCGTGAAGAGTGACAGGAACCAGAGCAGGACGGCGACCAGGAGGGTGTCGACGAGCACGCGCAGGACGAAGCGGCGGCGGTGCATCCATCCTCCACTGGCGCGCGGCAACGAGCATCGAGTATAGGTCGCGGGCCGTGCCCGACCGCCCGCTCGTCGACCATCGCCGGGATGACGCGGTGGCGATAGAATCGGTCGCCGCGGCGGAGTAGCTCAGTGGTAGAGCAGGGGACTCATAAGCCCTTGGTCGGTGGTTCGAATCCGCCCTCCGCTACCAACCAACCCCCAGCTTGACCGTCGGGGGTCGGGCGGCCGATAGGGTCATGCCGCGGCCGCCGAAGGTCGGGTCGAAGGCCCCTGCGCGGTCGGACCTATACTGTCTGCCTGCGCGCGGGCTCGCACATCGGGTCCGGCAGCGCACGATCGAGGCTCGAACCTTTTGAACACGCGCTTCCTCCGGAGCGGCATCTTCACCCTCGTGCTCGTCGTGGGCATCGCCGCCGTGCTCTACATGTTCCTGTTCGACCAGCCCAAGCCCGACACCATCCCTTACAGCGGTGGCGAGCGGTCGTTCCTGGGCTACGTCTCCGAGGGCGCGGTCGTGAAGGTCGTGCAGTCGGGCAATGCCATCGAGATCACGCTCGACGAGAAGGATCCGCAGACGGGTGAAGATCTCGTCGTCGCGAGCCAGGTGCCCGGCCAGCTGGGCGAAGGCATGCTGGCCGACATCACCGCCGTCTGCGCGCAGCCGGGATCGACCTGCAACCCGGACATGGAGGTCAGCGCGACCGAGCCCGACGGCTCGGGCCAGCTGCTCGGCATCCTGCTCACGACGGCGCTGCCCATCATCGTCATCGGCGCCATCCTTTTCTTCATGCTCCGCCAGGCGCAGGGCACGAACAACCAGGCCATGAGCTTCGGCAAGAGCCGAGCCCGGATGTTCCTGGGCAACAAGACCGTCGTCACGTTCGCCGACGTGGCCGGCGTGGATGAGGCCAAGACCGAGCTCCAGGAGGTCGTCGAGTTCCTCAAGTATCCCGAGAAGTTCAACTCCCTCGGGGCGCGCATCCCGCGCGGCGTCCTGCTCGTCGGCCCGCCCGGCACCGGCAAGACGCTGCTCGCACGCGCCGTGGCCGGCGAGGCCGGCGTGCCATTCTTCAGCATCTCGGGCTCCGAGTTCGTGGAGATGTTCGTGGGCGTCGGCGCCAGTCGCGTCCGCGACCTCTTCGACCAGGCCAAGCGCAACAGCCCGTGCATCGTGTTCGTGGACGAGATCGACGCCGTCGGCCGCCAGCGCGGCGCCGGCCTGGGCGGCTCGCATGACGAGCGCGAGCAGACGCTCAATCAGATCCTCGTCGAGATGGACGGCTTCGACACCAATACGAACGTCATCGTCGTTGCCGCCACCAACCGGCCGGACGTCCTCGACCCGGCCCTCCTGCGACCGGGGCGCTTCGACCGCCAGGTCATCCTCGATCGCCCGGACATGAAGGGCCGCCTGGAGATCCTCAAGGTCCACATCAAGGGCAAGCCCCTCGACAAGGCCATCGACCTCCAGTTCATCGCCAAGACGTCGCCCGGCTTCAGCGGCGCGGACCTGGCCAACCTCGTCAACGAGGCCGCCATCCTGGCTGCGCGGCGCAACAAGAAGGTCATCAGCACGCCCGAATTCAGCGAGGCGCTCGAGCGTGTCGTGGCCGGCCCGGAGCGCAAGAGCCGGGTCATCAGCGATGCCGAGAAGCAGGTCATCGCCTACCACGAAGGCGGTCACGCCGTCGTCCAGCGCATCCTGCCCAAGTGCGACCCGGTGGCCAAGGTGAGCATCATCAGCCGCGGTATGGCCCTCGGCTACACGATGGGCCTGCCGACCGAGGATCGCTACCTCCAGAGCAAGTCCGAGTTCGAGGACAAGATCGCGGGCATGCTCGGCGGCAACGCGGCCGAGAAGCTCGTCTTCGGAGACACCACGACCGGCGCCTCGAACGACATCGAGAAGGCGACCAACCTCGCGCGCCGCATGGTCACCGAGTTCGGCATGAGCGAGCGCCTCGGCCCGCTGGCGCTCGGCAAGCGCGAGGAGATGATCTTCCTCGGCCGCGAGATCGGCGAGCAGCGCAACTACTCGGACGAGGTCGCCAAGCAGATCGACGAGGAGGTCCGGGCCATCATCGACCGCGGCTACAACCGCGCGATGGACGTCCTCACGACCTACCAGGATCGGCTCAACCTGTTGGCCGATCGGCTCATCGCCGAGGAGACCCTCGAGTCGGACGCCTTCGAGGAGCTGTTCGCCGATCTGCCGGACCCGCGGCGCGACGAGGGCCACAGCCCCACGCCGACGCCGCTCCGTGGCCTGCCCGCCCGGCCGGCTGCTGCCGACGGCGCCGGCTCGGGCGTCCCGTCGCCCAAGCCGTCCCCGTCGCCCGCCTGACCGCGCGCACGACCACGAACCCGAAGCGGGCCCGACGGGCCCGCTTCGATGCATGAGGAGGACCGCGGCCTGATGCCCATGAGCTTCGCCGACCTTGACGCCGACCTCGAGGCCACCGCCACGACCCGCCTGGACGACTTCGTCGACCTGCTGCGCATCCCCAGCATCTCGGCCCTCTCGGAGCACGCCGGGGATTGCCAGCGTGCCGCCGAATGGATCGTGGGCCGGCTCCAGGCGGCCGGGATGGAGCATGCCGAAGCGGCGGACACGGGTGGTCGGCCGGTCGTCGTCGCCGACTGGCTCCACGCCGAGGGCGCCCCGACGGTCATCGTCTACGCCCACTACGACGTCCAGCCGGTCGACCCGCTCGAGCTCTGGCTCCGGCCGCCGTTCGAGCCGACCATCGAGAACGGCCGCCTGTTCGCCCGCGGCGCCGCGGACGACAAGAGCCACGTCGCGCTGCTGACCAACGTGCTCGGCACGTGGTTGCGCGTCCGCGGCGGTCTGCCGATCAACGTCAAGGTCGTCTTCGAGGGCGAAGAGGAGTCCGGCTCGGAGAACCTCGATGCCTGGCTGGCAGCCAATACCGACCGGCTGGCGGCCGATCTCGTGGTCATCAGCGACAACGGCTTCTTCGACGGCAACCTGCCGGCCATCACGACCGGTTTGCGGGGCATGATGTACGCCCAGGTCGACGTGGTCGGGCCCGACCAGGATCTTCACTCCGGTGGCTATGGCGGGACGCTCCGCAACCCGGCCACGGTCCTGGCCGGCATCCTGGCCGGCCTTCATGACGATTCCGGCCGGGTGACGCTGCCGGGCTTCTACGACGCCGTCGTGCCGCTCGACGAGCGAGAGCGAGCGGAGTTCGCTCGCCTGCCCTTCGACGAGGCCGCCTACATGGCCGAGATGGGCGTCACCGGCTTGTTCGGCGAGGACGGCTACTCGACGCTCGAGCGCCGCGGCGGCCGCCCGACGCTCGACGTCAACGGCCTCTGGGGTGGCTTCCAGGGCGAGGGCGCCAAGACGATCATCCCGGCCCATGCCCACGCCAAGGTCAGCTGCCGGCTCGTGCCCGACCAGGATCCGGCGGCGGTCTTCGCGGCGCTCCAGGCGCGCGTCGCCCAGCTCGCCCCGGCCGACGTCGACGTCACGGTCAAGCTCATCAATTGGGGCCGCCCCAGCCGCACGCCGCCCGACCACCCAGCCACGATCGCGGCCGCGGCGAGCCTCGAGGAGGTCTTCGGCAAGGCGCCGCTCTATGTGCGCGAAGGCGGCTCGATCCCGGTCGCGGCCTCGTTCGCGACCACGCTCGACGTGCCCGTGACCCTGCTGGGCTTCATGAA
>DATBSD010000030.1:0-13740 GCA_036559965.1 Candidatus Limnocylindrales bacterium
GACCGCCGCGCACGAAGCTCGGGGCCGAGGTCGAGCGCCTGGCGGGCATCCTCGATCGCCCGCTCCGGGTGACCATCGAGGTGGTCTAGCCCGATCGCCCGGGATCGCCCATCGGCGGACGCTCGAACGCGTGGCACAATCGCGTCATGAGCGACTCCGTCGCCGCGATCGACGTGCGACCGGCAGATCCGCTGGCGGTGGCCAGGGACGCGTTCGAACGACATGCCTGGACCGAGGCCTTCGACGCCTACGGCGAGGCCGACGCAGCCGGCCAGCTCGCGGCCACCGACCTCGAGGCATTCGCCGTGGCGGCGTTCTTCATGGCCCGCGCCGACACGGGCGTCGAGCTCAAGGAACGCGCCTTCAAGGCCTGGACCGCGGCCGGCGACCAGGCTCGGGCCGCGGTCATCGCGCTCGACCTGGGCCGCGAGTACGCCTGGACCGGCAAGCACTCCATCGCGGCCGGCTGGCAGCGCCGCGCGGAGCGGATGCTCGCCGACGTGCCCGAGGGCTACGCCCACGGCTGGCTGGCCGTGTCACGGGCCGGCATCGCGATGCAGGCGGGCGACATCGCCGGCGCGCTGGAGCAGGCCGAGACGGCGGTGCGCATCGGTCAGCAGGCCACCGAGCCCGACCTCGTCGCGACGGCCATGACGTCGCTTGGCCGGCTGACGATGGCGACCGGCGCCACGACGGCCGGCCTGCAGATGATCGAGGATGCCGCGTTCTCGGCGGTCAACGGCGAGCTCTCGCCGGTCATGACCGGCACGACCTACTGCAACATGATCGCGGCCTGCCGCGACGTCACCGAGTACGGCCGGGCGACCGAATGGACCGACCTTGCCGAGCGCTGGTGCGAGCGGTCCTCGGTCAGTGGCTTCCCCGGCGTCTGCCGTGTCCATCGGGCCGAGATCGTGGCGCTCAAGGGCGACTGGCCGCGTGCCGAGAAGGAGCTCGAGCAGGCGACGACCGAGCTGGCCGCGTACAACGCGGTGCCGCCCATGGCCGATGGCCACTACGCGATCGGCGAGGTCCGCCTGCACATGGGCGACCTCGATGGCGCCGAGGCAGCGCTGCGCTTGGCCCACACGCTGGGGCGCAGCCCGGAGCCGGCCCTCTCGCTCATCCGCCTCGCTCGCGGTCAGCGCCGCGAGGCGGCGGCGGCCATCGGCGCGGCCGTGGCCGCGACCTGGGACCGCACCTCGCTCTCGCGTCTGCTGGCGGCACAGGTCGAGATCGCCCTCGCCAACGGCTCGATCGACACGGCTCGGACCGCCGTCGAGTCGCTCGCCGGTCTGGCCGGCGACGCGCCCTCGCCGGCGCGCAAGGCCGGCCTTGCCGTCGCGCGCGGCCGCGTGCTGCTGGCGGAGGGCGACGGCCCGGCCGCGCGGCGCGAGCTCGATGCCGGCATCACCTGGTGGCGCGAGGTGGGCGCCCCGTATGAGGTCGCCCGGGCGCGGCTGGTCGTCGCCGACGCCCTCACGGCGCAGGGCGACGACGCCGGCGCCGATCTTGAGCGGCAGGCGGCACAGGCGGAGTTCGAGCGCCTCGGGGCACGGCTCGACCTGGATACGACCGCGCGCGCGATCGCCGCCGCCGACGCCCGGCGGGCAGCGCCGCAGCAGGCGCGCATGACCTTCATGTTCACCGACATCGTGGGCTCGACGCAGCTCGCCTCGGCACTCGGCGACGCGACCTGGTCCGACCTTCTGCGCTGGCACGACGACGCGCTCCGGGCACGCTTCAGCCGGCACGGCGGGACGGTGGTCAACACGACCGGCGATGGCTTCTTCGTGGCCTTCCGGTCGGCTGCTCCTGCGGTCGCCTGTGCCATCGACATCCAGCAGGCGCTGGCCGAGCGACGCCGGGCGAGCGGTTCGCCGCTCTCCGTGCGCATCGGCCTCCACGATGCCGTGGCCACGCGACAGGGCGACGACTACAGCGGCGTCGGCGTGCACGTCGCCGCGCGCGTGGCGGCACTTGGCGAGGGTGGCGAGATCGTGGCGACCGAGGCGACGCTGGTCGAGGCCGGTGCCGAGACCACCGGTCCATCGCGCACGGTCACCGTCAAGGGGGTAGAGCAGCCGCTCGTCGTCGCCTCGGTCAGCTGGGCTGACGGGCGACCGGCGGGCGATCACCAGCACTCCGCAGCCTGAGCCGACCGCGGTGGGCGCCGTCATCCCCATCTACCTCGAGACAGGCAGCGCGCGCGTCTTTGCCGGCGCGCTCGATTGGCCGGGCTGGTGTCGCTCAGGTCGCACGGACACGGCGGCCATCGACACGCTGCTCGGCTACCGCGAGCGGTACGCGGCGGCCATCGGTGGGCGCGGCGGTGCGCTGACGGGCGACGGGTCGTACGGCGTCGAGGTCGTCGAGCGACTGACCGGCGGAGCGGGCACCGACTTCGGAGCGCCGGGCGAGATCCCCGAGGCCGACGCATCAGCCATCGATGCCGCCGAGCGCACCCGGCTCCTGGCCATCCTGCAAGGCTGCTGGCGGACATTCGACGCGCACGTCGAGGCCGCCCGGGGCGTCGACCTGCGTCTCGGCCCGCGCGGCGGCGGCCGCGACCTGGACAAGATCCGTGGCCACGTCCTGGAGGCGGAGCAGGCCTACCTGGCCAAACTCGGTTCGCGACCGCCCAAGGGCGACGGCGGAGCGGCCCATCTGGCCAAGCACCGCAAGGCCGTCCGCGCGGCATTCACGGCGCGAGCCGGCGACCGACCGCCACCCGAGCCGAACCTCGTGCGTGTGCTCTGGTCACCGCGCTACTTCGCCCGGCGGGCGGCCTGGCACGTGCTCGACCATGCCTGGGAGATCGAGGACCGCGTGACACCCGAGTGACGCGGCCGTCAGCCGATGGGCGGACCTGTCGGCGCTACCCGACGGGCGGACCCGTCGGTGCTACCCGACGGGCAGCGCCTGGCCGGTCTCGAGCAGGGTCTTGAGACCCGAGACGATGAAGACGATGCCGCCGCTGAACTCGCGCTCGATGGCCGACCCTGCGGCATAGCCCTCGGTCGTGACCGTCAGCCGGCAGGCCGTCCCCATGGGCTCGATGTCCCAGGTCATCGTGACCGGCGGTTCGGCCGCGATGGCATCGTCCCAGCGGGCATGGAACGTCATCTGCAGCCGGCGCGGCGGGTCGACCGCCACGACCGACCCGTCGGCGGCGACCGAGCCGTCCTCGTAGAGGTAGGCGAGGGGAGCGCCGGGCGTCCAATCCGAGCGGACACGCGTCCGGTAGTAGTAGCGGACGGTCTGGTCGCCGTCGGTGATGGCCTGCCAGAGGGCCTCCGGCGTGGTCTGGATGACGATGGCGTAGACGTGCTTGGGCGCGGTCATCGGGACCTCCTCCAGGTGGCGCTTGAGGGCGGCCATCGTGCCCACGGTCCGGTCGGCGTAGCGGCTGATCCAGCGGTCGTGGATGAGCCGGATAGGGACCGGATTCAGGTAGTGGTGCTTCTCGCGGCCGACGCGCTGCGTGACCACGAGACCGGCCGCCTCCAGGACCCGGAGGTGGCGCATGACGCCGAAGCGGCTGAGGTGCGGGAGTCGGGCCTCGAGCCGGATGAGCGTCTGCCCGTCGTCCTCGGCGAGGCTGTCGAGCAGGACGCGGCGCTGCGGCTCGGCGAGGGCCTTGAAGACCGGCGCCAGATCCGTGTCGCTGTCCACGCAGCGATGATAGGTGCTGATATCATCACGTGTCAATAGCCGCACGTATCTTGGGGTGACGATCAGCGGGCGGCGAAGCCCCGCAGGTAGGCGTCGACGATGCCGCGCGCGAAGGCCGCATCGAGCTGACCGCCGAAGACGAGGCGGAAGTAGACCGGCCCCACGAGCAGCTCGGTCGCCAGATCGGCGGCAGCGTCGGGCCGCAGATCACCGCGGGCGACACCGCGAGCGACGATGCGCCCGACCTCGTCTCGTCGTGCCTGGACGATGGCGGCCCGGAACGGGTCGCCGATCGACGCGTTGACCGCGATCTGGGAGAGGAGGGTCCGGATGACCGGGCCGAAGGGCGTCTCGGTCAAGGCCTGGCGTGCGTTCTCGACCGTCTGGAGGAGCTCGGTCCGTGTGTCGCCGACGTCGAAGACGTGGATGTGCGGCGACGCGAGCTCCATCAGCAGGTCGAGGGCCAGGGCGTCCTTCGAGCGCCAGCGCCGGTAGATGGTCGCCTTGCCGACGCCCGCGCGGGCCGCCACGTGCTCGAGCCGCAGCCGCGTGAAGCCCTCCTCGATGAGCAGTTCGCGGGCGGCCTCGCGGATGGCCAGATCGAGCTTCTGGTTGCGCGGCCGGCCGCGACGACGCGCCGGTGCGGTGGCGGGATCGAGCAGTCGCGGCGCCGCTTCGCTCATTCTGATACGATACGCCTCGGACCGTAATCAATCAAGGGAGAACCGATCTACAGTGTCGGACCGAGACAAGATCATCGAAACCATCGAGCGCGCGCAGCGCGAAACGCCCGTTTGCATCCAGTGCCACGAATCGACCGCCGTCGAGGCGCGTGAGGACGGGATGTGGCTGGTCTGCAGCAGCCTGACCGAGCCCAAGTCCGTCATCCGCCAGCTGCTGACCGTCGACCCGCAGGCCTGGCACACGAATCAGCCCATCGCCGGTCTCGAGCAAGCGGCCTGATAGCGCCCCGCCCATGAACCCTTCGACCGATGGCATCATCGGCGGATGGCGACGACACTGACGCTGGAACGATTCGCCGACGTCGAGCCCTTCATGGCGCTGGCGGGCGGCTTCCTCGAGGCGCGTGAGACCGAGCACAACCTGATGCTCGGTATCGTCACCAACGTCCGCACCCACCCGGAACTGATCGCCGAGCCGCCCTACTTCGCGGCCGTCCTCGATACCGGTCGGGCCCCGGTCGCCGCGGTCGTCTGGACGCCTCCGTGGCAGGTCGTCATCTCGGAGTGCGACGATCCCAACGCCATCGACCTCGTGCTCGATGACCTGGTCGGTCGGATGCCCCTCGGCGTCCACGCCCCGGTCGACGTGGCGGCGCGTTTCGCGGCCGGCTGGACCGCGCGCACCGGCCAGCATGCCGAGCGCTCGATGCACGAGTTGAACTACCGGCTCGAAGCCGTCACGCCCCCGTCAGGTGTCTCCGGCGCGATGCGTCCGGCGACCCTCGGCGATCGCGACCTGATCATCGGCTGGCTCCGAGCCTTCGAGCTCGAGCTCTTCGGCGTCGCCCAGCCCCGCGATCCCGTGACGTGGGTCGACCTCGCCCTGGCCGGCCGTGGACGCGAGCTGGCCGTCTGGGACGATGACGGTCCGGTCGCCTTCTGCGGCGCCGGCGGGCGAACGCCGAACGGGATCCGCATCGGGCCCGTGTACACCGTGCCCGAGCACCGGCGACGAGGCTACGCAAGCGGCCTCGTGGCCGCCGTCTGCCAACGCCACCTCGACGCCGGCCGTCGCTTCGCCTTCCTCATGGCCGACGCCACGAACCCGACCTCGAACCACGTCTACCAGGCCATCGGGTTCGAGGCCGTGGGCGAGATCGCGGAGTATCGCTTCGGACCGCCAGTCGGGTCGGAGGTCGCTTCTCCGACCTGATCGCCGTCAGTCGGGCGGGATGTTGTGGTTGAGTCGGAAGACGTTGCCCGGGTCGAGGCGGCGTTTGAGCGCCGTCAGGCGTTCGAGCTTGGCCGGGCCATAGGCGGCGAGTGCCTGCTGACGCGCATCGGCGCCTGCCTCGGCGCCCAGGAAGTTGACGTACATCCCGGCATCGGCGTAGGGCGCCAGCGCGGCGTGGAAGTCGCGTGCCCAGGCTCGGCCACGCTCGTCGTCGGCCGCGTCCTGCCAGACCCCGTACATGTTCACCCAGTAGGGCGCCGTGCGGTTGGGGAAGGCCGTCGCGTCGTCGGCCACCCGCCGAACGGCGCCGCCCATGTGGTGGATGTCGAAGCCGCTGCCGAGCGCGACGACCCTGGGGGCGTGCTCGACGATGGCCGCGATGGCGCCCGATGGCAAGCCGCTCAGCGAGGCGTTCTTCCAGTACGCGCGACTGCCCTTGGGGAAGATCTCGTCGACGGCTGATTGCCAGGCCAGCCAGTCGGTCGGCTCGACGATCTCGACGTCCGGCGGCGCGGCCGTGCGGAGGGCGGCGGTCAGGCGCTCGGCAGCGCTCCGATCCGGATCGACCCACGTGAAGCCGATGGCCATGATCACGTCACTGCCGAGCTCGAAGGAGGCGGGCGGGATGAGGAACGAGACGATCGACGTCAGCGCATCCGGCAGATCGGCCGTCCAGGCCACGAAAGCCTCGAGCGCGCGCGCCCAATGGCTCCGCTCGTAGATGAAGTTGCCGGTCAGGACCTGGGGGCCCAACGGATAGGCGCGGAACTCCATGGAGGTCACGACGCCGAAGTTGCCACCGCCGCCCTTGAGTCCCCAGAGCAGCTCCGCGTCCTGGTCGGGCGCGGCGTGGACGACCTCACCGGCGGCCGTGACGACGTCTGCGGCGAGGAGACTATCGATGGTCAGGCCGTGCGCGCGCGTCAACCAGCCGACGCCGCCACCGAGGGCCAGACCGGCGAGCCCCGTCCCCGAGACGACCCCGACGGGCACGGCCAGGCCGAAGCCCTGCGTCTCGCGATCGAGGCCGCCCAGGGTGACGCCCGGCTCGACGCGCACCGTGCGTGACAGCTCATCGACCCGGATGCCCTGCATCGCGCCGAGGTCGATGACCAGGCCGTCCTCGACCGTGCCGTTGCCGGCCACGTTGTGGCCTCCGGCGCGGACGGCGATGGGCAGGCCGTGCTCCTGGCCGAAGGCAAGCGCCGTGCGCACGTCGGCGGTGCCGGCGGCGCGCACGATGACGGCCGGACGACGGTCGTGCATCGCGTTCCAGACCCGCCGCGCATCGTCATACGCCGAGTCCCCGGGCAGGATGGCCAGCCCGCGAAGCGGCAGCGCCCGGGCCGCCGTCTGGACTGCCGCGTCGTCGGCCTTCGTCATCGTGTCCTCCCCGATCCTCGGTTCGTGCGGTCAGGTCAGCGTGGCCGCCGGCCGCTCGCGGTCGGCCGCCTCGGCCTGGAAGAACGGTCGCGGTTGCCAGCCGAAGAGGCCCGCGATGAGCACGGCAGGCACCGTGCGGATGCGCGTGTTGAAGCGATAGACCATGTCGTTGTAGAGCTCGCGCCGGTCGGCGAGCATGTCCTCCATGCGGCGGATCTCGTCCTGCACTGCCAGCACGTTGCCGTGGCTCTTGATGTCGGGATACGCCTCGACCACGGCCAGCAGGTGCTGGACGCCGATCGTCGTGGCCAGCGCGACCGCGGCCTGCTCGTCGACCGGGGCATCTCGTCGGTAGTCGGCGCGCAGTCGGGTGACCTCCTCGAGCACGTCGCGCTCGAAGCCCATCAGCCCACGGACCGCGTCGACGAGCCGTGGCAGCTCGTCGTGGCGCTGCTTGAGGATGACGTCGATGTTGGCCCACGCCTTGTCGATGCGCTGGCCCAGGGCGACGACCGCGTTGTAGGTCGTGGCGAGCATGACCACGATCGTGATCAGCAGCACGAGCACGGCGAAGGCGGCGGCGGTGGGCATCATGTCGCCGGTCATGATGCGGCTTCGACCGACGTCGGCGTGCCGGTCCTCGGCACCGCGATCGCCTGCTCGGCGATCAAGCCAGCACGCCCGAGAGCTGCACGGCCAGGAGCATGCCCGCGCCGATGGCCAGCACCGCCCCGAGCAGGCCGACGAGCAGCGTCGTGCGCTCCCGTTCGACGGCCTCGGCCGGCGTGCCCGGGTAGACCACGAGCTGACCGTCGCCGTCGGGCTGGCCGATGACGAGCTCGTCCGGGGCGATCTCGAAACGCGCCTCGGCGGCCGACTCGGCGGCGGCTGCCTCGGCCGGCGTCGGCACGCGGGGCGCATCGGCGTCCGGGTCGAGCTCTGGTGGCCGGGTCGGCTGGCCGATGCCGAAGCCGGGGATGGCGGCGTTGCCCCAGGCATCCTCCGGCGTCGTCGCCAGGCGACCGCTGGCGCGTGCCGCGTCGAGCGCGGCGGCGAGGTCGGCATCGTCGGGCACGGGCGCGATCAGCTCGGCCTGCAGGTCGCGATAGGGACGGGCCATACCCACGATGGTGACCGTCTCACCAGGCTCGAGACGCGCCTCGCTGTAGCGTCGGCCGCGGTCGCTGCTGCCCGCCAGACCGAGATCGCCGAGGAGCCCTGGATCGCCGCCGTCGTCCGAGATCGGCTCGGGCGATCTGACCGTGAGCAACGCCGCGATCGCCACCTCGCGGTCGAGCTCAGCCGCCGTGGTCGAGGCGCCGCGTCTGCGCTCGAGGCCGGGCGGGTCGCCGCCGGCGATATCGGTCGTCTCCGACCATCGCTCCGGCACGTTCCAGTCCACGCGGCCTCGGGGCACGACACGGATCGCGCCGCTGGAGTCGCGCAGTCGGAACGAGATGGCTTGCTGCTCGTCGAGCAGGTCGCGCCGGCCGTCGCCGCGCTCGTCCCGGATACGTGAGCGGTAGTAGACGCAGGGCCGGCTCTGGAGCGCCGAGACAAGGACCATCTCGGCGCCCTCGATGACGCCGGACAGGCGCACCTCCCCGGCCGCCAGCGTGGCCACGTTCGAGGTCGCCACGTCGCCCACGCGGGCCTCGTCACGGAAGGCGATGAGGCCCTTGACCAGCAGCCACAGCCCGACGGCGAGGGCAGGCAGGGAGACGACGATGCCCTGGGGGCTGGAGATGAACGTCGCCAGGTCCGTGAACAGCGTCACCGGGCGGAGTGTACGAGCCGGCCGCCCTCAGATGCAGCCGGTCGGCGCGGTCGGCGGGATGAGCCCGAACGATCCCAGGGCGAGCGGCAGCGGCCCGAGCTTCATGACGCTGGTGTCGATGGTCAGCACGCCGTCCTCGACGGACGTCGCGAAGCGCGTCATGCCACGCGGCGCCGGCCCGAAGCGCAGGATCTTCGTGCCCAGACGGTCATAGCGCGACTGATGGCAGGGACACTCGAAGAGCCCATTGCGCGTGCAGAAGTTCGGCCGGCAGCCGAGGTGCGGGCAGATCTGCGAGAGCGCACGCACGTTCGTCGTCGTCCCGGAGCCGTCGAGGCTCTCGCCGTCCGTCATGCCCAGCTCGGGATCGATGAGCTGGACGTACGCCTTGGCGAGGAAGACGTAGGCCGGCGCGCCATCGTGCAGGTTGGTGCCGGGCACGGCCGGCATGGCCATGAGATCGTCGATGGTGCCGATGCGGACGGGGCCCGCGAAGCCGATGTCGATGGCTGAGACGAGGAAGCGGAAGGTGCCCAGGAGGCCTTCGGCCAGGACGAGCAGGACGCCGACCCCGATGGTCCGACGGAGCAGGCGCCGTCGCGTCATGCCGGCGGGCGCCCCGCGGCGAAGCACGTCGAGAGTCAACGGCGTGAGCGTGACCGGCGGCGAGGGCGTCGACCAGTTGCTCACGTCGTGCCCGACAGCCGGCCGAGGCCCGTCTTCGCGAAGCCTGCCAGGCCTTCGAGCTGGGCCTTGAGGGTCGTCGCGCCGAGGCCGGTCAATCGGTAGGGGCGGCGACGATCCTCCGGTGGTAGCGCCTCGATGAGACCGCGTGACTCGAGCCGGGCGAGCGCGGCATAGAGCGTGCCGGGGCCGATGCGATTGCCGCTGATGGCCTCGACGTCCTCCATGATCGCGTAGCCATGCTTGGGCCGATCGCTGAGCGACACGAGGATGAAGAGCGACGGTTCCGCGAAGCGGCCGAGATCGCCGAGGTCGCCGCTCATGCGGGCACCTCCGTTGGCCTCGTGGACGCGGTGACCCCAGGTATTCGCAGAGCGACCACGGCGAGGACCAGGCCTGCGACGCCGACGAGGGCGAAGAGAGCGAAGCCACTGCCGTCCCCGAAGAGCTCGGGCAGTCCGAGGAGCCCGACAACGGCGAGCCCGGTCGACGACCCGATCACCGCGACCGACCAGCCCGGCAGCGTGCCAGCGAGGAACCCCCTGACCGCCCCCAGGAGGACCAGGATGGGGTATCCGATGAGGAAGACCATGAACCACGGCCAGCCCATGGCTACGGTCAGGCCAAGCACGATGCCTGCGAGTCCGATGGCAAGGCTGGTCCGCGACCGGATGCCCGGGCGTGTGCCCAGGCGTCCGAGGACGATGCCGATGAGGCTCGCGCCGATGGCCAGGCTGATGACCGCGACCGTGTTGTCATGGTCGCCGAACTCGTCGACGGGCAGGATGAGCGCTAACGCGACGCCGATGATCCAGGCAACTCCTCCGATGGCGGCCAGGATGCCCAGGCGACGCTGGGTCATCAGACGCTGCTTCGAGCGCCGTGAGACCGCCAAAGCGCCAAGGTCGCCGCTCATGCGGGCTCCTGGGTGGGCGCCGTGAGAGCCGGGGCGACGGGACTGCGTCGTGCCGCCACGGCGAGCACCAGGCCAGCGACGCCGATGAAGCCGAAGAACAAGGCATTCGTGCTGGCCCCGACCAACGCGCTGGTCCCGAACATCCCGACCAGGGCGACCACGGAGACCGCGACGATGAGGCCCGTCGCCCAGCCCGGCAGCCTGCCGTTCAGGTTCGCCCGCGTGGTGGCAAGCACGACGAGGATCGGAAAGCCGATCAGCGCGAGCATGAACCACGGCCAGTCCAGGAGCGCCGTCAGACCGAGTGCGACGCCGACGATGGCGATGGCGTGCCCGGTCCAGGACGAACTGCCCGTGCGAGTGCCGAGCTCCCCGAGGGCGATGGCGATGAGGATCGCCCCGATCGCCACCCCGATACGCATCAGGCTCGTATCGGCGTCGCCGAACGTATTCGGTGGCAAGACCACGGCAGTCACCGTGCCGACGATCCAGGCGATGCCACCGACGCCAGCCAGGATGGCAAGGATGCGCTGGTTCATGGGGGTCTCCTTGTCGATGGTTGCGGCGCCGTGGACCTGCGGATGCAGGCGGGCGTCGAGCGCACCGCGGATGAGATCGAGTTGGTCGAGGGGCGAGGCGGGCTGGGTCTCGAGCAGGGCGAGCATCTCGTCGCCGTAGCGCTCGCGCCAGGCCCGCGGATAGAGACGCAGGAGGTGGCTCATGCGGGACCCGGCATCGGCGTCGTCGACGTGAGTGGTGTCCCGCGGAGGGCCAGCCCGGCAAGCAACAGCGCCGGCACGCCGACCACGGCGATGAGCACCAGCGTCTGATCGCGGCCAGCATCGACGTCAGCCCCGATGCCGCCCAGGACGCCGAGGCCCGCGATGCTCGCAACGACCGCGAACCAGGTCGGGAAGACACCGTTCCGTGTGCCGCGGATGGCCAGCAACGCGGCGAGGATCGGGAAACCGAAGAGTCCGAACAGGAAGACCGGCCAGGCCGGGAGGAGCGTGAGGCCAAGCACGATACTGACCACGATGACCGCGTGGCCGGTCCGTGCGCTCGTGGCCGATCCCTGGCGCGTGCCGAGATCGCCGAGGGCGGCCCCGATGAGGGGCATCGCCAGGGCCATGCCGACCATCGCCAGCCCGAGGCTGCGAGACCCTGCGACGTCCCGTGGCAGGACGAAGATGGAGAGGATACCGACGATCCAGGCGATGCCGCCGGCGGCGGCCATGAAGCCGAAGGTGCGCTGATTCACGGGACGCTCCCTTTCGGGGGCGGCGACGACGCCGGTGACCTGCGGATGCAGGCGGGCATCGAGCGCGCCGCGGATGAGGTCGAGCTCATCGAGCAGGGTGGTCGGGCGCTCCTCGAGCAGGGCGACGACCTCGTCGCCGTAGCGCTCGCGCCACGCCCGCGGGTAGAGGCGAAGGAGGCGGGTCATCGGGCCGGGCTCAAGCTGGAGGCCGCACCGTGGGTGGCAGACGGCGAGCCGGCGAGGGCTCCGAGCTCGGCCTCGAGGGTGGTCGCCCCGAGGGCCGTCAGCCGATAAGCGCGCGGGACCCGATCGGCCGGGATGACCTCGATGAAGGCTCGGCGTTCGAGTCGGGCGAGGGCGCCGAAGAGGGTGCCCGGCCCGACATCGGTGCCGCAGCGAGCGCCGATCTCGTGTCGGATGAGTGCTGGGGTCCGTGGCCCGGTGGTCAGCACGGTCACGATCTGCTGGGCCGGCCGGGCGAAGCGGCCGAACGACTCGAGCGCTGAGCGCATGGGCGTCACCTTACTCCGGGCTCACGCCGGCGACCCGGCCCGGCGCAGCGGCGTCGCGGAGGTCTGGGTCGTCCGATCATCGATCTTGTCCTCAGTACGACGCTATAGCTGGTCGCGCTATATCGCACTACGATATATAGACTCGTCGGCCGCCGATGTCAAGCGGGGCCTCGCGCTGGTCGTGGGCCTCGCTGGATCGGTCCGTCACTGTGCCGTGATCGTGCCCTGCATGTCGGGATGCACCTCGCAGATGAACGTGTACGTACCCGCCGCCAGGGCCGGCACCGAGTACACGACCTTCGTTGCAGAGACGATCTCGCCCTTGAACATCGAGCTCCCGGCGCCATCCGAGATCGCGACGTTGTGCGGCACGTCATCCAGATTGTCGAACTCCACGGCGAACGGGATGCCAGCCGGGACCGACACCAGCGGCTCCGAGAACCGCATGTCCTTGGCGACGATCGAGATGGTCGCACCGTCCGGTGGACCTGCCCCTGGCGCGGGGGCTGGCGTCCCGGATGGCGGAGCCGCCGCAGCCATCGAACAGGCGGCGAGGACCACGGGCAGGGCGACCATGCCCAGCCCGGCGGTCAAGCGGTTCATGACGGACGGACTCCATCCGAGGTCTGGTGACCTGGTTCGACATGCGGCGATGCGGTGACGCGGGTGACCATCGACCGGAGGCTGGCGAGCTCGCGACGGACGACCGCGATCGGGTTCCCGTCCATCCGGGCGAAGTCGATCGCGACGGCGACGACGAGCGCGACCTCGATGGCCTTGGCGACATAGGCCGTGGAGTAGTACGGACCCTGGATCGCCCAGCCTGCGATGGTCATGACCGCATAGGCGATGAGGCCGAGGCGGATGATCCAACGACCCCGCACCGCGAGGGCGAGCGGTATCACCATGGCCACCGCGGCTGTCGCGTAGCCCATCGCATTCAGGGTGAAGAGCAGGCCACCAAGCGTGCTGTGGATGTACCCGGTGGCCACGACCAGACCGACGATCAAGACGCGAAGCGCCACATCGGACGCCCGGAGCTCGGTCCGGGATGCGAGGATGGTCATCGCCCTGCCCTCCGATTGGTATATCGTGAGGCGATATACCGTCACGCGATATATAGACCTGACGGACTCAGCTGTCAAGTGGTATCGGGCGGGTGCTCCCGATGCCGGGGGCCTTGCGGTTCGCACTCGCCGTCGACGGAGGGACGGAAACAGGGCCGGTGTACCCTGAAGTCCACGTCTCCGACCAGCGGGGACCTCCGACGCGTGGATTCGACCGGTAGATGACGATCGCAGAGTCAGGTTCCCCAGTCGTCCGCCACGAGCAGTCGGAGCTGCTCCGCCCCTACGTGCCGCGCCTCATGATCGACTGGCTGCGCGGGGAGCCGGAGGCCCGGCACCGGGAGCTCGATGCGTCGCTCGTCTTCGTCGACATCTCCGGCTTCACCGCCCTCACGGAGCAGCTCGCTCGCCGGGGCAAGGTCGGCGCGGAGCTCATGCGCGACACGCTCGACGGCGTGTTCACGGCCCTCCTCGACGAGGCCACATCGTGGGGCGCCGACCTCCTGAAATGGGGCGGCGACGCCCTGCTGCTCATGTTCGACGGGCCG
>DATBSD010000031.1:0-3870 GCA_036559965.1 Candidatus Limnocylindrales bacterium
CCCTTGCGCACGACCTGGCGGTGGACCTGGCTCTCGGGCGGCACGTCGGCCACCAGGTCGCCCTGAAGCGTCGCGGCGCAGGCCAGCCGGCAGTCGGCCATGAGCGGCGCGCGCGTCCGCTCGTAGTCGGCCTCGATCGCCCCGGGCGCCGAGAGGTGGCCGGCGGCGGACTCGATGCCGTGCTTGGCAAAGGTGCCAGTCATGGGTCGGATCTGGCAGCGGCCGCAGATGCCGCGCCCGCCGCAGACCGAGTCGATGTCGACGCCCAGCGAGCGAGCGGCGTCGAGGACGATGGTCCCGGGCGGGAAGGAGCCGCGGCGACCGGACGGCGTGAAGATGAGCAGCGGGTCGCTCACCGTCGCGTCATCAGGCCGGCGCCGTTGCCAGCGCGCGTCGTCGGTTCTGGCGCCGGCCGTCCTCGCCCTCGGCCGCCGGCTCGCGATGGGCGCGGATCCAGCGGCCGCACTCGGCGTCGTTGCCCATCAGGACGTCGGCGGCCATGACCGCATCCCGCACGCCGGCCGAGATGGGGTTCGTGATGGCCGACGTGAGGCCGCTGGCGATGGCCATCGAGAGGTAGGCGCCGTTGATGCCCTCGCGGTGCGGCAGCCCGAAGCTGACGTTGGAGGCGCCGCACGTCGAGTTGACCTTCAGCTCGTCGCGCAGCCGGCCGAGGATGCGGAAGACCTGCCGGCCGGCGAGGGGCATGGCGCCGATGGGCATGAGCAACGGGTCGACGACGATGTCGGCGCGAGGGATGCCGTGGTCGGCGGCACGCTCGACGATGCGCTTGGCCACGGCGAAGCGGACGTCGGGGTCCTCGCTGATGCCGGTCTCGTCGTTGGAGATCGCGACCACGGCGGCGCCGTAGCGCTTGACGAGGGGCAGCACGCGTTCGAGTCGCTCGTCCTCACCGGTGACCGAATTGACCAGGGCCTTGCCCTGGTATGCGGCCAGCCCTGCCTCGAGCGCCTCGACGATGGACGAGTCGATGGACAGCGGCAGGTCGGTCAGCGACTGGACGAGGCGGATGGTGCGCGCCAGGATGGCCGGCTCGTCGGCCAGCGGGATGCCGGCGTTGACGTCGAGCATGTGGGCGCCGGCCTCGACCTGGGCCAGGACGTCGCGCTCGACGCGGCTGAAGTCGCCCGCCCGCATCTCCTCGGCCAGCAGCTTCCGGCCGGTCGGATTGATGCGTTCGCCGATGACGACGAACGGCCGATCGTCGCCGATGACGACCTCCCGGCTGGCTGATGAGATGACGGTCAGGGTCACGGTCGATGGGCTCCTTGGACTGGTCGGGGCGTCACGAGGCGTCGGCGGCGACGCCGCCGGCCGTCGCGAGGGCCTTGAGGCGATCGGCTGGGTAGGCCGCCTCGAGCAGCGCGACCTCGGCCGCGACCTCGGCCTCGAGATCGTCGCCGCAAGAGCGGTTCTCGCGTCGCCACTCGGCCAGGTAGTCGTCCGTGCCGGCCAGGCCGGCCTTGACGGCGGCGCGGTCGATGGCCTCCTGGAAGCGGCCGGGCAGGATGTGCTTGTTCGAGACGCGGCCTTCGCGCGCGACGACCTGGGCCGGGATGTCGCGCCACCAGATGACGGTCAGGCTGCCCATCACGCGCCCTCGGCCATGACGGCCAGCTGTGGCCGGGCGGTCAGCGCAGCGAGGGCCGACCCGAAGGGCGCCAGGCCGGTCCGTCGGAGCTCGAACGTGAGCCCCAGGCGCGTCGCGGCCGCCTTGGCCCTGGCGAGCGCGACCGGATCGTCGGTCTGGGCGAGGTACACGAGGCGCCGGTAGTTGCCGAAGTACATCGGCAGCAGCTCCGGGTGGCGATCGATGCCCAGCCCGGCGATGACCAGGCGCTCGAAGTTGCGAGCCAGGTAGTCGGTCAGGAAGAACGTCGCCGGGTCGTCGTCGGTCAACGCCGCGAAGGCCGCCGTGCCGCTGTAGAACTCGTAGCAATGGGCGCCCGGCAGTCGTTCGACGCCCTCCTCCTCGAGCACCGTGTCGAGCGTGCCGTACGTGCCGCAGTCGGCGTAGGCCACGAAGACCCGCTCGTAGCCCTGCGCTCGCGCGGTCCGGATTTTCGCGCGTGCCGCAGCCGGGATGCCGGACGGGCGCTGATGCAGCTTCGCCGGCAGGCAGGTCACGTCGATGTCCCGCAGGCCGCTCGCGCGAACGACGGCGAGCATCTCGTTGGCGAGCGCGCCACAGCCGATGACGAGCACCCGGCCGCGGCCCTTGCCCGTCATCGTCATCAGCCCGCCTTGGCCGCGCTCGACGCGGCGCGGCGCTGGAGGACGAGCGCCTTGGCCGTCTCCGAGGCGACGGCGGCGTCGCGGCAGTAGGCATCGGCGCCGATGGCTTTGCCGAACTCCTCGTTGAGCGGCGCCCCGCCGACGAGGACGATGACGTCGTCGCGGATGCCGCGCTCCTTGAGCGTCTCGATGACGACCTTCATGTACGGCATCGTCGTGGTCAGCAGGGCGGACATGCCCAGGATGTCGGGCTGGTGCTCCTCGAGCGCAGCGATGAACTTCTCCGCGTCGGTGTTGATGCCCAGGTCGAAGACCTCGAAGCCGGCGCCCTCGAGCATCATCCCGACCAGGTTCTTGCCGATGTCGTGGATGTCGCCCTTGACGGTGCCGATGACGACCTTGCCGATCGACTCGACGCCGGTCTCGGCGAGGATCGGCCGCAGGATGGCCATGCCGGCCTTCATGGCGTTGGCGGCCAGGAGGACCTCGGGCACGAAGAGGATGCCGTCGCGGAAGTCGATGCCCACGATGCGCATGCCCTCGACGAGGGCGTCGTTGAGGACGCGTGACGCCGACCAGCCGCGGGCGAGGAGGATGTTGGTGCCCTTGGTGATCTCATCCTTGAGCCCGTCGTAGAGATCGTTGTGCATCTGCTCGGTGAGCTCCTCATCGCTGAGGGCTTCGAGGTCGATCTGCTCGTAGTCGTTGCCCATCGGCCGTGTCGCTCCCGTCTTCACCCGACCCGCGGGCCCCCCGCGTCGGATCAACTCGCCGTGTTCCACGATGCGGCACGATGCCGTATGATGGAACGAACGAAAGCGTAGCCGAGGGGAGGCGCGATTGTCCAGAGTGCAGTCCATCCGGCGCGCCTTCAGCGTGCTCGATGCGCTGGGCGATGGCCCGGTCGGCGTGACCGACCTCGCGCGCGCATGCGCTCTGCCGAAGAGCACGGTCGCGCGGTTGCTCGACACCCTCCAGGCCGAGGGTGCGGTGCGTCAGCTACCGGGCGACTCGCGGTACCAGCTGGGGCCGCGCATCGTCGCCCTCGCGTCCGGCATGCGGGACACACGGGGGCTCGTGGCGACCGCACATCCGACCCTCGTCGAGCTCGCCGAACGGACCGGCGAAGCGTCGGGGTTGTCGGTGCCCGACGGTGGCAACGTCCATTACATCGACCAGGTCGACTCGCCCAACCCGGTGCAGGTCCGCGATTGGACGGGCACGCGCATCCCGATGCATGCCGTGTCGTCCGGCCAGGTGTTCCTGGCCTACATGCCTGCCCCGTCGCTGGCCCGGCTGCTGGCTACTCCGCGCGAGGCGTTCACCGATCGCACCATCACGGAGGCCGGCGCGCTGCTCGAACGGCTGCGTACCGTGCGGACCGAAGGCTATGCCTGGGTGCGCGAGGAGTACGCCGAGGGCATCACGTCGATCGCGGCGCCCGTCGCCGCCGCCGACGGCGAGATCGCCGCCGCCGTGCATGTCCACGGTCCGACGTACCGCTTCCCGGTCGCCGGGTCCGAGGCGCGTCTCGCGGCCGCGGTCGTCGCCGCCGCGAGCGAGATCCGCAACCGCTTGCGGGGCGGATAGGCGCCGCGGTCTTCGGCGGTCGCG
>DATBSD010000032.1:0-3012 GCA_036559965.1 Candidatus Limnocylindrales bacterium
GGTCATGACCTCGTCGGCCACGAACAGCACGTCGTATCGGTCACAGATGGCACGGATCGTCTCGTAGTAGCCGGGATCGGGCGTGACCGCGGGCGCGGCCGCACCGACGAGCGGCTCGGCGATGAACGCCGCCACACTGTCCGGTCCGACCTCCTCGATGGCCTCCTGCAGCGCCGTGCCCGTGCATGCAGCGCAGTCGGGCGCCCCCTCGCCGTGGTTCGGGCAGTGGAGTCGCCACGGCGCCGGGATGTGCGGCATGTCCCAGAGATAGGGCAGGAACGGCGTCCGCCGCGCGGCGTGGTAGCCGACCGAAAGGCCGGCCAGTGTGTTGCCGTGGAAGGACGGCCGTCGGGCGATGATGCGCCAGCGCGACGGCTGGCCACGATCGAGCCAGTAGTGGCGGATGATCTTGACCGCGGAGTCGAGCGCCTCCGAGCCACCGGAGCAGAAGAAGAACCAGTCGATGCCGTCGGGCGTCAGCTCGCGCAAACGGGCCGCCAGCACGTCCGAGGCCTCGTTGGCGAAGCGCATCGAGTGGCTGAACGGGAGCTGCCGCGCCTGGGCCGCCGCCGCGGCCACGATGTCGTCGCGACCATAGCCCAGGGACATGACCCCGACTCCCGCCACGGCGTCGAGGTACGCACGGCCGTGCTCGTCACGGACGCGGCAGCCTGACCCGCTCGCCAGCCGCAGGTGCGGCTCCCCGACGGCCGGGTGGATCGACCCGGCGTTGGTGCTCATCGCCATCGATGCCCAGCCTACGTCGTCGGCGGCAGCGGCATCGTCATAGACCGTGCGCGGTGTCATTTCAGGGCGCCCTCAGGAGCGCGCCGTAGAACGGTCGTCACCTCGACATCCCTGGAGGACGACCGATGACCACGAGCACCCACCTTTCGACATACGTCATCGCGGCTCGCGCCACGCCGGCCGGCCGCGTGCGTCGCTTCGGCATGGCGACGGTCGCTTCTGCCCTCGCACTGGCCATGATCCTGGCCCTGACGGCCGCGGCCTCAGCCGCCGGCGGCCCGGGATTCGACCGCTTCGGGTCCGGACGTCTCGGCGGCCAGATCGGCGGCGGCGTGACGGTCACGGCGGTGAGCGGCAACGACCTGTCCCTGACGACGGTCGACGGCTGGACGCGGACCATCACGGTCACCAGCGCGACGACGGTCACGAAGGCCGGGCAGGCCATCACGGTCGGCGACATCGCGGTCGGTGACGCCATCCGATTCACGCAGACCGCGAACGCTGACGGCAGCTACACGATCGATGCCATCGGCGTGGTCACGCCGACCGTCGGCGGGACGGTGACCCAGGTCGGAGCGGGCTCGTTCACGCTCACGAGCCGCGGCGGCACCGTATGGACCATCACGACGACTGGCTCGACGACCTATCAGTTGGGCTTCGGTGCCGGCGCGGCCGCTGGCGACGCCGGCGACGTCGTGGTCGGCTCGATCGTCCTCGTGCAGGGCACCGCCGCCACGAACGCGACGATGACGGCGGTCAACGTGCGCATCCAGCAGCCGCGTGTCGGCGGCACCGTGACCGAGAAGACGGCCGACACCATCACCATCCAGCGCCGCGACGGCACGACGACGACGGTCCACGTCTCCGGCACGACGAGCTACCGCGTCGCCGGTCAGGAGTCGGCCAGCCTGGCCGATGTCACGGTCGGCATGCGACTCATCGCCGAAGGGGCGCAGCGCAGCGACGGCTCGCTCGACGCCTCCTCGGTCGTGGCCGGCTCGACGTTCCGCGGTCCCGGCCGAGGCTCGTGGCCGGGGTCGGACGCGGCACCGTCGGCCAGCCCGGCGACGACGTCGGAGGGCTGATCCGCTCGGCCGGTCATATCGGCGGGCGGCTGGCCGGCGAAGGATCGAGTCCGTCGCTCAGGCCGAGCGGGCGGTCGGCCCGACCAGCTTCCAGGCGTCCTGCCAGGCCCAGCCGTGCTGCATGTTGAGGCTGATGTTCAGCCAGGCCATGCCTTCCAGCGTGCCCGAGAACTCCAGGCCACCCGCATCGATCGGCCGAAAGCCGATGGCCGCGGCGAGCGCCAGGACAGCAGCCCTGGCGTCGGCATCGTCGCCGGCCACGAAGGCATCGGCAGGGACGCCGTCGACGATCGGGTCGGCCTGGACCGTCGCGAACGCGGTGTTGAACGCCTTGACGATCCGGGCGTCGGGGATCCGGGACTGGAGGTCCTGAGCGATCGAGGCGCCGGCCTGGATCGGACGGTTCGAGACGTCCACGACGATCTTGCCTGTGAGCAGGTCGCCGAGCTCGGCAGCCAGGATCGGCAGCGATGTGCTGGGGACGGCCAGCACGACGATGTCGGCGACCGCGACGGCTTCGCGGCTTGACCCGACGGCCGACGCTCCGGACATCGCGGCGACCGCCTCGGCGTCGGCGACGTCGTGCGATGCGACGACGACCTTGTAGCCTGCCCGCGTCGACGACGCGGCCAGTGCGCGGCCGACGTTGCCTGCGCCGATGACGGCGATGGTGGTGCTCATGGTGATGATCTCCCTGCGCATCTCGCGCTTGACAGTTGGCCAGTGGCCATCGAGTATTGACAAGGGCAATACTCGCACGCGATTGCATCCCATGTCAATACCTGTTTATGGAGGGCCAACACTAGACGATGACCAGATCGACGGCACGGGCGCCCGGCCAGAAGCCGGCCATAGGCGCACAGGTCAAGCGCTGGCGTAGCGCCCGAGGACTGACCCTGGCGCAGGTCGCCGAGCGGACGGGCCTCAACGTCGGCTACCTGAGCCAGATCGAGAACGACAAGGCATCCCCCTCACTCGAGTCCCTCTCGACGCTGGCCGTCGCGCTCGACGTGCCCATCGCCTGGTTCTTCCAGGGCGACGTGCCGCCGCCGCGCGTCGTCCGGGCCGCCGATCGACGTACGTGGGACGCTCCCGGTGGTGGTCTCGTCGAGGAGGTCGACGGCGGCGTTTCGCGCGAGCTGTGCATCGTCCAGGTCAACGGCCTGCCTGGCGGTTCGAC
>DATBSD010000033.1:0-2406 GCA_036559965.1 Candidatus Limnocylindrales bacterium
CGGCGGCTGGACGGAACCCATCCTTGCCTCGCTGCCGGTACCTGACCGGATCGCGCAGCTGCGCCGCATGGGCGACGAGCTCGAATCCCGCTTCGGCAACCGTCCACGCGGCGCCTGGCTCGCCGAACGCGTCTGGGAGCCATCGCTGCCCACAGACCTTGTTCACGGCGGCTACGAGTGGACGATCCTCGACGACAACCACCTGCGCGGGGCATCGGTCGCCGAGGACGCCATGTGGAGCACGTTTACGACCGACGACCAGGGCGCCCGACTGACCGTCTTCGGCACCGAGCAGGGCCTCCGCTACCGGATCCCCTTCGGTCACGTCGAGGACGTCGTGGCGTACCTGCGCGACCACGCCACCGACGACGGCCGACGCATCGGCATGATGGGCGACGACGGCGAGAAGTTCGGCGCCTGGCCGATGACCTACGAGCACTGCTGGGGCGAGGACGGCTGGGTCGACCGCTGCTTCAGCGCGCTCGACGCCGAGCGCGACTGGCTGACGACCGTGACACCGTCCGACTGGCTCGATCGCGAACCGCCGGCCGGCCGCATCTACGTCCCGACGGCGTCGTACGTCGAGATGACCGAGTGGGCGCTGCCGGCCGACGAGGCAGGTGCCTTCCACGACGCGCTCGCAGCCGCCCGTGCGGCCGGTCGACCCGAGGCACGCTTCCTGCGTGGCGGCTTCTGGCGCACCTTCCAGGCGCGCTATCGGGAGATCAACGATCTCCACAAGCAGATGCTGCGCGCCTCGGCCAAGGTCGCCGCCATGCCCGACGGACCGACGCGCGCGGTCGCCGTCGATCACCTCCAGCGCGGCCAGTCGAACGACTGCTACTGGCACGGGCTGTTCGGCGGCATCTACATCGTGCACATGCGCCAGGCGACGCTCCACCACCTCATCGCGGCCGAGGACCTGGCCGACGCCGCCGCCCGGGCCACCGGCGCCGAGCCAGACGCCGCCCATGTGGGCGACTGGGATCTCGACGGCCATCCCGACGCGGTGCTGGCGTCGCCGGCCCAGCTGCTGACCGTCGACCTCGACGAAGGCGCCGGCATCTCGACCTGGGACCTGCGCACCAGCCGGGTCGCCCTGCTGGCGGCCATGCGCCGACGCCCCGAGGCCTACCACGCCAAGCTCGTCGAGCCCGACGCCGGCGACGCGCACGCGGACGATGGCGGGAGCGTCTCGATCCACGACATCGTGGCCGTCAAGGAGCCCGGCCTCGCGCGCTTCCTGCACTACGACGACCACGAACGGCGAGGTGGCCTCGTCCGCCTGCTCGATCCCGGGCTCGAGGGCGGCGCGTTGCGCGACGGCGACCGTCCCGACCGCGCGCCCATCGACCTGCCCTGGCAACTCGAGCGCCTGGGTGAGGATCGCCTCGAGGTGCGACGTCTCGAAGCCGGCCTCGCGCTCACGAAGCGGCTGCGCATCGGGGGGCCCCGTGGCGCGCCGTGGCTCGACCTCGAGCTCGAGGTCGAGGTCGTCGATCCGGCGGCGGCTCGACTGGATGGCGACATCGGCCTGGAATGGAGCTTCTGCCTGAGTGGTGGCGGCGGCAACCCGGCGGCCTACTACGAGGTCCCGGGCCACGCCGGTGCGCCCGAGGGCGGGGCGATCGAACGCCGGCCGCACGATGGCGCGGGCGACCTGCCTTCAGCCGTTGCTCTGGCCTTCGGCAACGACCAGGACGGCGTCCGGATCGAGGCCGCCATCGGACCGCCGGCGCGGGTCACGTGGTTCCCCATCGAGACCATCTCGAACTCTGAGGGCGGCTTCGAGCGCGTCTACCAGGGGTCGTCGCTGCTCTTCCGCTGGCCTCTCGGTGCAACGAACGACGGTCCGCTGACACTCCGGCTGCGCCTGGCCGCGACCGAGGCCGTGCCAGAGGCGTGAGCTCCGACCGGATGGCCATCCACGGCCACTTCTATCAGCCTTCACGGGAAGATCCGTTCACCGGCCTGACGCCACCCGAGAGCGGCGCCGCCCCGTACCGGGACTGGAACGACCGCATCGCGGCAGAGTGCTACGGACCGAATGCCGCGGCCGGCAACTTCGGGCGCATCGGCTTCGACCTCGGCCCGACACTCGCCCGCTGGCTGCGCCGGGAGCGTCCCGAGACGCACGATGCCATCGCCGCCCAGGCGAGCGGCCACAACGCCATGGCCCAGCCGTTCCACCACGCCATCCTGCCGCTGGCCACGCTGCGCGATCGGCGCACCGAGATCGCCTGGGGCCTGCGTGACGCCGAGCTTCGCTTCGGGCATCGACCGCTCGGGCTCTGGCTGCCGGAGACGGCCGTCGACCTGCTCAGCCTGCGGCTGGCCGCCGAGGCCGGCGTGCGCTACACGGTCCTCGCACCGTGGCAGGCGGCCACGAACGACCTCGACCACGAA
>DATBSD010000034.1:0-34784 GCA_036559965.1 Candidatus Limnocylindrales bacterium
CCTTCCTCGATCTCGTACGGGAAGCTGATCAGCTTCGTCTTCGGGTCATAGAGCCCGATGAAGAGCGAGGTCGCGTCGAAGAGCGTGCGGACGCGTTCGCCGACGAGCTCGATGATGGCCTGGAAGTCGAGCTGTGCGGCGAGCGCGGTGCCGATCTCGTTGATGAGCGAGAGCTCTGCTGCGCGCTGGTCCGTCTCTGTCAGCAGGCGCTTCGTCTCGTCGAACAGCCGGGCGTTCTCGAGCGCGACACCCATGCTTGCTCCGAGCGTCGCCAGGAGCCGCTCGTCGGCCTCCGTGTACGCGTCCGTCTGCAGACTTTCGAGGCCGAGGACGCCGATGACGTGGTCGCCGGCCGGGATGGGCACGCCCAGCCACGACTGGGTGTCGGAGCCGCCGATCTGGATGGCGCCGGCAGCCGTCTGGTCGGCTTCGCTGCCCAGGCGTAGCGGGCGGCCGGTGGTGATGACCTTCGAGGTGATGCCCGGTCCGAGCTCGATGAGTCCGCGCTCGAAGCGCTCGCCCTCGTCGAGGTCGTATGGGAACGAGAGCATGTTCGTGGCCGGGTCGTAGAGAGCGATGAAGATGGAGCCGGTCTGGAAGATCGACCGGACGCGCTCCCCGACGAGCTCGATGATGGCCGCGAAGTCGAGCTGCCTGGCGAGCGCCTCGCCGATCTCGTTGACGATGGCTAGCTCGGCAGCACGTTGGTCCGTCTCGGCCAGGAGGCGCTTCGTCTCGTCGAACAGGCGGGCATTCGCGAGCGCGACACCCATGCTCGAGGCGACCGTCGAGACGAGCCGCTCGTCGGCGTCGCTGTACGCATCCTCTTCGTCGTGACCCAGGACGATGACACCGATGACCTGGCCGCCCGCCCGGATGGGAACGCCCAGCCATGAGCTCGTCGAGCCGGATTCGCCGGTGTTGGCCGGGATGATGGCTCCGGCCGCCACCTGCGCGGCGTCGCTGCCGAAGCGGAGCGGTCGGTTGGTCCCGATGACGATCGACGTCAGGCCTTGGCCCAACTCGATCGGCTCGCTTTGGATCCGCTTCCCGTTCTCGATCTCGTAGGGGAACGAGATGAGGTTCGTCGACTTCTCGTGGATGGCCACGAACATATCGCGCGCTTGGGCCTCGAAGATGTCCCACAGCCGGTCGCCGACGACCTCGACGATGGCGTCGAAATCGAGTTGGGCAGCAAGGGCCGAGCCGATCTCGTTGATGAGGGCCAGCTCGGCGGCCCGCTGATCCGTCTCGGTCAGGAGTCGCTTGGTCTCGTCGAACAGACGCGCATTCTCGAGCGCGACGCCCATGCTCGAGGCGACCGTGGACAACAGCCGGACATCCGACTCGTCGAACGCGTTGGCCTTGATCGACTCGAGGTTGATCGTCCCGATGACCCGCTCGCCGGCCAGGATGGGCACGCCCAGCCAGGCCTCGGTATACGTCCCGACGTTGATCGCCCCGGCGTTCTCGGCCTCGGAGCCGGAGTCGAAGCGGACCGGCTCGCGTGCCTCGATGACCTGGGAGGTGAGTCCCTCTCCAATGTCACGTGACGGCATGTCGTAGCGCGCGCCCTCGTCGAGGCTGAAGGGGAACGTGATGCGCCCGGCGGCTTCGTCATAGAGCGTGATGGCCATCGTGTCGACGGCGAAGATCTCGCGCACCTTGGCGCCGACGAGCTCGATGATGGCCTGGAAGTCGAGCTGGGCAGCGAGGGCGGCGCCGATCTCGTTGATGACGGCGAGCTCGGCGTTGCGCTGACGGGTCTCCTCGATCGCCCGCGCGCGGCTGAGCGCCGTCGCGATGTGCTGGCCGACGAAGATGAGCAGCTCCTTGTCATCCTCGGACAGCCGGTGCTCGTAGTCCTGGACGACGACGATGCCTAGCGTCTTGCCCTCGGATCGCAGCGGGACACCCAGCCAGCCGGACTCTCCCTCAGCCTGGGCACCCGACTCCTGGATGACGCCGCTCTCGACCAGCTGGCGATATCCCCGCGTGTCAAGGAGCAGCGGCTCCCCGCGCCGGACGGCGTAGGCCGTGATGCCGGCTGCATCGCCTGTTCCGATCGGCTCCCAGAGCGTCGGATCGGGTACGTCCGGGTCGACGCTGTCCACGTAGTAGGGGAAGTTCAGCAGCTGCCGCTCCTCGTCGTAGAGCGCGATGTAGAAGTTCCGGGCATTCATCAGCTCGCCGACGATGGCGTGCATGGCCGGGTAGAACTCGGCCATCTCGTGGATCGAGCTGGCGGCGTCGGCGATGCGATAGAGCGCACCCTGGACGGTGGCTGCCCGCTCGCGCTCGGCCTCGCGCGACTCGAGCTCCGCGACGCGCGCTCTCAGCGCCACTTGATCATCAGGTGCGGCCGCTGGTGCCGCCCGCTTCGCCATCGGCGGCATGGTATCGGCCGCCGATCGCTTTCGTCCCCCCACCCCCGTCAGCTGCGCTCGAGGTAGCGCTCGCGTTCCCAGTCGTGCACGACCGCATCATAGGTCTGTTGCTCGACGCGAGCAGCGTTGAGGTAGTGGTCGATGACATCCTGGCCGAAGATGCTCACCGCGGCTTCCGACCGCTCCAGCTCGGCGATCGCCTCATAGAGCGCGCGTGGCATGCGCTCGCAGTCGGTCGCCACGTAGCCGTTGCCCTTGAATTCGGGCGCCAGCTCGAGCTCGTGCTCGATGCCGTGGAGGCCGGCGCCGATCATCGCGGCATAGGTCAGGTAGGCGTTCATGTCGCCGCCCGGGAAGCGGTCCTCGACGTGCAGGCCCTCGCCGTGGCCGACGAGCCGAAAGCCGGTGGTCCGGTTGTCGCGGCCCCAGACGACGTTGACCGGCGCCCAGGAGAGGGATGCGAAGCGCTTGTAGGAGTTGATGTTCGGGGCGATGAACACGGCCAGCTGGCGCGAGAGCGCCATCATCCCGGCCACGAACTGGCTGAAGGTGCGCGACAGGCCATAGGGCAGGCCGGCCTTGGCGTCGTGGGTCAGGGAGCGCTTGCCCTTGGCGTCCCAGAGGCTCATGTGCAGGTGACCAGACGATCCCGTCCAGCTCTGGTCGGGCTTGGACATGAACGTGATGCCCCAGCCATTGAGGTACGCGATCTCCTTGGCGCCGTGCTTGAAGACGACGCTCCGGTCGGCCGACTCGAGGACGGCGTCATAGCGGATATTGACCTCGTGCTGGCCCGGCGCGGCCTCGCCCTTGCTGAACTCGATGGGCACGCGCGCCTCGGTCATCTGGTTGCGCAGCAGCCGGTGGAGTGGCTCGGCCTTGGTCGCCTGGAGGAGGTGGTAGTCCTCGTTATAGGTGCCGAAGCGCTCCGGTGGCACGAAGCCTTTGCGGGCCATGTCGTCCCACGTGTCGCGCAGGACGTAATACTCGAACTCGGAGCCGGCCTTGACGCTGAAGCCCGCCTCCGCGGCCAGGGCGACCTGGCGCTTGAGGATGGTCCGCGGCGAGATGGGGATCTCGGCGTGGGTCTCCTCGTCGACCGTGTCCGAGAGGACGAGGGCGGTCTTTTCCAGCCAGGGCAGGACGCGCAGCGTGTCCCAGACCGGCGCCGCGATCCAGTCCCCGTAGCCCGTCTCCCAGTTCATGAGCGCGAAGCCCTCGGGCGTGTTCATCTCCATGTCCGTACCCAGCAGGTAGGTGCAGAAGTGGGCGCCGTGGTCGATGACGCCGTCGAGGAACGCCTGCGCCTGGACGCGCTTGCCCATCAAGCGGCCCTGCATGTCGGTGATGGCGACCACGAGCGTGTCGATGGAGCCGCCCTTGATCATCGTCTCGAGCTCCACGAGACGGGGATGCTTGTCGTGGCTGTCGCTCATGTCGCTGCCTTTCCTTGCACGTCCCGATGCCGGCCGGGAGAGACCCAGCCGGCACCGGGTTCGCCGGGATGGTGGCGAGGCTCAGGCGCTGAGCTGCTCGGCCGCAGTCGCGAACTCCTTCTCGATCTCCGTCAGCTCGGCCAGGTCGCCCTGGACCTTGGGACCCTCGAACCGCTTTCGAGCCCAGGCGTAGTAGTAGATGAGCAGGAAGAGCACGATGGCGAGCATGAACGGCCACGAGATGTTGCCCGAGGTCGGCCATGAGAACAGGAACATCAGGACGATGATCCAGAAGATCGCCAAGTAGGCGATGGGCTTCGAGGACCTGCCCAGCGACCACCGCCGCTCCTTGAGCCACTCGGTCGTCGAGGTGCCAAGGTAGATGCAGATGCCATAGGCGGCGTACAGGAAGATCGTGCTGATGGCCGTGATGATCACGATGGCCACCCCGGTCCCGACGATGAAGGCGACGACCGAGAACAGCCAGGCGATGACCACGATGGCCGTGAGCGCGTTGGCCGGCGTCCGATACCGGTGCGACACCTTCTTCAGCCAGCCGGAACCCGGGACCCCGTCGTCCCGGCTGAAGGCGAACAGCATCCGCCCGGCGGCGGCCACGGACGACAGGCCGCAGAAGGCCATGGCGATGGCGATGGCCGCGCCCAGGATGTCGCCCAGCGGCCAGTTGACGATGATGATGCTGTTGAGGTTGTACTCGAGGATGGAGATCACCGCGTACCCGCCGCCGAAGTAGTACTGGCTGGCGGCTGGCAGCGTGGCGTCGTCCAGCACCGCGGGGAAGAGCGTCGACAGATCGGGCAGGTGCAGCGACATCGCGATCAGCATCATGTAGCCGAAGACGGCCGAGACGGCGACCGACAGGAAGACGCCCCAGGCCGATGCGACCCGCGCCCCGACGGTCTCCTCCGCGACATGAGCAGACGCGTCGTAGCCCGTATAGGTCCAATTGGCCTGCAAGAGCGAAAAGAAGAAGGCGAGGACGAGCGGGTACGAGACGGCTGGGCCGTAGTCGATGTCGATCGGGATCCCGAAGGGCGTGAAGTTGTTCTCCCAGGATCCGGCGACGTCCTGCGGCTGGATGGCGAAGAGCGTCAGGCCGGATGCGTTCGGCTGGCCCAGGAAGAGCAGCAGCAGGACGACCGCGATGACGACGACGATGTGCCACCAGACGCTGACCTGGTTGAGGATGGCGACGACGTTGATGCCCACGATGTTGAGCAGCAGCTCGATGAGCATCAGGACGCCCATGGTCACCAGGGCACCGGTCAGGATGGCCGAGTCGCCGATGGCGAAGAGCACCGTCGTGTTGTCGTAGGTGATGCCGAAGTTGGCCAGGATGGGCGTGATGAGCGTCACGTTCAGGAAGTTCGCGGCCGCCCAGTTGATGCCCGCCACGATCGCGAATTGGCCGATGAGGTTGAACCACGCGGTCCACCAGCCCCAGGCCTTGTTCTTCATCTTGCTGGCCCAGTAGTAGAGGCCGCCCGCGGTCGGATAGGCGGAAGCGATCTCCGCCATCGATGCTGCGATGAGCAGGACGAAGATGGTGATGAGCGGCCAGCCGAGCATGGCCGCCGCTGTGCCGGCCCATGCGAGCCCGTAGTCGTAGAGGATGACCGCGCCGGTCAGGACGGAGATGATGCTGAAGCTGATGGCGAAGTTGCTGAACCCACCCATGGTGCGGAACAGCTCTTGCGCATAGCCCAAGGCGTGCAGGTCCTTGACGTCCTGCTGGATGACGTCTTCGCGCGACTGGGTCATCGAGATCCTCCCTGGCAGGATGGGCTCGGTCGATGCGCGGGTGCGCTCGGTGGCTCCCTCGGGCCGCCGTCGCAGGTGTGTCGGTCACCCGGCATCGTCCGCAGGCTGGGGGTTCGTGCGGACCACAGAGAAGGTGTCATCGTGCGGCGGCTCGCAGCCGCGCTGGCGGGTCGCCTCCCTTCCCTCGAATCGGACGCGCCGCTCGACCTCGCGCGAGTCCCTCGCTCGTGCACAGGTCAGGCCGCGACTATACCCAGCCCGGGGCGCCGCGGATAGTCCGAGACGACGCTCGACGTTCGATCAGTAGAGGCGGCGCGCGCTGTCCGGTGCGTGGAGCACGAATGCCTCGTCCGGCATCGCCCCGTCGAGCGTCAGGTCGGTGACGTCGGCCTGCCGGGTGACGGTGTCGCCGAAGCGCTCGACGAGCAGGACGACGAGGCCCGTCAGCCGATCGACGCCGACCTCGAGGACGCGGTCGGGCTTGTCGTTGAGCACCTCTGCTCGGCGCGGCTGATCGCAGCGGATGAGCCAGGTCTCCCGGCCGTTTCGTCGGTTCGTGCCGAGGAGCGTGAGTGCGCCGGTCGCCAGGACGTTGCGGCACAGCCCGCGTGGATGGACGAACGTGTCGGCGAGCGTCTCCATCGGCAGCATCGTGCGCGGCGAGTAGACACGGGCGAAGCCGGGCAGATCGTCCCGTGTCACGCCCTCTGGCCGGTCGCGGACCGGGCGCTCGCGCAGCAGATCGCCCTCGGTCTCATAGGTCCGGACGGTCAAGCCGTCGGAGACCCAGACGCGGCTCGGCGAACGTGGCGCATCCGATCCGACCCGGGTGAGCACCTTGGCGAGCGCTGGGTGGCGAAGCCAGACCTCGCTGATCTCGACCTCTTCGCCGCGCGCCGTCCACGTGCGATCGACGATGCGCATGCGCAGCGTCTCGAAGCGCAGCTCGGCGTCGGCCATGAAGGCGAACAGCTCGGTCATCGTCGGCGCGTCGGCGGGCGGCGCGACGACGCTCGGCAGGCGCGACTCGCTGGGCTGGACCGTGGTCAGCGCGGTGTCCGACATCGGGCCGATCGTACCAGTCCCAAGCTCGAGCGACCGGCGGCCGGCGAGCGGTGCCATCGAGCAACGGAACCGTCTCTCCGCGTCGGCAAGCCCGTGCCGAGCTCCCCGTGTCACGAGCACGATCCGCGGCTACAACCTGAACGGCACGCCGATCAACGGCGTGGCGCCGATGGCGACCGTCATCCCGTCAAGGTCCTCAACAACAACGGCGCCGGTCAGTCGTCCGTCGTCGCTCGCGGCATCACCTACTTCGCCGACCTCAAGGCCGGCGAGCTGGCCGGCCATCCGGTGGTCATCAACATGAGCCTCGGGGGCGAGGAGCTCGACGCCGTCGAGGTGGCGGCCATCGACTACGCCATCGCGAAGGGGGTCATCATCGTTGCCTCGGCGGGCAACGAAGGCGAGGCCGGGATGAGCTTCCCGGCCGCCTACCCGCCGGTCATCTCGGCGGCATCATCGGGCTGGATCGGCGAGTGGACGCCCGCCGGCAGCGGGTCCTGGTGGTTCGCCGGCAGCGTGCCCGATCCGACGGCTGCTGCCGACTTCTTCATCTCCGACTTCTCGAGCCGCCAGCTCGCTGGCCAGGACCTCGACGTGGCGGCACCCGGCTCGTGGGTCGTCGGTCCGTACCAGACCAATGGCCAGCTGAGCTACTTCTTCCTCGGCGGCACGTCGATGGCCAGCCCGCACGTGGCGGGCACGGTCGCCCTCATGGCCCAGAAGAACGGCGCCCTGACCGCCGCCCAAGCCGAGTCGATCCTGACCTCCACCGCGCTGGCCATGCCGGCCGGCTGTCGCATGGTCCCGCAGCCGGAGGGTCCACCGATGGAGGAGTGCTGGGCAGCGGACGCGACCGGCGCGGGCCTGATGCTGGCCGACGCCGCCGTGGCAGCCACCCCGTAAGCCCTTCGCGTCACCGGCGGCGCGCGAGGCCGCCGCTACGAACCATCGACCGGGGCCCCTGCCTTGACCGCGGGGGCCTCGTCGCGTCGCCGACGCCGGACGGCGCACTACACTGACGACGTGCCCGACCAGCCTGCCCATGGAGCCGCTCGGCCCGGCTTCCGGTTCGAGCGCGATCCACTCGGCGAGCTCGAGGTCCCGGCCGACGCCTACTACGGTGTCCAGACCGAGCGCGCCATCCGCAACTTCCCCATCAGCGGTCGCCGACCGGATGCGACGCTCGTGCGCGCGGCCGTCAACGTCAAGAAGGCCGCGGCGCGCGCGAACCGGGACACCGGCCGACTCTCGGCCGACATCGCGCAGGCCATCATCCAGGCCGCCGACGAAGTGCTCGGCCTGGTGCCCGACGCCGACGGTCCGGAAGCCGAGGCGCTCCAGGAGCGCCTCATCGATGCCTTCCGGGTCGATCCCTTCCAGGCCGGCGCGGGCGTCAGCCACAACATGAACACGAACGAGGTGCTGGCGAATCGGGCCGTCGAGATCCTCGGCGCCCGGGGCATCGGCAGCGGCCAGCGCGGCGACTACGCCGTCGTCAGCCCGAACGATCACGTGAACATGTCCCAGTCGACCAACGACGTATTCCCGACGGCGATGCGCATCGCGACCCTCGATCGCATCCGCCAGCTGCTGCCGGCGCTCGACGAGCTGGTCCGGGCCTTCGATGACCGCGCTCGAGCGTTCGACGGCGTGCTCAAGGCCGGACGGACCCACATGCAGGACGCGGTGCCTATCCGCCTCGGCCAGGAGTTCACGGCCTACGCGCTGACGACGAAGCGGGCTGCGGCGCGCATCCTGACGGCCGCTGAGAGCGTCGCCGAGCAGAACATCGGGGCGACCGCCGTGGGCACCGGCCTGAACGCCGAGCCGGCCTACATCGAAGCCGTCGTGCGCCACCTCTCGGAGCAGACGAAGCTCCAGCTCCGGACCGCCGAGCACCTCGTCCACGCGACCCAGTCGATGGCCCCCATGCTCGAGGTCTCAGCGGCGCTCCGCGCCCTCGCGGTCGACATGGCCAAGATCGCCGAGGACCTGCTGCTCATGTCGTCCGGGCCGCGGACAGGCTTCGCCGAGATCCGCCTGCCTGCCCGGCAGCCGGGCTCATCGATCATGCCCGGCAAGGTCAATCCGGTGATGGTCGAGAACGTGTCGATGATCTGCTACCACGTCATCGGCAACGACACGGCCGTCGCCTGGGCCGCCTCGCGCGGTCAGCTCGAGCTCAACGTGATGATGCCGCTCATCGCCCACGAGACCCTCGACTCGCTCGAGGTCCTGACGAGCGGCCTGCGCCAGTTCGCGCGCGACTGCGTCGCCGGCATCGAGGCCGACGTCGAACGCAGCGCCTGGCTGCTCGAGCAGTCGAGCGCCATGGCCACCCCGCTGGCGCCCTACATCGGCTACGCCCTGGCAGCGGCCATCGCCAAGGAGGCCGTGGCGAGCGGCAAGACGATCCGCCAGCTGGTGCTCGAGAAGGGCATCTTCACGAAGGACGAGCTGGACGTGATCCTCGACCCGCACGAGCTGACCGAGCCCGGCGTGGCCGGTGGCTTCCGCTTCGAGCCGCGCATGCCCGAGGGCTACGAGCGCCCGACGGGCCCCGTCGGCGGCGGGGGCTAGGGGACACCGCGCCGACGATGACGGCTGCCCGCGACGAGGTCGACCAGGACACCTACCGCGACGTGCTCGGCCGCTTCGTGACCGGCGTGACGGTCATCACCACGGCCATCGGGACGCCCGACGGCATCCAGCCCTGGGGCACGACGGTCAATGCGTTCACGTCGGTCAGCCTCGATCCCCCGCTCGTGCTCATCTGTGTCGGCCGCGAGCGAAGCATCCATCCGGTCATCGCCCAGGTCGGCCGGTTCGCGGTCAACATCCTGGCCGAGGAGAGCCAGGGCCTCTCCGACTGCTTCGCCGGCGCCCCGTCGCCGCTGCCACGGTCCGCCTTCTGCGGTGCCAGCTACACGCTCAGCGAGCGCGACCTGCCCATCCTCGAGGCCGGCGTGGCGAGCCTCGAATGCGATGTCGAGCAGACGCTCGACGCCGGCGACCACACGATCTACCTCGCCCGCGTCCGCGGGCTCGGCCTGAGCGAGGTCCACCCGCTGCCGTTGCTCTACTACCGCGGCCGCTACCTGCGCATCGAGCGGGCCGCCACGGCCGAGCTGCTGGGCAAGCCCGACAGCCGCTATCCCGAGGGCTAGGACCGGTCCCCATGGCGACGAGCGCGAGCTGATGCCGACGGTCCGCGCCAACGGCCTCGATGTCGCGTACCTGCTCGAGGGCGCCGGGCCGCCCATGGTCCTGCTCCACGGCGCGACATCTTCGGGCGCCGAGGACTGGTCGGCCCAGCGACCGGCATTCCGGCAGGCGTTCACGCTCCACATCCCCGATGCGCGCGGTCACGCCGGCACCCGCTGGGACGCCGCCGACGGCTGGTCGGCGGAGATGCTCGTCGACGATCTGGCCGCCTTCGTCGACGCGCTCGGCCTCCAGAGCTTCCACCTCGTCGGCTACAGCATGGGCGGCTACACCGCGCTGCGCTACGCCATCGCCCACCCCGAGCGCCTGCGGACGCTGCTCATCGTCGGCATCACGGTCCAACGCCAGCCCCGCACGAACGTCGCCCGCCGGCTCATGGATCCGCCGCGCATCGACGCCCAGGACCCCGCCTGGGCCGCTGCGCTCGACCGTCGCCATGGTCCCGGACAGGGCGAGGGCGCGTGGCGTCGCCTGCTGCCGGCGATCGCCGAGGATGTCGCCACGCAGTCGCTCATCAGCCCGGCCGAGCTGCGTGCCGTGACGATGCCGACGCTGCTCGTCGTCGGCGACCGCGACGTCTTCGTGCCCCTCGACCAGGCTGTCGGGCTGGTACGACAGCTGCCCGACGGCCGCCTGTGCATCGTGCCCGACTGCGACCACCAGGTCATGGCCAGCCGGCCGGGCATCTTCAACGCCGTAGCCGAGACGTTCTATCGGACGACCGAGGCCGAGGCGATCGCCCGCGCCGACGGCAGGGACGTCGCGGGTGGACCATCAGGGACCCGCATCCGCGGTGGCCGCGCCCCCATCCCGGCCTCGATGGGCGACCATGGCATCTGACGCGAGCGGCGCCCGGTCCGCGACGGCCGGCCCGACACCGACCGACCACGACGGGAGACCACGATGACCGCGACCCTGGTGGCCCTCTATCGCCGGCCGGCCGACGACGATGCCCTGGCCACGTTCCGGCGTCGCTATCGCGACGAGCACCTGCCGCTGGTGCGCCAGACCCCGGGTCTCCGCTCCCTCCACGTCGCCCGGGTGACGGAGGCATGGGGGCAGTCGGACCTGTGCCTGATGGCGCGCATGGTCTTCGACGATCGTGCCGCGCTCGATGCCGGTATCGCCAGCGAGCCGATGCGGGCCGCCGGCCGCAACCTGCGGGAGATCGCACCGGGCATGGCGACGACCATCGTCGTCGAGCCCGACGACGAGATGGAGCCTGGCAGCGAGCCATGACCGTCCACTACGACGTCGTCGGTCGCCGAGCGACCGTCCGGCTCGATCGACCACAGGTGCTCAACGCCCTCGATCGCCCGACCCTCGACGCGGTCGCCCACCACCTGCGTCAGGCGGCGGTCGACGATCGGGTCGGGGTCGTGGTCATCACCGGCACCGGCGACAAGGCCTTCAGCACCGGTGCCGACCTGGCCGAGCAGGCGGCCTTCCTCGACCGGCCCAATGACTACTGGGCGTGGATGGGCCACTTCATCGCGGCCATCGACGCCGTGCGCAGCTGCCCCAAGCCGGTCATCGCCCGCCTCAACGGCATGACCGTCGGCGGCGGCAACGAGCTCAACCTGGCCTGCGACCTGGCCGTCGCCGCGGACGATGTCGTCTTCCGCCACGTTGGCCCGTCGCGCGGCAGTGTGCCGGCCGGCGGCGCGACCCAGTGGCTGCCGCTCGTCATCGGCGAGCGCCGGGCGCGCGAGGTGCTGCTGCTCAACCAGCCCATCAGCGCTCAGCAGGCGCTCGAGTGGGGCTGGGTCAACCGCGTGGTGCCGCGCGCGCACCTGGACACGGCCCTCGACGAGCTGTGCGACGAGCTGCTGGCCAAGCTGCCAGAGGTGCTCAGGGCGACGAAGGTCCAGCTCGACTTCTGGCGCGACCTGTCGTGGAGCCTGACCATCCGCCACGCGCGCGAGTGGCTGACGCTGCACGCTGCCTCGGACGAGGTGCGTGAGGGCCTTGATTCGTTCCGGGACAAGCGCCCGCCCGACTACGAAACCCTGCGATCCCGCCTGGCGCCGCCCGCCTCGGAGCCCCGAGCGCCCGAGCGCCACGGTCATCCGGTCGATGGCCCGCGAGCATGCCCCTTCTGCGGCCGAGGCCCGCTGGCGCACGACGCCGTCTTCTGCGGCTACTGCGGCAAGCCGCTGCTCGGCGCATGACGGTGCCCTCGATGCCCGGCGACGACACGATGGCCGAGCCCGGGCTTCCGCATCGGCTGCGCGTCGAGCTGCCCGCTCCCGGGCTCGGCGGCCCGGTCGACCTCGTCGCCCTGGTGACCATCGACCGACCCGAGGTCCTCAACGCGCTCGACACCGAGACGATGCGCCAGCTCGGTGACGCGCTCGAGCGACTCGACGCCGACGACACCTGCCGGGCGATCGTGATCACCGGCGCCGGGGAGCGCGCCTTCGCTGCGGGGGCCGACATCTCGGAGCTCGCCGGGGCGACGCCGGAGGCCCTCGAAGCGTCCGGCCGCTTCGCCCACTGGGACCGCATCCGGCGCGTCCGGACGCCCATCATCGCGGCCGTCCGCGGCTATGCCCTGGGGGGTGGCTGCGAGCTGGCAATGGCCTGCGACCTGCTCGTCGCAGCCGACGATGCCGTCTTCGGCCAGCCCGAGATCAAGATCGGCGTCATGCCCGGCGCCGGTGGCACACAGCGCTTGACACGCGCGCTCGGCAAGGCCAAGGCCATGGAGCTCATCCTCACGGGGCGCACCATGTCAGCGCGCGAAGCAGACGCTCGCGGCCTCATCACGAGGCTCGTCGCGCGGGAGGCGACCCTGCCGACCGCGCTCGACCTGGCGGCCGAGATCGCGAGCATGCCGCCACTCGCCGTGATGGCCGCCAAGCAAGCTGTCAACGACGCCTTCGAGCGCTCGCTCGAGGCAGGCATCGCCGACGAGCGCCGCGCGTTCTTCGCGCTCTTCGCGACCGAGGACCAGCGCGAGGGCATGGCCGCCTTCCTGGCCAAGCGCCCGCCGACGTTCAAGGGCCGCTGACCGGGGGTCGCCCGACGGCTCCCCACGGAGTACCCTGAGCGCAGCCGACACGGCCGACGGCCGGGCGGGAGGCGGAGGACCCGACGTGGCGGACGAGTGGACAGGATTGGACCTGGCGGACGAGGCGACCGGCGCCCTGCGGGATAAGCCGCCGGACCCGCTTGCGGTGCCCGACCCTGACGCCCCGGTCAGCGGCCACCATCCACCACGCGAGACGACCTCTTCGGCTGTCGATGCGCCCGAGCACGACTGGGCGGCGGCGCAGTCCCTGGTCTTTCCCATCCTGCGAGCGGTCGGCACCATCGGTGCTCCGGCCGACGTGCCGCTCGATCTGCTGCGCTCGTCGCCGACGTCGCATACGACGCCGCTCGTGGCCGACGGGCCGTGCGGCCTGGTCGTCTCCTTCACCCTTGCCGGCGGGGGCTTCGACGTGCTCGTCAACGGCGAGCATCTGCTCTCGTGGGGCATCGACGCATCCGAGCTGGCTGCGGTCGCCGGCGCCAATCTGGCCGCCTGGTCGGCCGATGCACCGTGGACGACCGAGGGCGCCGACGGCAGGCACCTCATGAGCTCGGACACGGGCAGCGGCCACGATGCGGCGCGCATCCTGCTCGACGCCGCTCGCGCCCACGTGGTGCGCGAGCTATCAGCTGTCGCCGCGCCCGGCAGCCGCTACCTCGTCGGCCTGCCCGACCGCGACATGCTCGTGGTGGGCACGCTCGCGCCCGACGATGCCGAGTTCGCGGGCATGTTCCATGACTTCGTGCTCGAGCAGTCCGGTGGCGCGGACGAGCCCATCGAGCGGCAGGTCTTCGAGCTCGTCGGCGGCGACCTCGTCGTCTTCAACGGCTGATCTCGCGACCGAGGCGGTCGTGCCCGTGCTGCGCGTCGATGACGCCGAACCGGGCGTCCGGACGCTCACGCTCGACCGGCCCGCTGCGCTCAATGCGCTGGACGACGAGTTGCGGACCGCCCTGACGGCAGCCTTTCGCTCGGCGGCCCGCGACCGCACGGTCCGGGCGGTCGTGCTCACCGGCGCTGGGCGCGGCTTCTGCGCCGGTCAGGATCTTCGCGAAGGCGCAACGGGCAGCGTCGACATGGCCGCCACGCTGCGCCACGGGTACGTGCCCATCATCGAGGCCATGCAGCGGCTCGAGAAGCCCATCGTGGCTGCCGTCAACGGCGTCGCGGCCGGGGCCGGCTTCTCGATCGCGCTGGCCGCCGACCTGCGGGTGATGGCCGAGTCGGCGACCTTCATCTCGGCCTTCGGGCGCATCGGCCTCGTGCCCGACAGCGGCCTGACCTGGTTCCTGCCGCGACTGGTCGGGCCGGCGCGGGCAGCCGAGATCGTCATGACCACCGATCCGGTCGATGCTGCGACCGCCCAACGGATCGGCCTCGTCAACCGGGTCGTGCCGACCGAGACCTGTCTGGCCGAAGCCCAAGCCCTGGCCGCCAGGCTGGCCGCCGGGGCGCCGCTCGCCATGGGACTTGCCAAACGCGCCCTCGCCTACGGGCTGGAGCACGACCTGGCGGCGAGCCTCGAGTTCGAGGCCCAGCTCCAGGGTGTCGCGGGTCGCTCGGCCGACCACGCCGAGGGCGTCGCCGCCTTCCGAGACAAGCGACCGCCGACGTTCACGGGCGAGTGAATCTCCGATGATCGTCGGCCCGATGACCATCGGCATCGTCGGTGCCGGCACGATGGGCGCCGGCATCGCGCAGCTCTGCATCGTCGCGGGCCACGCCGTCCGACTCCATGACGCATCGGAGGCTGCGCTGGACGCCGGTCGGGAGCGTATCGACGCCGGTCTGGAGCGCCTGGTCGAGAAGGGCCGGCTGACGGAGGCCGCGCGGGACTCCGCCAGGCAGCGCCTGAGTCTGGCGCAGGACCCCGGCGTCGTGGCCTCGGGCGCCGACGTCGTCGTCGAGGCCGCCATCGAGGACATGGCGGTCAAGCGCGCCATCTTCGAGCTGCTTGACCGGACCGCGCCGCTCCAGGCCATCCTGGCCACGAACACGTCGGCGCTCTCGGTGACCACGATCGCCGCGGCGACGGCGCACCCGGAGCGGGTCCTCGGGTTGCACTTCTTCAACCCGGCGCCGGTCATGGCGCTCGTCGAGGTCGTCGCCGGCGAGCGTTCGAGCACGCCTGTCGTGGAGGCCGCCATCGCCTTCACGGAGGGCCTCGGCAAGCGTGCCATCCCGTGTCACGACGCACCCGGTTTCATCGTCAACCGCGTCAACCGGCCGTTCACGATCGAAGCGCTGCGGATGCTCGAAGGCGCCGAGGCCGACATCGCGGCCATCGACGCGGCGATGGTCGCCGCCGGCTACCCGATGGGCCCCTTCGCGCTCATCGACCTCGTCGGTGTGGACGTCAACCTGGCCGTCGCCCAGACGCTCTTCGTCGGCTTCGGGGACGCGGAACGATTCCGTCCGTCACCCATCCAGGCGCAGCTCGTGGCAGCTGGGGAGCTTGGCCGCAAGACCGGCTCCGGCTTCTACCGCTATGACCAGGCCGGCAGCGCGACAGGCCCGGCGCCCCGGTTCACGGCTCGATCCGACGACGCCATCGATGCCGGGACCATCCGGTCGCGCATCGAGCTGGCGACCATCAACGAGGCGTACCGGGCGGCCGGCGACGGGGTCGCCTCACCACCGGACATCGACCTCGCGCTGACGCTCGGGGCCGGACATCCCGTCGGGCCGTTCGCCCGCGCGAGGGACATCGGTCTCGGCCACGTCGTCGCCCAGCTGCGCGAGCTCGAGGAGCAGCACGGCGAGCGCTTCCGCGTCGCGCCGTCGCTCTGGCAGGTGGCCTCGATCTGACGGCGTCGACCGACGCCCTGCACATCGAACCGCCCGCGGTGCGGCAGCCGCGATCGGCGGTCATCTGGCTGCTGGCCGGCCTCGTGCCCGCGGCCATCATCGTCGGCTGGCGCCTGCTCCTGCCGCCGCCGGCACCGAGCGGCTCCGTCTGCGGTGAGCTGCTGGCGCCGACGGTGCTCTGGCGCCTGGGCCTCTTCGCCGTCGTCGTCGGCTCCATCGTCGTCCTGGCGCGCTGGCTGCCCGCCGACCGGGCATCCCTGCGCCTGCTCTGGCCGGCCCGCTGGGTGGTCGTGGCCTCGGTCGTCCTCGCGCTGCTCGTGGGCCCGCTCGCGCTGTGGATCGGTCCGCTGCTGGCGGAGCCCTTCTTCGGCCCTGTCGGGTATCAAGTCGCGCCGCCCGGCATGGTCCTGTCGGCGCTCCTGGTGGCGCTCGTCGTGGCCGTCGCCAACGGGACCCTCGAAGAGCTCGCCTTCCGTGGCGCGCTGCTGAGCTGGGGCAGCCGCCTGCTCGGTCCCCTCGGCGCGAATGTCTTCCAGGCCCTCGTCTTCGGCCTCGTTCATCTCGGCGACGACTTCACGGGCGGCCCGCTGCCGGTCCTCGTCGCCGTCGCCGCGGGCGGCTTCATCGCCGGCGTCATCGCCCGACGGACGAACTCGCTGCTGCTGCCCATCGCCGTCCACGCCGCGTTCGACCTGCCGCTCGCCTATGCCTTCGCCTGTCGGCTGCCCTGAGACACACCAGCCCGCGGCCTACAATCCCCGCGTGACCCGACCCCTCGACCGCCCGCTGCGCGAGGCCTGGATCGTGAGCGCCATGCGCACGCCCATCGGTCGCTACGGCGGCGCGCTGCGGTCCGTGCGACCCGATGACCTGGCTGCGGTCGCCATCCGGGCCGCCGTCGCCAGGGCGGGCGTCGATCCGACGAGCATCGAGGACGTCATCCTCGGCTGCGCCAACCAGGCCGGCGAGGACAACCGCAACGTCGCCCGCATGGCCGGCCTGCTGGCGGGGCTGCCGGTCGAGGTCGCCGGCCAGACCGTCAACCGCTTGTGCGGGTCGGGGCTCCAGGCGATCAACGCCGCGGCCCACGCGATCATGGTCGGCGACGGCGACGTGTTCGTGGCCGGTGGGGTCGAGTCGATGACCCGCGCTCCCTACGTGATGCTCAAGCCGGAGTCACCCTACGAGCGCGGGACGCACGAGCTGGTCGACACGACCCTCGGCTGGCGCTTCACGAACCCCGCCCTGGCCGAGATGCACCATCCCTGGTCGATGGGCGAGACCGGCGAGAACGTGGCCGAGCAGTCGAAGGTCAGCCGCGAAGATCAGGACGCCTTCGCGCTCCTGTCACATCAGCGCGCCGTTGCGGCTATCGAGTCTGGCCGCTTCGCCGATCAGATCGTGCCGCTGACCGTGCCTCAGCCGAAGGGCGAGCCGCTCCTCGTCGAGCGCGACGAGCACCCTCGCGCCGACACCTCCGCCGGGGCCCTCGCGAAGCTCAGGCCCGCCTTCCGCGCCGGCGGCTCGGTCACAGCCGGCAACAGCTCGGGCATCAACGATGGCGCCGGGGCCTGCGTGCTGGTCGAGGCCGGCCGCGCCCGCGAGCTCGGCCTGAGGCCGCTCGCGCGGGTGATCTCGACGGCCGTGGCCGGCGTCGACCCCGCGATCATGGGTGTCGGCCCCGTGCCCGCGTCGCGCAAGGCGCTCGAGCGCGCTGGCATGTCGGTCGGTGACCTCGACCTCATCGAGCTCAACGAGGCCTTCGCCAGCCAGTCGCTCGCCACCATCCGCGAGCTGGGACTCGACCTGGCGAAGGTCAATGTCAACGGCGGGGCCATCGCGCTCGGCCACCCGCTGGGCATGAGCGGCGCCCGCCTGGTGACGATGCTCGTCCACGAGCTGGCCCGGACCGGCGGCCGCTACGGCCTGGCGACCATGTGCATCGGCGTCGGCCAGGGCATCGCCACGATCATCGAGCGCATCGACGACTAGGGCTCCGACAGCTGGCCGGTCTCGCGCCGAGTCTCAGATCATGCCCACCACGAGCGCCATGAGCAGGGCCATGAAGACGGCGATGCCGATACCCAGGACGGCGGCGCCCCAGACAGGCCAATCGATCGGACCCGCCGATGGGTCCGTGTGGGCATCGTGGTGATCGTCGCCGTGGCCACCCTCGCCGGCCATGCCGTGGGCGTCGTGCATATCGTCATGCCCAGGCGCGTCGGCATCTGGCGCCGCGCTGTGCGCGATCGGCTCGGCTCCCGGATCCGTCTCGGTCATGGCAGCAGCTCCTGCTCGATGATCTGGTCCGCCGTCACCGGCTCGGCGACCGGCGACTCGGGCATCGCGCGCATGAAGTCGATCGACTCGGTCCATGCGCCGCTGTCGATGGCGCCCAGGCCGTTGGCCTCAGTGTAGGGACTCTGCCAGGCGCCGACGGTCGCCTCGAGCACCGCGAGCTGCCCCTCGCGGTCGGCAGCCAGCTCGGGCACGGCGACCTCGGCCGCCTCGACGCCGCGCATCGGATCGGCGGCGATGTCCGCCATCGCCCGCAGCGTCGCCGCGACGAACGCGCGGACGGCCTCGCGCTTCGGGCCGTCGATCGTCGACTGCCCGCTGATGAGCCCTGGCCCCGGCAGCGGCACGACCTCGTCGACCGCCAGCACGATGGGCGCCGTGCCGCTGCGGGCGAGCTGGATGGGCTCGTTGTTGATGAACCCGGTGGCGGCGTCGACGATGCCCTCCTCGACCGCCACGCGCTGGCCGAAGTCGGGGAACTCGACGATCTCGAGGTCGGCGGGCGTGAGCCCGACCGACGAGAGCAGTGCCTGGAGCATGACCCAGCTGCTGCCGAACTTGCCGGGCATGCCCAGCTTCTTGCCCTCGAGATCGGCCGCCGTCGTGATGCCCGCCCCCGGCTTGGCGAAGACGATGCTCGGGAAGTCGGCGTAGAGCGTCGCCAGGTAGCGCACGGGGATGCCCTGGCTGACCGCCGGGATGAGGCTCGTGCCGTCGGCGATGCCGATGTCGTAATCGCCCGAGCCGGTCAGCCGGATGATGTCCGCGTCGTTGCCGTTCTCGAACGTCACCTCGAGGCCGGCATCGGCGTAGTAGCCGGCCTGCTGTGCCAGATAGAACGGCGCGAACTGGACGCTCGGGATGTAGCCCAGCCCGACGCGCATCGGCGTCGTCTCCGGCCCGACGGTCGCCAGGATGGTCGAGACCGACGTGCCGCAGCCGGCCACGATCGCAGCCAGGAGGCCGACAGCGGCGGCCCGCATCGCAAGGCGGTGGCGGTAGGGGGCGATGGGCACGGGACCTCCTTGGTCAGCTGCGATCCGCCACGAGGCGGCGTTCGATGGCCACGACGACGAGATACAGGGCGACGCCCAGGATGGCGATGGTGAGCAGCGCGGCGAACATGAGCGGCGTGTCGAAGAGGCTGCCGCGCGCGAGGTTGACGAGCACGCCCAGGCCCCGATCGGCGCCCGCCCACTCGCCCACGATGGCACCGACGACCGCGAGCGTCGCGCCCACCCGCATGCCGCCCAGGATGGCCGGCAGCGCCGCGGGCAGTTCGATCTGGCGGATGAGCTGGTTGCGTGTCGCGCGGAAGGCCCGGGCCATCTCGATCAACCGTGGATCGACCGACCGCACGCCGACCATCGTCGAGACGGCGACCGGGAAGAAGACGATGAGGCCGCAGATGACGACCTTGGAGAGCAACCCGGTGCCGAACCAGAGCGCGATGAGCGGCGCCAGGGCGAGGATGGGCATCGATTGCGCGGCCACGATGTAGGGCGACAGGACCTGCGCCGCGATGCGCGAGCGGGCGAGCAGGACCCCGGTCGGCACGCCGAGGGCGGCACCGACGAGGAAGCCGAGCACGACCTCCTGGAGCGTGGTCAGCGCGTGGGGGGCGATGGTGCCGTCGGTCCAGCCGGTTACGAAGCGACCCCCGACCTCGAGCGGTCCGGGCAGCAGGTATGGCTCGTAGCCACCGACGACGATGGCGGCCTGCCAGGCGACAAGCACGATGGCGGCCCCGACGACGAGCGCCAGCGCACTCGACCAGCGGCGCCGATGTCGGCCCTGCTGCGCGCTCATCGCCCCTCCTCCCGCCCGAAGGGATCGAACCAGGCCGGCCGGCCGACACCGGCCAGCGGATCGCGGAGGTCCCCGGCATCGTCGGCCGGGCTCGGCTCGGTCGTCCGAGGCTCGATGGTCGCCTCACCGGTGGTCTCGCCCAGGGCGGCCCGGACAGCAGCCGCGGCCTGCGAGCCGCTCGCGCTGCCAAGCATCGACAGCTGACGCGGCCGGGGCAGGTCGACCGCGATGTCGGCCGCGATACGCCCCGGACGTGGCGTCATGACGACGACCCGGTCGGCCAGGACGACCGCCTCGGGCACCGAGTGCGTCACGAGCAGGATGGTCGTCGCCGTCCGGGACCAGATGCGCAACAACTCGAAGCCGAATCGCTCACGGGTCAAGGCGTCCAGGGCGCTGAATGGCTCGTCGAGCAGGAGCACCGACGGCCCGAGGGCGAGCGCTCGCGCGATGGCTGCCCGTTGGCGCAGCCCGCCCGAGAGCTGATGCGGCCGGCTGGTGGCGAACTCGGTCAGGCCGACCAGCGCGAGCAGCTCCGCCGTGCGCGCGTCGCGCGTGGCGCGGCCCCTGCCCGCCAGCTCGAGTGGCAGCCCGACATTGCCGGCCACATCGCGCCAGGGCAGGAGCCGTGCCTCCTGGAAGACGATGCCCGCCGCCGGGTCCGGCCCGCCGACGATCCGGCCATCGATGCTCACGGTGCCTCGATCGGCTGCCAGCAGACCGCCGACACACCGCAGCAGGGTGCTCTTGCCGCACCCGTTGGGCCCCACGATGGCGACGGCCTGGCGATCGGCGACCGACAGGTCGAGGCGATCGAGGGCGAGCAGCGGTGGCCCGTCGATGGTCGGGAAGCTGCGCGACAGATCGTCGATCTCGATGCCGGCCAGGCTGGACCTCCATTCAGGCCCCGCCCGGGACGTGCGGACACGTCGTGGGGTTCGTGTGGGGAGATGCCGGCGAGAGCCCGGCGATGCGAGGAGCCGGATGCCGGCGGCATCATGGCGCTCGCGACCGTCCCAGCGCGCGGCCTGGCCTTCTCCCATCCGGACTGTGACCGTCGGCTCCCTGCCAGGGGATCCACCGACGCCGCGATTCGACACGGACGCCGGGTCGTGGGCTGGTCGACGACGCGGCCTCCGCCGCTCGCCGGCCGACCACCGGTCGGGACTTCCACCCGACCCCGAAGGCGAGGCGATATACGTGTTGTCGTTGCAGCATAGCGCAGGCCCCCAGCGCGACCATGCAACCGGCCAGCAGGCCGCGGCGTCTTGGCACGAATCAACGCCCACGCGCACCTGAGGGAGCTCCAGATGCGATCCGCTCGCACCATCTCGTTCGGCCTGCTGGCCGCCTTCGTCCTCACGTTCGCCCTGGCTGCGTTCGTGCCCGCGCCCACCTTCGCGTGCTCGTGCGCCCTGATCACCATCGGCGAGCTCGACCCGACCCAGAACCAGGTCTACGTGGCGACGGCCGGCGAACCGATCCCGGACGGAACGCCGATGGCCGTCGAGCGTTGGTTCGCCGGTCCCGGTGCGGCGCCCGTCGTCCTCCTCGGGGCGTCGTCGTTCGGCGACTCGGCCGGCTGCGGCACGCCGCAATTCGCGCCCGGTTCGCGCTGGATCGTGAGCGCCTGGGCGGGTGACCCGACCCAGCCGCCCACGACCGGCCTCTGCCAGCCGCACGCGCCGCTCGACTCACCAGAAGGCCAGGCGATGCTCACGCAGGCCGCCGCGGCCTACGGTGATGGCAGCACGCCCGAGGGCGGCGGGGGACCGAGCGCTTCGCCCACCGCGGCGCCCTCCGCGCCCGCCGCATCAGGCGATGCCACGCCGATGATCGCCGTCGGTGGCGTCGTGCTCCTGGGCGTGCTCGCCCTAGGCGTCGTCTACGTCATCGGTCGGAGTCGCTCGAAGGCCGACTGACCGGGCGGTCGACCCCGTGCCATGATGCGGCCGGCGCCACCCGGCGTCTGCCGCATTCCTGAGGTCGATCGGATGCGACGCGCGTTCACGGTTGCCTGGGCCGCCATCGCCCTGGCCGTCGTCGGCACGGCCGCCCTGCCGCTGCCCGTCTTCGCCTGCAAGTGCGCGCCGACGCCCATCGGCGCTCTCGATCCGGCCACCTCACAGGTCTATGTCGGCACGGCGGCGGAAACCGTGGCGGCGGGCACGCCGATGGTCGTCGAGCTGTGGTTCGAGGGTCCCGGCGAGGCACCCTTGACCTACCTCGCGCCGTCGTCGTTCGGCGACTCGGCGAGCTGCGGCATCGACCCGCTGGCGCCCGGCTCGCGCTGGATCATGTCGACGTTCGTGGCCGAGCCCGGCGCGACGCCGACGACCGGCATGTGCCAGCCGCACGCCCAGCTCGAGACGCCCGAGGGTCAGGCGATGCTCGCCCAGGCGGAAGCCGCCTACGGCCCCGGCAGCCAGCCCGAAGGTGGTGGTGGCGGCGATGTCGTCGCGCCAGACGACCTGACGCCCTTCCTGACGCTGGGCGGCATCGTCGGTCTGGCCATCCTCGGGCTCGTCGTCATCCTGCTGCTTCGCCGAGGACGTCCACCCGAGGGTTGAGCCGCGTATCCTCGCGTGGTGCCTGACCCGATCGTCCTGACCGGCCACGACCTGACGCTCGAGGCCATCGAGGCCGTCGCCCGAGGCGAGGCTCGCGCCGTCCTGGGCGACGACGCTCGAGCCCGGATGGCGAGCAGTCGGGCGGTCATCGCCGACATCGTCGCCCGTGGCGAGGCGGTCTACGGCGTGACGACCGGCTTCGGGGACCTGGCCACGGTACGCATCGCGCCAGACGACGCCATGCGACTCCAGGAGAACCTGCTCGTCAGCCATGCCGTGGGGGTCGGGCCGCGCTTCGACGTCACCACGGTCCGCGCCATGCTCCTCCTGCGTGCCAACACGCTGGCGCGCGGCCAGAGCGGCTGCCGGCCGGAGCTCGTCGAGCGGTTGCTGGCCTTCCTCGACCTGGGCATCCACCCGGTCGTGCCCGAGCAAGGCAGCGTCGGCGCGTCGGGCGATCTGGCGCCGCTCGCGCACCTCGCGCTGCCGATCATCGGTCGTGGCCGCGTCGTCGTCGCCGACGGAGGCGAGCTCGCGGCGGCCGAGGCGCTCGCGGCGGCCGGCCTGACGCCGCTACACCTGGAGGCGAAAGAGGGCCTCGCCCTGCTCAACGGGACGCAGATGATGACCGCCGTGGGCGTGCTCACCGTGCTCGCCGCCGAGCGCCTCTGCGGCAGCGCCTCGGTCGTGGCGGCGATGAGCACGGAAGCCCTGCTCGGCACCGACGTCGCCTTCGCGGCCGCCTATCACGACGCGCGGCCGCATCCCGGCCAGGCACGCGTCGCCGTCGAGCTGCGGCACCTGCTGCGCGACTCCGGCCTCCAGCGCAGCCATCACGGCGAGGCACACAAGGTCCAGGACCCCTACTCGGTCCGCTGCGTGCCCCAGGTCCACGGCGCCACGCGTGACGCGCTCGCCTACGCCCGTCGCGTGCTCCAGATCGAGGCCAACAGCGCGACCGACAACCCGCTCGTCTTCCCCGACGCTGCCGTCGCGGACCCCGCGGCCATCGCGACCGCGGGCGGCCACGTCGTCTCGGGCGGCAACTTCCACGGCCAGCCGGTCGCCCTGGCCATGGACTTCGTCACGCTCGCCGTCGCCGAGCTGGGCTCGATCAGCGAGCGTCGCACGGCGCTGCTCATCGATGGACGCCTGTCCGGGCTGCCGCCCTTCCTGGTCGCCGATGCCGGACTCAACAGCGGCCTGATGCTGCTCCAATACACGGCCGCCGCCCTCGTGTCCGAGAACAAGGTGCTGGCCCACCCGGCTTCGGTCGATTCGATCCCCACGAGCGCCAACCAGGAAGACCACGTCTCGATGGGCTCGATCGCCGCGCGCCAGGCTCGCCAGGTGCTGGGCAACGTCGAGATCGTCGTCGCGCTCGAGGCGCTGTGCGCTGGCCAGGGCCTCGACTTCCGGGTCGCCGATGGCGTGACGGCCGGCCTTGGCGTCGCGGAGGCGCATCGACGACTGCGTGCACACGTCGACCACCTCGATGGCGACCGCGATCCCGGGCCGGACATCGCCGCAGCTACGACGATCGTGCGCAGCGGAGCGCTGCTCGACCTGCTTCCAGCCTCGTAGGCGAGAACACCCGTTCCAACCCCTTGCATCGGGGGCGTAGACTGCGCTCGCATCCCGGCGTCCGCGCCTGCGGCTCGTCCGATGGATCGCAAGGGAGGTAGAGAGGGCACATGACGACACAGGTTCGCCCGACGGGCGTGACCATCCTGGCCATCCTGGCCTTGATCGGGGGCGTCTTCGGGCTCATCGGCGGGCTCGGCCTCATCGCGGGCGGCGCGCTGCTCGGCGGCATGGTCGGTGGTGGCGCCGGCGTGGCGCTCGGCGGCCTCGCGTTCGTCTTCGGCATCGCCACGCTTGGCTTGGCCATCGCGGAGCTCTTCTTCGCCTACGGCGCCTGGGGCCTCAAGCCATGGGGCTGGGCGCTGGGCATCATCATCGCCCTGGCATCGATCGTGCTTTCGGTCATCGTCGCGGTCATGTCTGGCGACATCATCAGCGGCCTGATCAGCCAGGTCATCAGCCTCGTCATCGCAGGGGTCATCCTGTACTACCTGAACACGCCGGCGGTCAAGGCGGCCTTCGGGCGCGCCTGATCCCACCACCCGGCGGGGGCTCGTGCCCTGCACCCGCCGACGTGAACACCGTCGTGAAGCGGAACGGCTCCCCTGCCCAGGGGAGCCGTTCCGGATTCCGGGGGTAGATTCGACCCGTGAGTGCGCTGCGCATCGAGGACGTCGCGGATCTGGACACGTTGCTCGGGTTGCCGCCATGCGCCGATCCCGGCTTCGACCACCGAACGTGCGACTACTGGGAGGACGCGGAGCGGGGCTCCAAGGCCGCTCGGCTGGCCTGGCTCGAGGCGCCGAGCCCGCCGGCTGCGGTGCGTCGCCCGGCGACCGACAACCCCTTCGCGCGCCCGACCGAAGGTCCGACCTTCAATCCATTCGTCGACGCCGCCGAGGTTGCCGACGACATCCCTGAGAACCCCTTCGCCGCGGCGCCCGTGCGCGACCGGCCGGCCGCAGCCGGCGTGCCTCGCAAGTACGGCCTGCTCGATCGCGGACGCGGCATCTTCGGGAGCTACGCCAAGATCGGCCGCGTGGACGATCGGGCGGTCGTCTACGCCCAGTTCGGTCCCCTGTCCGCATATCCCAGAGCGCAGCGGCTGCGCGACCTCTACCCGGCCCTGCCCGCTTCGCCGCTGCCGGCGGTCATCACGTGCATCGCGACGACGGCGGACGCCCGCGGGGCGGGTCACGCGCAGGCGCTTGTGGCAGCCGTCTGTGACGATCTCGCCGGCCGGGGCTTCTCGGCCGTGGAGGCCTATCCGGAGATCGGCGCCAGGGCCGACTCCACGAGCGCGGCGACGCCCGGTTTCTGGCTCGGATGTGGCTTCGTCCTGGCCGTGGAGGACGAGCGCTTTCCGGTCGTCCGGCGCGAGCTGTGAGCGTGGCGGAGGCGTAGACTCGCCGCCAGGAGGCCCCCGCCATGTCCGTCGCCGACGTTCCCGTCACCAGCGGCCCGCGCGTGGTCCGCGCGCCACGCGGGTCGACGCTGTCGTGCCGAGGCTGGCAGCAGGAAGCGGCGCTGCGGATGCTCATGAACAACCTCGATCCCGACGTCGCCGAGCGCCCCGACGATCTTGTCGTCTACGGCGGCACGGGCAAGGCCGCCCGCTCGTGGGCCGCCTTCGACGCCATCGTGCGCGAGCTCCGCCGCCTGGGCGACGACGAGACGCTGCTCGTCCAGTCGGGCAAGCCGGTCGGCGTCTTCCGGACGCATCCCTGGGCGCCGCGCGTGCTCATCGCCAACTCGAACCTCGTGGGCCGCTGGGCCAACTGGGATGACTTCCGGGCGCTCGAGCGAGCCGGCCTCACGATGTACGGGCAGATGACCGCCGGGTCGTGGATCTACATCGCCACCCAGGGCATCCTCCAGGGCACCTACGAGACCTTCGCCGAGCTCGCCCGTCAGCACTTCGGGGGCACCCTTCGGGGCCGCGTCGTGCTGACCGCTGGTCTCGGGGGCATGGGCGGTGCTCAGCCTCTCGCAGTGACCATGAACGAAGGCGTCGCCCTGTGCATCGAGGTCGACCCGGACCGTGCCCGGCGACGCGAGGAGACGCGCTACGTCGATCGGCAGACGACATCGCTCGATGAGGCGCTCGCCTGGGCGCGTGAGGCCGCCGCGAGCGGGACGGCCCTGTCGATCGCCGTCGTCGGCAACGCCGCCGAGGTGGAGCCCGAGCTCGTCCGACGGGGCGAGAGGTTCGATGTCGTGACCGACCAGACGAGCGCCCACGACGCCCTGGCCGGCTACGTCCCGGCCGGGCTGACGCTGGACGAGGCGACCGAGCTCCGCGCCTCCGATCCCGACGAGTACGTCCGCCGCTCGATGGCCTCGATGGCCGACCAGGTCCGCGCGATGCTCGCCCTCCAACGCGCGGGTGCCGTGACCTTCGACTACGGCAACAACATCCGGGCCCAAGCGAAGCAAGCCGGCGTCGCGGATGCGTTCGCCTTCCCGGGCTTCGTGCCGGCCTTCATCCGGCCGCTCTTCTGCGAGGGCAAGGGCCCCTTCCGGTGGGCAGCCCTTTCGGGGGATCCGGCCGACATCAAGCGTACGGACGAGGCCATCCTCGAGCTCTTCCCCGACGACGTCGGCCTTCGCCGCTGGATCACGATGGCCGAGGAGCGCGTCGCCTTCCAGGGCCTGCCGGCGCGCATCTGCTGGCTGGGCTACGGCGAACGGGCGCGGGCGGGCCTTGAGTTCAACCGGCTGGTGGCAGCGGGCGAGCTCAAGGCGCCCATCGTCATCGGGCGCGACCACCTGGACAGCGGCAGCGTCGCCTCACCGAACCGCGAGACCGAGGGCATGCGCGACGGCTCCGACGCGATCGCCGACTGGCCGCTCCTGAACGCCCTCGTCAACACCGCCGCCGGGGCGACCTGGGTCAGCATCCACCATGGCGGCGGGACCGGCATCGGCTACTCGCAACACGCCGGCATGGTCGTCGTCGCCGACGGCACCGACCTCGCGGCGCAGAAGCTGGAGCGCGTGCTGACGACCGATCCCGGCATGGGCGTCATCCGCCACGCCGACGCGGGCTATGAGCGGGCCATCGACGTCGCCCGCGAGCGCGGCGTCCGGATCCCGATGCTCGAAAACGACGGCGGCGTGGCCGGGACGACGGCCATCAGCGACTGACGCGGTCGGCGGCCTCGAGGATGGTCGTCGTGAGCAGCGGCAGGAGCGCCGCGTGGACGTCGGCCACGACCGCCACGGGTCCGACGCCGGCGCAGGCGCGGTCGATGGCGGCCAAGGCGGCGGCCACGCCGCTGCCCAGACGCTCCGTTCGGCCGAGCATGGCGATGCAATCGCGGCTGGTCAGGAGCTCGGTCAGCAGGATGGCCTCGAGCAGATCGAGCGCCTGTTCGGTGCGGCGCACGGTCAGCGGGGCGGCCGTGGCGTGGTCCTCGACGCCGAGGTCGAGGGCGCCGATGTCGAGCGTCGCCGGCCCGGCCAGCTGGCGCAGCTCGGCGAAGCGGGTGGCGGCCGCGTAGCGCGACAGGAAGCCCGTGCCCGGCTGCGAGGCATAACCGCTGATGGATTCCATCGAGGCGCCCGACAGCAGCCGCGTCCAGAGCTGATTCATGCGCCGGTCGCTGAGCTGTCCGACGTGGGCGATGGCCGGCCGCAGCGCGTCGAACGCAAGGGCCATGAGCATCGGGTGGAAGTTGCCATTGCTGATCATCCGGCCCTCGTCGACGACGACGAGCGGGTTGTCGTCCATGGCCGCCAGCTCGGCGTCGACCGCCTCGTGGGCGAAGGCGCCCAGCTCCCGGAATGCGCCGTGGACCTGGGGCACGACGCGCACGGAGAGGGGGTCCTGGACCGAGTGCGGGGCGTCGGCATCGAGGATGGCGCTGTCGCGCAGCAGCCGCCGAAGGTGGGCCGCGGCGTCGATCTGGCCGCCGACCGGCTTGGCGGCCGCGACCGCGGGATCGATGATCGATGGGTTCGCTCCCAGCGCCTCCATCGTCGTGGCCGCGACGAGGTCGGCGGCGGCGGCCACACGGGCCGCCCTGGCGACGACCAGTGCGCCGTGGCCGACGCTCACGCCGTTGGCAGAGATGGCAGCCAGTCCTTCCTTGGGCAGCAGGGTGATGGTCGGGATACCCGCCCGCCGCATCGCCTCACGACCCGGCAGCTGATCGCCTTCGAACTCCGCCACGCCCTCGCCGATGGCGACCATCGCGATGGCCGTCATGTGCATGAGGTCGGACGCGCCGACCGAACCCGCCTCGTGGAGGATCGGGTGGACGCCGGCGGTGAGCATCGCCGCGTAGGTCCTGGCCGCATCGAGCGTCATGCCGCTGCCGCCACGCACGATGCCTGCCAGGCGCACGGCCATCGCGGCTCGGACGACCGCTGTCGGCAACGGTGGTCCGAAGGCACCGTCGTGGAGGCGGACGATGGCCACCTGGTAGGCGAGCAGCTGGTCGTCGGGCATGCGCTCGTCGCGCATGTGCCCGAGCCCGGTGTTGAGGCCATAGACGGGCTCCGGCCGTGCGAGATGCTCCTCGACGACGGCGCGCGACGCACGCACCCGCGCCTCGGCCACCTCGGTCAGGCGGACACCGGCGCCACCGGCGATGCGCACGATCTCCTCAACGCCGATGGGCGCCGCGTCGAGGACGACCGGCTCGCTCACGGGTGGCCGGGCACCTCGTGGAAAAGGCCAGGGTCAGCTTGGCCGGGCAGGACGCGGATGAGGGCGGCCGGGCGAAGGCCGAGCGAGCCACGGCCGCGAGGGCCTTCGATGGTCAACGAGTCACGGCCGGTCGAGACCTCGACGACCGTCGCGTGCGTGCCGGGCACGAGGTCCTGGGCCTCGAGGTACTCGAGCAACTCGCGATCCTCCTCGGCCATCTCCGTGATGCGCAGGATGGTGACGTCGCTGCCCGCTTCGACCTCCGACAGTCGGATGCCCTTCGGCCGCGTGCGCGCCGATTCGGCGTCGATGGGGTTGCCGTGCGGGCAGGTCGGCGGATGGCCGAGCAGCTCGTCGATGGCCGCTTCGACTCGCGGCGAGACGGAACCCTGCAATCGGCCGGCCTCCTCGTCGGACTCGGCCCAGCCGAGGCCGATGACCTTGATGAGCAGCCATTCGAGCAGCGAGTGCCGGCGGAAGATCGTCTCGGCGGCCGAACGCCCGGCCGCTGTGAGCGACAGATCGCGCTCCGGCCCGGCCGCCACGAGACCGTCAGCGACCAGCTTGCCGACCATCTCCGAAGCCGCCTGCGTCGAGACCCCGAGCTGCCGCGCGAGCGCCGAGACGAGCGTCGTGGCGCCGCCCTCGGTCATCACGCGAAGCGCCAGCAGGTACCCCTGCGCGGCCTCGGTCAGCGGGTGCTGGTGCTCGGTCGCATGGGTCGTCATCGGTCGGGCGATGGTACCCCGGCCGCGCGGGCTGGACGCGGTTCAGGCGGCCCTGACCTCGTCAGTCAAGGCCACTTGACCGACGACGGACGACCGGGCTAGGATGACGGAAATCCCGACCCGCCCGGTCGGGATTGTCGGTCGAGTAGCCCGAGCAACGGAGTGGCAAGCGTGATCGCAGCATTCGTCATCCTGCTTCGCGAGGGCCTCGAGGCCGCCCTCATCGTGGGCATCGTGGCGGCCTACCTGATCAAGATCGGTCGGCGCGATGCGTTGCGGCCCGTCGCCCTCGGCGTCGCGGCCGCGATCGCCCTCTCGGTCACCATCGGCGTGCTCATCTTCGCGACCATCGGCCGCTTGCCGCTCGCGCTCAAGGAGCCGATGGAGGGGCTCGCCGCGCTCATCGCGGTCGCCGTCCTGACGTGGATGATCTTCTGGATGCGCCGCCAGGGGCGTCTCATCAAGGGCGAGCTGGAGACCCGCGCCGACATCGCGTTGGCGTCAGGCAGCACCCGCGCGTTGGTCGGGTTGGCGTTCGTGGCGGTCCTGCGCGAGGGTGTCGAGACGGCCCTCTTCCTGCTCGCGCTGTTGAGCTCGGCGGCGTCGACCGCCAACACCCTGGTCATCGAGGCGCTCGTCGGCGCCGTGCTCGGGCTCTTCGCGGCGGTCGTCGTCGGCTGGCTCTTCTTCCGGGGCGCCTTGCGGCTCGATCTGCGGCGCTTCTTCACCATCACGGGCGTGCTCATCATCTTCGTCGCCGCTGGCCTCATGTCGTTCGCGGTCGCCGAGTTCACCGAAGGTGGCCTGCTGCCGGTGACGCCGGTCGTCTTCGACCTTGGTGGGGTATTGCCGGAGACGAGCGTGCTCGGCGCGCTGCTGGCAGGCCTGTTCGGCTACCGCTCGCAGCCGACGACGCTCGAAGTCGCCGCCTACCTGCTCTACCTCCTGCCCGTCTTGACGCTCTTCCTGTACGGCGACCGGCTGCGGGCCAGACTGGTGCCATCCGCAGCCACCGCCGGCGCCGTGGTGGTCCTGGCGGTCGCGCTGACCGGCTGTTCCGGCGCGGCGACCGGAAGTCAGCCACCAGGATCGGCTGCGCCTGGAGCCGGGACGGTCGCCGTCACGACGACCGAATTCGCCTTCACGCCCTCGACCCTCACGGTGCCTGGCGGATCGGTCAGCTTCGAGGTCTCGAACAGCGGGACCATCGAGCACGAGTTCGAGCTCATGCAGGGCGACACCGTCATCGATGAGATCGAAGGTCTGGTGCCTGGGCTGACCCAGACCCTGACGGTCGACCTGGCTGCCGGGGCATACGAGTACGTCTGCCGCCTGGCCGGCCATCTCGAGGCCGGCATGAAGGGCGCCCTCACGGTGACCGAGTAGCCTGACCGAGGGACCAGGCCACCATCGGCGACCGGCGCGGCCGTACACTGCGGCGCATGGCCAAGCTCGTCGAGTGCGTGCCGAACTTCAGCGAGGGGCGCCGAGCAGAGGTCGTCGACGCGCTCGCGGACGCCGTCGCGACGACGCCCGCCGTCCAGCTGCTCGATCGCACCTCGGACGTCGACCACAACCGGAGCGTGCTCACCTTCGCCGGCCCCGCCGAGGCCGTCGCGGTGGCCATGGAGGCGGCTGTCGAGGTCGCCATCGAGCGCATCGACATGGAGCGCCACGAGGGTCAGCATCCGCGCATCGGCGCCGTCGACGTCGTGCCCTTCGTGCCGCTCGGCGAGTCGACGATGGACGAGTGCATCGAGCTGGCGCGTCGCTTCGGTGCTCACGTCGCCGAGCGCTTCGGGCTGCCCGTCTACCTCTACGCCCGCGCTGCGACGCGCTCGGAGCGTGTCGTCCTGGCGGACATCCGCAAGCCCCAATACGAGGGCCTCAAGACCGAGATCGGGCATCTCGGTCGGGAGCCGGACTTCGGGCCGGCAGCCATGCATGCCACGGCCGGCGCGATGGCCGTCGGCGCGCGGCCGTTCCTCATCGCGTACAACATCAACCTCGAGACGAGCGACGTCGACCTCGCCAAGCGCATCGCTCACCGTATCCGCGAGCGGTCGGGCGGCCTGCCACGCGTCCAGGCGCTCGGTCTCTACCTCGACGACCTGCAGCGCGCGCAGGTGTCGATGAACCTGCTCGACCACACCGTCACGCCCATCTGGCTGGTCTGGGAGACCGTGCGCGACCTGGCCGCCGCCGAGGGCGTCGCCCTGCGTGAGTCGGAGCTCATCGGGCTGGCACCGCTGGCGGCGCTGGTGGAGGTTGCCGACCACCTCGCCGTGGCGCCGAGCGTGCCCATCGCCGAGCGGCTGCGGATCGCCGCCGAGGCGCTCGCCATCCGCGACTTCGAGCCGACGATGGCGCTCGAGCTGCGCCTCGAGGCCGCCACTCGGGCGACGGCAGCCGGTTGACGCTGCGCGTTTTGCCCGGCGGTGCGGAAGCGCCCGCGCCGGGTCTCCTCATCCGCGGCGCCGCCGAGGTCGTGACGATGGCCGGCGGCTTGCGCGTCGGCTCGGCACAGGACGACGTCGCAGCCTTGAGCGACGATCGGGCGGCCGATCCGACCGGTCGCCTGGCACCCGCCGTGGCCGCCTGGGAGGGTCGCATCCTGGCCGTCGGAGCGTTGCCCGATGTGATGCAGCGCATCCGCGGCCTTGGCCTCGACGAGAAGCGCTTCGCGACCCTCGATGCGCGCGGCGGCACGGTCACGCCCGGTCTCATCGACCCGCATACACACCTCCTCTTCGCGGGCACTCGCGAGGCCGAGGTCCGGCTCCGCCAGCAGGGCGCCGGCTACATCGAGATCCTGACTGCCGGTGGCGGCATCCTCTCGACCGTCACCCGGACGCGCGCCGCGAGCAACGAGACACTCCACGCCCATGGCCGGCGCTGGCTCGACGAGATGCTCGGCCACGGCGTCACGACCATCGAGGCGAAGTCAGGCTACGGCCTGGACACGACGACCGAGCTCCGATTGCTGGACATCGCCGCTCGCCTCGGCGCGGAGGGCCCCATCGAGATCGTGCCCACCTACCTCGGCGCCCATGCCGTGCCACCCGAGTACAGCGGCCGCCGGGCGGGCGCCGAGGCCTATGTCGCGGACGTCGTCGAGCGGCAGCTGCCGGCCGTCGAAGCTCAGGGCGTGGCCAGGTTCTGTGACGTCTTCTGCGAGCGCGGCGTGTTCAGCGTCGAGCAGTCCCGCCGCGTGCTCGAAGCCGGTCGGCGCCATGGTCTCGCGCTCCGTCTCCACGCCGACGAGCTGGTGCCCTCGGGCGGCGCCCAGCTGGCGGCGGCCGTCGGCGCGGTATCGGCCGATCATCTCGCGGCGCCGTCGCGCGAGGGCATCGCGGCGCTCGTCACGGCCGCCGGGTCCGAGCAGCCGGTCGTTGCCACGCTCTTGCCCGCGACGAGCCTGGTGCTCATGAAGGAGCATGACGCGCCGGCTCGCGTGCTCATCGATCGTGGTGTCCCGGTGGCCCTCGGCAGCGACTTCAACCCCGGCACCTCGCCGACGCCGAATCTCCAGATCGTGCTCTCGCTGGCCGTCCTGCGGCTGCACATGACGCCGTCCGAGGCGCTCGCCGCGGTGACCGTCAACGCCGCCCACGCCATCGGCCTGGGCGAGACCCACGGCACGCTCGACGAAGGACATATGGCCGACCTCGTCATCTGGGACGTGCCGTCGCACGAGCTGCTGCCCTACTGGCTGGGCGCCGATCTGGCCCGCGTCGTCGTCAAGGGCGGTCGCGTCGTGCTCGCTCGGAGCTAGGCCGCCGCGTCCTCGACCGGTCGGCGGAGCTGTCTAGGCGGCGGTCTTGCCGCGCGACTCGAGCAGCACGAGGGTCAGCTCCTGGGGCACGGACGAGATGCTCACGGTCAGCTTCGCCTGTGGCTCGGGTCGCTGCTGGACACCCATCTCGTGGAGGAAGGTGGCCAGCTCGCGCTCGCAGGCGGCTTCGTCCTCGCCGACCGGGATGGGCACGACGAGGTTGGCGTCGAGCTGGGCGACGAGCTCGGCCGCACGGGCGGCGGCGATCTGGCCGCCGATGGGTACGACGACGACCTCGACGGCCCCGATCTCGCCGATCATGCCCTCGGTCAGGGTGTGGCCGATGTCGCCGAGGTGAACGGTGTGGAGGCCGTCGAGCTCGTAGACGAAGCTCACGTTGCCGCCGCGCTCGGTACCCCGGTCCGCATCGCGGTAGGTCGCCACGCCGTTGACGAGCACGTCATGGATCTCGTACTCGCCCGGTCGATCGAGCTGGAAGGCGGGCTCCAGGCTGGTCGGTCGAACGACGCCGTCGGCGACACCCTTGCGGGCCTTGCCGCGCACCGGGAGCGGGTTCGGGTCGGGGTGGCTGTAGGTCACGATGTCGGCCGTCAGGCCTCGTCCGGTGGGTCCCACGACGGAGGGGTAGGCGTCGGCCGCGATGGTGCCTTCCTTGCCCCGCAGTCGGACGCAGGTGCCGCCGTACCAGGTGATCTCCACGAGGTCGATTGTGCCAGACACGAAAGAACGGGGGACGCCTGCCCAATCGGCGTCCCCCGTTCGGAGGGAGGGAGAGGGAACTGAGAGTGATCTCGGTTCCGACGACTCGAACGGTAGACCCAGACGATTCAGGTCCAAGCGCGCAGACGGTGAAGAAACCGACACCTTGGCCAGGCCGGAACGCCACCGAGCGCGTCTACCATCGCCCGATGCCGACCCGACAGATCAGCCGTACGACCGCCATCCTCTTCGCCATCGGCCTCGCCGCTTTCGGCTGCGCCGCGCCGACGGTCGAGCCGACCGCCTCCGCCGGGGCCGGCGATCCGAGCCCCAGCGGCCAGGCGACCGGCCCGACGGCCGAGCCGACACCGGTCGTGACCCTCAGCCCGGCTCAGATCGAGGCGCAGGTCGAGACCATCGAGGCCTCCGTGCCCGCGCTCCGCCAGCTCGAGCCGGCGAGCGTGCCCAACCGGGTCGTCGACGAGGCAGCCGCGAGGCTCGACTTCGAACGTGTCATCGACGAGGCGGCGACGGCCGAGGAGTACGCGGCGGCCGCTCGCCTCGGTGAGCGCCTGGGCTTCTTCCCGGCGGGCACCGATCTGCGACAGACCCAGCTCGACCTGCTCGGCGACCAGGTCCTGGGCTACTACGACGAGGAGGCCGACACGATGGCCGTCGTCCAGCGCGGCGCCGACTTCGGGCCGCTCGAGCGCGTGACCATCGCGCACGAGTACACCCACGCGCTCCAGGACCAGGCCTTCGATCTCGAGAAGGTCACGCCCGACGACGACGTCGACAACAGCGACCAGGATCTGGCCAGGGTGGCCATGGTCGAGGGTGATGCGTCGCTCGTGACCCAGCAGTGGACGCTTGACAACCTGACCTTCGAGCAGATCCTGGCCATCACCA
>DATBSD010000035.1:0-2824 GCA_036559965.1 Candidatus Limnocylindrales bacterium
CCCGGGAGCGACGACGCCGGCCGCCCTGGCACGGCCGACCGGGGCGCTGGCGACGTTGCCCGCCTCACCATCGTTGCCGGCGACTTCGACGCCCAGTCCTCCGCCCAGCGCCGCCCCAGCCAAGCCGCCGAAGCCGACGGCCAAGCCCGCCGCCACGCGCCGCTACAAGGTCAGATCAGGCGACACACTGAGTGGCATCGCCTCGCGCTTCGGCACCACCGTCGCCGCCCTCAAGCGCCTCAACAACATCAGCGACGCGAGCCACCTCCGGACCGGCCAGATCCTGCGCCTCCCCTAGGCTCGCGAGGCACGAACCGTCAGAAGGCACGAACCTCAGCGCTGACAGCCGCGGCAGAAGCTGGTCACGAAACCGCCGGGCGCGATCTCGCTGATGGTGGTCCCACAGCGAGGACATGGCTGGCCACCCTTCCGGTGCACGTGCAAGAAGTCCCGCACCTCGACCTCGAAGGCGGGCGGCACGCGGCGCCGTAGCTCATCGATGGCCCAGGCCAGCGTGCTCCTCGTCGCGTCGTACAGGCGATCGACCTCCTCCGGAGCCAGCGTCGAGCGCTTGCGGAAGGGGGCCAGGCCGGCCGTCCACAGGATCTCGTCGCTGTAGCCGTTGCCGATGCCGGCCACGAACGACTGGTCGCGCAGCAGGTTCTTCAGTTCGCCGCGGTGGCGCTGGATGCGGGCTCGCCAGGTGGCCAGGTCGAGCTCGGGGTCATCGGCGTCGGGCCCGAGCTCGTCCCAGCCGGCCACCGCCCGCGTCACGCTTTGCGGCACAAGGTAGATCTTGCCCATCCGCGTCGGGTCGCGGTAGCGGAGCTCGATGGCCTCCCCGTCGACGGGCAGCCACGCCGCGTCGACGGTCCAAGCCGCCGACTGATCAGGCGCCCCGCTGCGACCGTCGAAGCGCACGACCCAGGCCGTCGAAGTCAGCGCCTTCGAGCCCGGCGCACCCAGCCCCAAGCGCCCGGTGAGCATGGCATTGACGATGATCCGGTCGCCATCGAGCTGGAGCACGATGAACTTGCCGCGCCGGGTCACCGACTCCAGGACCTGGCCCGAGAGGGCTGCCAGCTCGGCCGGCGTGCCGCGAACGACGAGTGTTTGCGGGGCCTCGGAGGCGACGAGCGTGCGTCCCGCCAGGGCAGCCTGGAAGGCATCGGTCAGGATGGCGATATCCGGCAGCTCAGGCACCCGTCGACGGCCTCTCTCCCTCGTTGTGGCTGCTCAAAGGTGCGTGGTAGTATGCGCGGGCCCTTCCGGGGCCAGCGCCATGCCACGCGCGAGCCGACCTGCGACGAAGGAGTCTGACGAGCCCGACGGGACACGGACGACCCACCTCCGACGGATGACGGCCCGAGCGTGTCGCTCGGGCCTTGCTACGTCCCGGCAGGAGATCGACCCGAAGGAGACCACCACATTGACCGCAGAGAAGCAGGGCGGGAGCGAGCCGGCCGCCGAGGCGAAGGACGCCACGGCACGGGCTGACGAGAAGCGCGCCGCGGCCGTCGCCGTGGACGAGCCCGCCACCACCGACAACGACGCGATCGCAGAGGAGGCCGTCGGCGAGGCCATCAGCGCCGCCGAAGAGGCGGTCGCGGCCGACGAGGTCGCCGAGGTCATCGAGGTCGAGGCCGTCGAGGCGGTCGATGAGGCCGCCGTCGCCGAGGCCGTGGCCGAGGAGGACGCCGAAGAGGCCGCCGCCGACGAGGTCGTCGCCGAGATCGCGGTCGAGGTCGCCCTCGAGGCGGATGTCGTGGCCGAGGCCGCCGTCGATCAGGCCGCTGAGACAGAGACCGTCGCCGTCGAGGCCGCCGAGCACGCCAAGTCCGCCGAAGCGGTCGCCGAGCTGGTCCTGACCGACGACGAGATGCCCCTCGAGCTGGTCGGCGAAGCCGTCGTCGAAGCCGACGAATCGGTCGAGATCGCCGACGAGGCCGCCGCAGAGGCGTATGTCGCCCACGAGGTCGCCGAGGAGGCAGTCGTCGAGGCGGTCGTCGCGGAGGCCGTGGCCGTCGAGATCGTCGAGGAGGCCGGCGAGGCCCGTGAAGTTGCCGACGAGGCCGCCGCCGAAGCCTTCGTCGCCGAGACTCGGGCCGAGGATGCGGTCGAGGTCGCCGTGCTTGCCGATGCCGTCGCCAATGCCGAGGCCGATGAAGCAGACGAAGCTGCCGGCGTCGCGGCCGAGGCGATCAGCGCCAGCATCGATGCCAGCGAGCTGGCCGCCGCGCCGGCCGCCGAGGCCGAGCCGAAGCGCGACCTGGGTCCCGAGCCGACGACCATGGAGGAGCTGCTCAACGAGCAGAGCGGTGATATCCGCAGCTTCAAGCATGGCGATGTCGTCGAGGGCACCGTTGTCCGCATCGACAAGGACGAGATCCTCGTCGACATCGGCGCCAAGTCCGAGGGCGTCGTGAGCAATCGCGAGCTCTACGGGCGGAACGCGGAATCGCAGCCCGCGCTCGAGATCGGCGACACCGTCCTGGTCTACGTCCTGCAGCCCGAATCGAACGAGGGCCATGCGGTCCTCTCGCTGCGGCGAGCCGGTCTGGAGCGCAAGTGGCGCTCGATGCAGGAGCAGTTCGACGCCGGCGTCATCATCGAGGCCCCGGTCATCGACCACAACAAGGGCGGCCTCATCGTCGACTGCGGCATCCGCGGCTTCGTGCCCATCAGCCAGATCGTCGATTTCCCGCGCCGACCACAGAACGACCAGCCACGCGACGCGGCCCAGGAGATCGCCGAGAAGCTGCAGCCCTTCGTCGGGCGCAAGATGCGGCTCAAGATCCTGGAGGTCAATCGGAAGGCCAACCGG